>JAZSPB010000013.1:0-4282 GCA_045537235.1 Eubacteriales bacterium
CAGCTCATAGATGGTCAGATTAAGCCTGAAATCGGATACCATATAAGAGCCGACAAACAAAGAAACGGATATGCCAAAGAAGCGGCAATTGCAGTCAGAGATTGGACGTTTAACAACACACCGTTTCAGATAGTCTATTCCTACATGAAGTACACCAATGAACCATCAGTAAAAACTGCGATCTCTTATGGTTGCAAACAAGTTGATGAATATAAAGATGACGAAAATGAAATTACGAAGGTGTTTGCAATTTCAAAAGATCAATGGGCTGATTTAATTAGGCAATTATTGGAGGGTGATTTATGAAAAAGGTATTTCAAGTAATTTGCTGCGCTACCGGCGCCGGAATGATTGGCTTTTTTGCTAATCAATTAAATACCGTTATTGGATGCGTGTTTTTCACGCTTGGCGTTGCTTTGCTTGTCGGTTCAATTGTTTTGGCTTCCAAACAAGGCAATAATAAACAAACTTAATGAGGTAAAGCGAATGAACAAACGAGTACGACAATATGTTGGATTGATCTCGGCGGTCATTGCATATTATCTGATACACGAAGGTACTCATTTGCTATACGCCCTATCTATCGGTGCATTTAAGCAAATTAACCTTAAGGGATTGGGAATGCAAATTGATATATATGCTGAAAAGATGACACAAACACAGCTTGGTGTGTTTTGTCTTATAAGCTCTATTGCGACCTTACTGTCCGCTTATATCTTGATTGCTTTGATAGGAAAGATCGCAAAATTATCCTCTAAAGTGGTCAAGGCTTGCTCCTACTATATCACAATCGCAATGCTACTGATCGATCCGCTTTATTTAAGTATTCTTTGCGGATTTTTCGGGGGCGGAGATATGAACGGTATCAAGCTTCTTGTTCCCGAGGTCGTTGCTCGAATTATTTACGGCGTTATTTTATTAGTCAACGCATTGATATTTATAAAAGTTGTATTACCCAAATACAAGGTCGCATTTTCGGGCGAATCACAGTGAGTTAATAACGAGGTGAGGTAAATGATAGAAACAACTACTTGGATGGATGGCTTTTTGAAAGTCTTAAATGATAATTTTGAAAATCGCGTATGGTTTGTCGGACTGCAAGGCAGCTACGGGCGCGGCGAAGCAACCGACACGAGCGATATTGATATTGTCGTGATACTTGACGAGTTATCCGCTTCTGACATACAAAAATATAATACAATGTTGGATGCTTTACCTCATAGAGAACTGATCTGCGGTTTTCTTTCGGGAAAGGACGAGATTTTCCATTGGGAGCCTTCCGACCTTTTTCAGTTTTATTATGACACGACACCCATAAAAGGTAGCCTTGATGAATTGCTTACGGTCATTGATGAAGCGGATGTCAGCAGAGCCATCAAAATCGGCACGTGCAATATCTATCACGGCTGTGTGCATAATATGTTGCACGAAAAGAGCGAGGATATTTTGCGCGGGCTGTATAAATCCGCATCCTTTGTAGTGCAGGCTATTGCTTTCAAGCAGACGGGAAAATACGTCAAGCATCAAAATGAACTGCTCGGCGTGATTTCTGCCGATGAACGAAAAATCGTTGAAATCTTCTTGAAACTGAAAAATGGCGGAGCTGTTGAGTTCAAAAAAATGTCAGACACCTTGTTCTCTTGGTCTAAAAAGTGGATTTGATGAAAATTATTGAGATAAAAGAAAACAAAAAAGAATATCTTGATTTGCTATTGTTAGCAGATGAACAAGAAGATATGATAGATCGTTATCTTGAAAAAGGCAAAATGTATGTACTTAACGATAACGGAGTCAAGTGCGAGTGTGTCGTAACCGATGAAGGAAACGGAATTCTTGAAATAAAAAACATTGCTACCGTTCCCGAATATCAAGGCAAAGGATATGCAAGAACTTTAATTGAGTTCCTTGCCAAGCAATATCGTGGACAGTATTCTGTTTTGCAAGTTGGAACAGGAGATAGCCCATTGACAATTCCTTTCTACGAGAAATGCGGCTTTGTCCGTTCACATAGTATTCCAAACTTTTTCACGGATAACTATGACCACCCGATCATTGAGTGTGGCGTACAACTTGTAGATATGATATATTTGCGAAAAGCAATATAACAAATTCAGGTTGGTGTAATAGCCCTCGTTCTCAACGGAGCGAGGGCTGATTTTTAAGAGCCTCGCACCATTATAACCGATAAGACATCAAAAACGACCGAACAGACAAAAATCAACATTTCACCGTGTTTATTTGCTATAATGTTATCCGTAAGCAAAACGAAATGGAGGATAACACAAATGCAAGCAATTAAAACGACCGAGCTTGTCAAGCGGTATAAAAACATTACTGCCGTGGATAAGCTTGATTTAGAAATACGGCAAGGTGAATTGTTTTCTCTGCTCGGTGTAAATGGCGCGGGAAAGACTACAACTATTAAAATGCTTTCTTGCCTAACAATGCCTACGGAGGGAGATGCCGTTGTCGGCGGTCACAGTATAACGAAGGAATCGGAACAAGTAAAGCGGTTGATTGGCGTATCTCCCCAAGAAACTGCCGTTGCGCCTAATCTTTCCGTAAAGGAAAACCTTGAACTGATTTGTGGTATTCACGGCTTCTCCAAGAAAAAAACACAGGCGAAGATTACAGAGCTTTCTGAGAGTTTTGGCTTGGATACTGTGTTGCAAAGAAAGGCAGGCAAGCTTTCGGGTGGTTGGCAACGACGCGTCAGCATTGCAATGGCACTGATAAGCGAACCTAAGATTCTATTTTTAGACGAACCTACTCTTGGGCTTGACGTTATAGCAAGGCACGAGCTTTGGGAAACCATTCGTTCTTTGAAAGGCAAAATTACGATCATCTTAACTACGCACTATATGGAAGAAGCTGAAGCGCTCTCTGACCGCATAGGCATTATGAAAAGCGGAAAACTTCTTGCGGTAGGCACTGTGGATGAACTTAACGAGAGAGCCGGAACAAACGATTTTGAAGCAGCTTTCGTTTCTATCGTAAAGGAGGGCTCGATATGAGAATGATGACCTTTGCCAAAAGATGTACGAAGGAGATCTTGCGCGATCCAATCAACCTCGGATTCGGCTTGGGATTTCCGTTGGTATTGTTATTGCTTCTCAGTGCTTTACAGGCAAATATTCCCGTGAGCTTGTTTGAGATTGATACATTAACTCCCGGCATTACTGTGTTTGGACTATCGTTTATGACATTGTTTTCAGCAACATTGGTTGCTAAAGATCGTGAAAGCGCGCTCTTGCAAAGACTATATACAACACCGCTTACGGGATTTGATTTCATCATAGGATATATGCTTCCGCTTCTGCCCATTGCTCTCGGACAGACGGTTATCTGTTATCTGTTTGCAATCCCCTTGGGGCTTACGCTCAGCGTGAATATTATCTATGCGGTTATCGGTATGATACCTATGGCAATTTTTAATATCGCACTCGGACTTTTGTGTGGCAGTATTTTTGGCGTTAAACAGGTTGGCGGTATTTGCGGAGCATTGCTTACCAATCTCTCTGCGTGGCTTTCGGGCGTGTGGTTCGATTTGGAACTCGTGGGCGGAGTCTTTGAGAAAATAGCCAATGCACTCCCGTTTGTTCACGCAGCAGAAATAGAAAAAGCGTTGTTTAGCGGAGATTTCGGGCTTACAGCAACACATATTTTGCCGATTGTTCTGTATAGCGTAGCATTAACGGTGATTGCCGTGTTCTGCTTTCTTGGACAAATGAAAAAACAATAAGGATTATGGGAAATGAAGTACAAACTTATCATCGACAAGGATGCCGAAGAAGAAATAATCGCAATCGTTCACGCGCCTTCTTCTCTAACACAAGAGATAGAAGATCTCGTGCATAGCTTTTCCGGAGCAGACTTTATAATGGGATACCGAGATGAAGAAATGCGAAAGCTTTCGTTTGTAGAGATAGAGTGCATTACTGTCCTTGATAGAAAGGTAATTGCCATTGATACAAAAGGCAATCACTATTCGCTCAAAGACAGGCTTCGGGATTTAGAGGATATTTTGCCATCGTATTTTATCCGTATCAACAAATCTACTATCGCCAATGAACATCGTATTCAGCGATTTGATGCGGTTTTCAGCGGCGGTGTAGATGCCGTGTTTTACTGCGGATATAAAGAATACGTTTCAAGGCGTTGCTTTGCGGAGATCAGAAGGAGGTACGAAGGAATATGAAAAAGTTTGTTTTGGATTTTGTGCGTCGAGGCTTAATTGCCACGGGGTTAGGTCCAATTGTTTTGGCAATCGTCTATTTGATTT
>JAZSPB010000135.1:0-25067 GCA_045537235.1 Eubacteriales bacterium
GGTTATACCTTCCTTCCCGACGGTTCCGGTGCGATCTTCCGTTTTGAGGATCTGGCTTCCAGCACGCAGACCATAGGCGGTAAGGTTTATGGTTACGACTATGCATACCACACCATTTCCGGTGCTAAATATCAGGAAACACTCCGTATGCCTGTTTTTGGTTTGGTTCGTGACAACCTTTATTCCTATGTAGCTACCAATGCGGAAGGCACTGTCTATGAGATTCAGAAGAATGAAAATCCCACGACCAGTGGTTTCTTCGCAATCATCGAAGAAGGTGACGCGCTTTCCGAGATCCGTTCTTATCACATGGGCGGACGCGGTGAGTACCACACTGTTCAGCTTACTGTAAATCCCAGACCTTCTGACTCGTACAATGTTGCAGATGCAATTTCTGTAGGTCAGTCGAGCTCTTGGACCGTTGTTTCTGACAGAAAGTATGTCGGTAACTATACCGTCCGTTACGTTATGCTGACCGATGATAAGATCGCAGCAGAGAAGGGACTTACCGATACCTACTCGGCTAACTACTTCGGTATGGCAGAGGCTTACCGTGATTATTTGACCTCTGCATTCTCCACCGGCACTCAGAATGAGTCCTTGTCCAACCAAAAAGCGGTTTTGAGCCGTTTGGACAAAGATAAGATGGAGAGCGCGATTCCTCTTTACATCGAGACCTTCGGTGCTATGGAGACGATTGAGAAGATCCTTTCGATCCCCGTTAATGTTATGACTCCTCTCACCACCTTTGATGATATCCAGCAGATCTATAAGGATCTCTCTCAAGAGGGTGTGGGCATCACAAACATCAACTTCAAGTTGACAGGTTATGCTAACGGCGGTCTCTATTCTTCCATTCCTTACGGATTGAAGTGGGAAAAGGCAGTAGGCGGTAAGAAGGGCTTCGAAGCGCTGATGAAGTTTGCCGAGAGCATCAATTCCGCATCGCTTACCGACGGTAACCATATCGGAATTTTCCCGGACTTCGACTTCGCAAATGTTATGATGGATAATATGTTCGATGGCTTTAGCTTGAGCAAGCATGCCGTAAAGACCATTGACGACCGTTATACCACCAAGCGTACTTACAGTGCTACTTATCAAGCACTGGAGTCTACCGGTAGCCTTGTTGTTTCTCCCGCATACTTCAGCCGCTTCTACAATAAGTTGGCCACCAACTATTTGAAGTACAGCTTGGCAGGAAACGGAAGCGATCTCGGCATTTCGGTCTCTACCTTGGGTACTGACTTGAACTCCGACTTCGATGAAGATGAGCCTTACAACCGCGAGGACTCCAAGCAGTTCACCATCAATGCATTTAAGGATCTTTCCGAGACATACGGTAATGTTATGACTTCCGGCGGTAACGCTTATACATGGCAGTATGTCGACTACATTTTGGGTCTTCCCATTGACGGTAGCCGCTACCTCGCATCCAGTAACTCGGTTCCTTTCACAGGTATCGTGCTTCACGGCTATAAGCAGTACACGGGTAACCCCATTAACATGGAAGGTAATATCCAGTACGGTTTGCTGAAGGCAATCGAGAACGGTGCTTCGGTTTACTTCGTTCTTACTTATGATAACGCAACTGCTCTTAAGGAAGATTATTATTACAGCAAGTATTATTCTGTAAGATATGATATCTGGGCAGGTGACTACAACGATGAGACCGGCAAGTTCGAATCCGGTGACCTGGTAGAGATCTATAATGAGCTCAACTCGATCACCAAGGATCTTCAGACGATGCTTATCATCAACCACGAGCTTTTGGACGGAATGAGAATTCCCGATGCAGAAGAGGTCGAGGCCGATAAGAAGGCCGAAGAGGAAGCTAACAAGCTTGCAGAGGAGCAGGCCGCCGCCGCAGCAGCAGCAAAGTTGCGCGCAGAGCTTCTCGAAGCAAGAGTTTCCGCAGTTGAGAATGCCAAGAAGGCAGTGGCGGCTGCAAAGACCAGAAGCGCAAGCTTGAACAGCAGCTTGACGGCAATCAAGGGTTATGTTACTGCCATTAAGTCTGCAAAGAGCAATATCGAAAAGCTCGATCCTAACGCAGAGGACTATGAAACCAATGTGGCTAAGTATCAGTCTGCAATCGACAATGCAATCACAAGAATTGAAACCGCAGTTAACAACTTCATGATCGCGTACAATGTGATCAAGCAGTCCTCTGATACCGTAGAGGATAAGGTTCGTATCGTGAATATGGCTGTTGAGTACTTCAAGGCCGACGGTTCTTACTCTCAGCAGTTCATTGACGACATGGCTCAGTATGTAGAGGCAATTGCCGGCGTATCCGCAGAAATGAAGACTGTTATGGATACCGCAGATTCGGTTTATGCTTCGATTATGGCAGAGATCGAGGGTATCGTCGTTATCGAGTCCGAGGAAGAAACACCCGGTGAGGAGGAGGAAGACTCCAAAAAGATCAACGAAAGATATCTTATTGATGACGGCTCTATCGTGGCTGTAACCTACGGCGAAGAGGGAACTGCTTACAGAACCTTCTTGTTGAACTACAACTATTTCACCATTTCCGTTGAATACAACGGAACCACCTATGAGATCGATCGCTACGGCTACGTTGTCATCGATCACGAAGCTTAAGGAAAGGGAGGTGTAACACATGACAAATGCAAAAGATTTGGCAGGAAAATTGGGCAAGCAGAATGCAGCCCCCAAAAAGAGAAGAAGAAAAGTTGCCTCTCTTGATCGAAAGAAAGCGCGCGCGGGTTGGTTCTTTGTCCTTCCCTTTGTTCTCGGTTTCCTGATCGTATACTTGCCCATTGTTTTTGACTCCTTGAAGCTTACCTTTAATAAAATGTCTTTCTTGCAGGGTGGAGGCTATAGCCTCACCCCTGTGGGATTCCAAAACTACAGTGATGCCCTTTTTAAGGATCCGAACTATCTCCAGACTTTGATTGCCGGTTTGAAGGATCTTGCGTTTGACATTCCCGCAATCATCATTTTCTCCCTCTTTATGGCGATTCTTTTGAATCAGAAGATGGTAGGACGCGGTGTGTTCCGTGCAATCTTCTTCATTCCCGTTATCCTTTCTACGGGTCTTATGGAAGGTATCGAGGCACAGAACATTATCGGTACCTCGATGGAGGGTTCTGAGGGTATTAATGACGGTTCCGGTACGAGTACATCCGCACAGATCGTTTCGGCGATGGACATTCAGGTTTTGTTTGCTAATATGAAGGTTGGTACAGAACTTGTGGAATACGTTGTTGGAATGATCAATGATATCTATGATATCGTTAACCGCTCCGGTGTACAGATGCTTATCTTCCTTGCCGGTCTGCAGTCGATCTCGCCTGCGATCTATGAGTCGTGCTCCATTGACGGTGCGACTGCATGGGAGACCTTCTGGAAGATCACCCTGCCCATGGTCAGCCCGATGATTTTGGTTAATGCCGTTTATACGATCATTGACTCCTTTACCACAGACTCCAACTTGGTTATGACCTATATCAATAACGCCCGTTCGACAACGGATAGTGGTGTAAATGCGGCAATGTCGTGGTTGTATTTCTTGATCGTTATTTTGATCTTGGCGGCTGTGTCCGGTATCCTGTCGGCATTCGTATTCTACCAAAAGAAGGACTAAAGGAGGTGTTACAATGAACGCACAAGATAGTATGAATAAGCCCAGAGTGGCAAAAGAAACAAAGAATAAGATCCGTGTGGAATTTGACAGAACACCCCTGTTGGAAAGACTTAAAGCAAAGTTCGTCTCTCTCTTCTTCTTGAAGAAAGTGGTTTGGTTTGTTTTCCGTTTGGTTCTTTTGGTTGGTATTTCCTACATCGTTTTGTTCCCGTTCTTCTCGAAGATCGCAGGTTCTTTCATGGCTCCCGAGGACTTCGTCGATGCTACGGTTCGTTTGATCCCCAAACACTTTACATTGGATATTTATAAAGCGATTTGGGTGGATAACGAGTATGTTACCGCATTTATGAACACCTTCACACTGTCCTTCTTGGCAGCCGTAGTTCAGATGTTCTCCTGCTGTTTGATTGCTTACGGTTTGGCAAAGTTTAAGTTCCGTGGTAACAAAGCGGTATTTATTGCGGTAATCCTTACCATGATCATCCCTCACCAGACATTGCAGGGGTCTTTCAGCTTGAGCTTCACCTATTTTGATATCTATGGACTTTTGGGCGGTTTGAGCAATATCGGAATTTTGCCCGATAAGTTCGCCAATGGTGTCAACTTGATGAATACTCACTGGCCGATGATCTTGCTGTCTATTGGTGCATTGGCATTTAAGAACGGTCTGTATATCTTCCTCCTTCGTCAGTTCTTCCGCGGCGTTCCCGATGAGCTTGAAGAATCGGCGTATATGGATGGTTCCGGTGTATTCCGTACCTTTATCCAGATCATTCTTCCTTTGTCTATCCCCATGATGATCACGGTATTCCTGTTTGCATTCTGCTGGCAGTGGACAGACGATTTCTATACCAATCTGTTCTACACCGCGACAAGAATGAAGCTGATGCCTACCGTTGTTGGAATTCCCAAGTCGCTGGCTGCGGCAACACAGTATGCGGGCGAGAATATGTATAAGGCAGCGATCAATAATACTTGCGGTATTATGATCATTGCTCCCCTTGTGATTCTCTACGCATTCTGTCAGAGATTCCTTGTACAGGGTATCGAGCGTTCCGGTCTTACCGCGGATTGATCGTTATTCGATTTCAAAGAATTGCAGAGCAAGGTGCTTTTGCCTTGCTCTGTTTTTGTTGAATTTATAAAAAAGAAAAAACATCTTGACAAAAGAGAAAATGTATGATATAATATCAGCACACAGTGTGCTGAAGGAGGTGCTTTTTTGGTCGATAAGGATATAAGGGAACCGCTGATTTCGGATGAAATGTCCGAAAAAATTGTGGAGACCGCCGAAAACATTGTGACCTCAAGTGGCGCTCATACTCTTACTGTGAGAAAAATTTTGTCAACTATGGGAATTACCAATCGAGTTTTTTATAATCGATTTCATAATATCGGAGAGGTGCTGGAGGTCGTTTATAAAAATACGATTTTGAAGATTCGAACAAGCATTACTACCGGCATAGATAATGGAAAGGATTTTTTTGATCATGTGATGGATGTCGTGGTCAATGCCTTGATCTTATCGTACGATGCCAAGATGCAATTCAATCATTATGTATTCGAATTCGACTCTCTCACACAAAGCAACTACGAATGGTGGAAGCTCGAGATAAAAAAACTCATCGAATATGCCAGAAAAAAGGACTTTATCAAGGATGTGGACGCAGATATGTTGAGTTATTCGATTTGGTGCTTTTGCCGTGGCTATAATGCCGATGCTGTCGGTCGTAAGATTCCCAAAGAGGAGGCCGTCAAGAATTTCCGATACGGATTCGGCTTTTTGTTGGAAGGCTTGAAAAAGTAAAGCTAAAGAATTTTTGTCAAAAAATCTATGCATATCGCTCAGCGGTATAGCAAAGCATTTTGTACTTTTTCCTTCCGTTAACTTCTCGCGCCCGTGGGCGCAAACAGCGTAAACTTTGATCAAACTGCCTTTTGGCACAGAAAGGAACAGACGAAAATGAAAAACGAGATTTTGCACGAAAAACACGAGTTCGCCAATGTGCGTGAGCTTGTGGAATGGGCGGCAGAGCAGTATGGCGAGAAATGCGCATATTCCTTCCGTCTTGACCCTCGTCGCCCGGAGATCACAAAGGTCAGCTTCCAACAGCTTCGCGATGATGTAAGAGCACTTGCTTCCGAGTTGGCGGCCATGGGCTGTGCAGGAAAGAAGAGTGCTTTGATCGGTAAGTTTTCTTATGAATGGGCTCTGACCTATTTTGCAACACTTTCGATCGGCGGTATTTTGGTTCCTCTGGATCGCGAATGGCAGGCAACCGATCTTGCGGATACGGTCAAGAAGGCAGATGCGTATTTCCTTTTCTGCGACGAGGATCAGGCAGAAAAGGCTGCGGTAATTGCCGAAAATGTTGCATTGGCGGAGGCTCCCGTATACTTGCTGGCCAAGAAGAACGAGAGATCGCTCATGTCCCTTGTTGCAGCGGGACGTGAGAAGTTTGCCGCTGATCCCGATGTCTATTTTAATGCTGAAATTGATCCCATGGCATTGGCGCTTCTTGTATTTACTTCGGGTACTACGGGTAAGGGGAAGGGCGTTATGCTCTCTCAAAATGCATTTCTTTCCGATCTGTCCGATATAATCCCTTATATCGATTTTAGCGAGAAAACCGTTGGAGTTCTTCCTCCACACCATACCTTTGGTTCTTCCGTCATGCTGATTGGTCATGCAATGATTGGCGCAGAAATATATATTTCCGCGGGTCTTCGCTATGTGCAAAAAGAGCTTAGGGAACAGAGCCCCGGTCACTTGGTGCTGGTACCCTTGTATCTTGAAACCTTCTACCGCAAGATCCATGCCAACATCAAGGAGCAGGGAAAAGAAAAATTGGTTGCCAGAATGATCAAGGTCAGCAATGCACTTCTTAAAGTGGGAATTGATGTTCGCAAAAAGCTGTTTGCCCAAATCCGCGCGGCTTTCGGCGGTGAAGTTAAGATGATCATTTCGGGAGGCGCTCCCATTAATCCTGAAATTTTGCATTTCTTTGAGGCTATCGGCATCCGCACTCTCAATGGCTACGGCATTACCGAGTGTGCTCCCATTATTGCGGTTAACAGAAGCCGCAGATCTGTGGAGGGAAGCGTAGGTCCTGTTTTGGATATTGATACAGTTAAGATCGACGATCCTAACGAAGACGGTGAAGGTGAGATCCTTGTCAAGGGACCCAATGTTATGCTGGGATATTATAACGACGAGGTTGCAACGGCAGAAGCCATGACCGAGGACGGCTTCTTCAGAACCGGCGACTACGGAAAACTGGATGAAAATAACGTTCTCTATATTACAGGACGCAAAAAGAACCTGATCATTCTCTCCAACGGAAAAAATGTGTATCCCGAAGAGATCGAGAACGAGTTGATCGCAACTCCCGGTGTGCTGGAGATCATTGTATACGAGGGACAAAGTAAGCGCGGCATGGAGCATAATGCTATTGTTGCAGAAGTCTATCCCGATAAGGATTATATCGAGAAGAACGGAATTGAGGATGTCCATGCGTACTTGAAGCCCTATGTTGACAATTACAACCGTGGCGCAGTTCCTTACAAGAAGATCGGTGTTCTCAAGGTTCGTACCGAGGAATTCCCGAAGAATACCTTGAGGAAGATCATGCGATTTAAGCTGGATATGTCTATCGATTAACTTTATAAAAAGAATAAGAAAAAGGGGATCTGCACCTGGATGATGCGGATCCCCGATCTTTTGGAGAACATAAAATCAGTCGTCGTTCTTGCGATCCTGATTTTGGTTGTTCTGCTTTTGGTTATTGTTCTGGTTTTGCTTTTGGTTTTGATTGTTGTTTTTGTTTTCGTTTTGATTTTGATTGTTGTTTCGGTTCTGATTATTGTTCTGCATGATTGAGGTTCCTTTCTTTGACTTGTTGTAATCCGCGTACGGAAATTACAAAGATAGTATAACCCAAGTCATGCGGAATATTCGATGGAGAAGGGAATTTTTTCAAGAAAGAAGATATTTATACTGTACCTCTTCGCTGATAGCATTCAAGGTGACTATGGTATAGATTGCGAACACCAAGCAAACCAAAAAATCAACGATCCACATGAATGTCACATTTTTCACCAGTAGAATATATCCAATGCTGCTGACCGAACAAAGCGCAGCAATGGCGAGGAAAATGTAGGTTTTTTTTCGCAAAGTTTCGTGAACACAGCGAATTTTTTCATTCATTTGCACATTTGCCTCACTGATGGGTGCAAACCCTGTATATGCTTTGATGATCTGTGAAAGTACGGGGAGAAGCCCGAGGATCATCAAAAAGAACACAGCACTGTCTGCAATTTTGGAAACCGTGAGCATCTGAAATGCGTTGTGGGCTTCTATGCGAATATCGGTAAGTGTCAGAGAATAATTGCTGTAAAAGGAGGCTGACAAATAATATGTTACTGCGGAGGTGACGGTATAAAGTCCGCATAGAAGGTAGCTTGTGACAGGAACCTTGACAAATTTTCTCAACATAAACAACGCGACGATCAAAATGATGGGACAAAGAAAGTCGGGAAGAATACTGTTGTCATCCACATAAAAATCAATGCAGAAGAATACGCCTACACAGAGCACGAGAAACGCGCGTTTTACGGCTCTTTGAATAAAAAGGTAAGTCTTTGGTTCGACCTCCGCCACATACTTGTTGATCATTGCCTGCATAAATGGACGATCCTTCATGATGGAACGAATATAGCGAATCATTCTAATAAGCCAAATGACACCGACAACAACGACGATGGAAAGAGAAAAGGTGCGGTAAAGACCGATATAATCATACCAAAAGACAAATCCTGCCGTCTCGTCCGATATTTGCTCTGTCAAGGCAGAAAACTCGGGAAGTACGGTAAGGAAGGCTTTCAGCACTACAAAAAACAATGTGAAGCCTGCCATACGGGATGTATCGTTTTTGAGCGGACGCCGTTCTCTAACTTTTATGGTGCGAGGGGGAAGATTCTTGCGGCGACGTATCTCCGCATCCTTTTCCACCCGCTTTTCATCTCGCAGAATTTTTCTTTCTCTCCGACGAAGCCGCACTTCGGAAATATGGAATACCGACGTAGCGTCCATACGGGACCCCATGTATGTGAAGCCCTCAAAAAGCTCGTTGTAAGCATGAACGAGGAAGATCACTTCGATAACAGAGAAGGTGAAAGTGAGCAAGAGAATCGAAGAGGGGCGTTCGCGACCGGTAACAAATCCGAAGAGAATGAAAAGTGAAAACAGTTGGATGGCGCTGACTCCCAGCATTCGTTTGAAATACCGAAGAGCTTCTTCAAAATGATAGTTCATGTCGGCCAATTGTGAAATGCCAACGCAGAGCAATAAATAACCGATGATGTCCGGGAGAAAGTCAACGACACTAAAGAGTGGATTGAAAAGAAATACAAAGGACAGACAGACTAAACCGAGTCCCAGGTTTTTTCTTGCTTTTCCCATGCGCTACCTCACTTTTTTTTCTTTCCGCCACCGGCGGAATTCTTTTTTTCATTCAGGTTTTGTTGGTATTCCTCACGCCAGCGACGCGTTTCTTCCGCTTTTTGCTCGCGTTTTTCGCGCCAGCGATTTACGAAAGCGAAACGCGACGGACGCTGCGGCATATCCACATCCTCGGGAGCACAGATGCGAGCATAGCAGGAGTAGACAAAGGCCAGAAGAGCAAAAGGGTAGAGTATCCGAACCAATGTTGCGATCAGCGTCAAGATGCGAACGACACCGAGATCGGTTCCCAAAAGATTTCCGGTGATCAAAACGGAGAGGTCCAAAACACAGGAAATTGCCGCCAGCACCAGTGCCAAATAGGAACGCTTGGCAATTCCGTGCTCTTCGGCATCCTTGGCGATGTCGCGCAACGATGTGAGAAGCAGGAAGTGAAAGAGAAGGATACTTGCGGATTTAAGAATCGAAACGGCAAACGAGATGCCACCTCCAAAAATGGGGAATTCAAGAGACATCGTTTCGTTCAATGTACGGAATCCCTCGTAGGTCGAGCACAGTGCCATCAAAAGGAGGGCAACCCCGGAGGTGGAGAGACTGTGCTTGTACTCCGACAGCTTTCCTGTGGCCGAGACCATAATGGCGTAGCCGACGATCTCAAAGGCAAATCTGTAGTTGTTAAAGGACATGAAAAAAGCAATGAAATAGCCAATAAATAACAGACCAAATCCCATAAAGACACCTGTCCTTTACTGTGCGTTTTGGCGCAAGCCGCAACACTTCTTATACTTCTTTCCGCTACCGCAAGGGCAAAGACCGTTGCGGTCAATTTTTTCATTGGAATGCTTGACGACCGTTTTCTTCTGCATGGCACCTTCAAACCCTTCGGAGGTAGGCTTTGCCACCTCAACACGGCGAATTTCGGGAGCCTTGGGCGTAGCGGTAAGCACACGACGAACGGTGGTCTCGCGAATCTCATCGATCATCGCGTCAAACATATCGGCACTTTGAATGCGGAATTCGACAACGGGATCGCGTTGTGCGTAGGCTTGGAGATTGATGGTTCCCTTGAGATCGTCCATCAGATCAATGTGCTCCATCCAAGCCGCATCAACCGTGTGAAGGAGGATCGCGCGCTCAATCTCGCGGAATGCCTCGGCGCCGAATACCTCGTCTTGGTGCTCGTAGATCTCCAGAGCGCGGTCGCAAAGCATATCACGAATCTCAACTCGGTCGAGCTTCTTCAATTCCTCATCGGTATATTTGAAGTCATCGTCGCCACAAAGAAGACCGCGATATTTGTCGCGCAGTCCGTCAAAATTCCAAGTCAAGGGCTCATCTCCAAAGGTGAAATGTTCTACATTCATGGAGATGGTGGCAATGATCATGCTGCGAATGGTTTGAGAGATATCCGAACCGTCCAGAACCTCGCGGCGCTGGGAGTAGATCTTGGAACGTTGCTGATTCATAACATCATCGTATGTCAGCACATTCTTACGGCGTTTAAAGTTGTTGTCCTCAATGCGCTTTTGCGCCGACTCGATGGAGTTGGAGAGAATACGCGCATCAATAGGTGTGTCGTCGTCGAGTCCGAGACGATCCACAATGCCGATCATTCGCTCGCTACCGAACAGACGCATCAGATCGTCCTCAAAAGACAGATAGAATCGAGATTCACCCGGGTCACCCTGACGACCCGAACGACCGCGAAGCTGATTGTCGATACGGCGGCTCTCATGGCGCTCGGTACCGAGAATAAACAGACCGCCTGCCTCGCGAACAGCTTTTGCCTCGGGCTCAATCTCCTTTTTGTACTTTTCATAGAGGGTACGAAAGGTCTCACGAGCCTCCTTGACGGCTTCGTCATCAATGTCCGCCGTTCCCGTGGCCATTGCAATGAGATCCTCTTCGATCTCCATTTTGCGCATTTCCTTTTTGGCCATGTATTCGGGGTTGCCGCCCAGCATGATATCGGTACCACGACCGGCCATGTTGGTGGAAATGGTAACTGCGCCCAGCTTACCCGCTTGTGCGACGATCTCGGCTTCTTTTTCATGGTGCTTAGCGTTGAGCACTGTGTGAGGAATACCGTTCATTTTGAGCTTGTGAGAGAGCTCCTCGGATTTTTCAATGGAAACGGTACCCACAAGTACGGGTTGTCCCTTCTTGTGGCATTCGATCACCTGCGCAACTACCGCATCGTATTTACCCTTGATATTTTTGTAGACCGCATCGGGATGATCGTTTCGGATCATGGGGCGGTTGGTGGGGATCTCCACTACATCGAGACCGTAAATTTCACGGAACTCCAGCTCCTCGGTCAATGCGGTACCCGTCATGCCCGATAGCTTTTCGTACATACGGAAATAATTTTGGAAGGTGATGGTGGCCAGCGTTTTGTTTTCTTTTTCGATCTTGACGTGCTCTTTGGCTTCAATGGCTTGATGAAGACCGTTGGAATAACGACGACCGGGCATTAGACGACCGGTGAAGGAGTCAACGATCATAACGCCTTGCTCATTCACCACATAGTCAACATCGCGATGCATAACGCCGTGTGCACGAATGGCTTGATTGATATGGTGCACAAGCTGAGAGTTTTCGGGGGCATTATAGTTTTCCAAACCGAAATACGCCTCTGCTTTTTGCGCACCGTTGGGGGTAAGAATAGCGTTATTTGCCTTTTCATCCACGATGTAGTCAGCCGTTTCATCGTCCAATTCCTGCTTGGTGTCCTGCTCCTTGATAACGCGCTTGGTCAGAGTCAAAACAAAAGCATTGGCGCGGTCATACATATCGGTAGCCTTGTCACCCGCACCCGATATGATAAGGGGAGTACGCGCCTCGTCGATAAGGATCGAGTCCACCTCGTCCACGATGGCAAAGACATGACCGCGCTGTGCTGTGCGCTCCTTATATATGGCCATGTTGTCACGCAGATAGTCAAATCCGTACTCGTTGTTGGTTCCGTAGGTGATGTCTGCGGCATAAGCCGCTTTCTTTTCGGCAGCCGTTTGACCGTGATAGACAAGACCCGTGGTGAGCCCCATGAATTCATAAACACGTCCCATTTCCTCACTGTCACGGCGCGCAAGGTACTCGTTGACCGTAACAATGTGGACACCGCGCCCCGTCAAAGCATTGAGGTAGGCGGGAAGGGTAGCCACAAGGGTCTTACCTTCACCGGTTTTCATTTCTGCAATTCGCCCCTGGTGCATGATGATACCGCCGATGAGCTGAACGCGGAAGGGCCGCTTTCCCAACACACGATCATCGGCCTCACGAACCGCAGCAAAGGCGTCGGGGAGGATATCGTCGAGTGTTTCGCCCGCGGAAAGGCGAGCCTTAAGAAGCTCCGTCGTTCCCGTGAGTTCTTCATTTGACATATTTTTGTATTTGTCGGCAAGCGCCTCGATCGCGTCTACGATAGGGCGGATCTTTTTCAACTGTCTTTCACTGTAGGTGCCGAAAATTTTATTTACCAGTCCCATTATGATTTCCTTTCTTCAAGTGGGCATTTATACATCCATTATACTACATTCTTTCCTATAAAAAAATAGTTATTTGTAAATTTTATTGCATTCTTTGAAAATTCTCTTGAAAATAGCACAAAAAAATAATATAATAAAGGGGTACCACCGAAAAGAGGGCAAGAAAATGACAAAGATCAACATCATTCTTCACCAGCCGGAGATCCCACAGAACACAGGAAACATTGCAAGAACCTGTGCGGCTACGGGAGCGGCTCTTCATATTATTCGTCCCATGGGATTTGAGATCGACGACAAGAAGCTCAAACGCGCGGGTTTGGACTATTGGCATCAGTTGGATATTACTTATTATGATGACCTGGATGACTTCCATGCCAAGCATCCCGATGCTCTTATATACTATTTTTCCACCAAAGCCCCTCGAGCCTATACCGAGGTCAAGTATAACAGCGATCAAGTGTTTTTGATGTTTGGTAAGGAAACCAAAGGGCTTCCCGAGGAGCTTCTTTTTGCCCATCCCGACACTACCGTGCGCATTCCCATGCGGGATAAGCTGCGCAGTCTCAACCTTTCCAATTCCGTAGCCATTGCCGTATATGAGGTGCTTCGTCAGCATGATTTTGAAGGTCTTCGAGAGGACGGCGAGCTGACCCAATTTTCATGGAGCGGGAAGGGAACGGAATGAGTAAAAAAGTAATGATCGGAATGAGCGGTGGTGTAGACAGTGCCGTAGCGGCCTATCTTCTTCGAAAGCAGGGATATGACGTCAGCGGTATTACACTCCGTCTCTATGCAGGTGAGCGAGCTTGCGGTTCTGCCGATGACGCAGAGGATGCAAGACGGGTAGCCGAGTCCCAAGGCATCCCTCATGAGGTTGTGTCATTTACCGAGACATTTCGTCATGAGGTCATGGATCGCTTTGCCGATAGCTATATCAAGGGCATGACGCCCAACCCGTGCATCGAATGCAATCGGCATATCAAATTCGGAAAAATGCTGGAACTGGCCGAAGCAAAGGGAATGGATTTTATTGCTACGGGTCATTACGCACGCATCGATAAGGATGTCAACGGTAGATATTTGCTGAAAAAAGCGGCAGACCTTCATAAGGACCAGACCTATGTGCTGTATTCTTTGACACAGTATCAATTGGCGCACACGTTGTTTCCCTTGGGAGATTATCCCAAGACAGAGATTCGCGCCATTGCCGAGCAGAATGGCTTTGTCAATGCCCAAAAACGAGACAGCCAAGATATTTGTTTTGTTCCCGACGGCGATTATGCCGCGTTTATTGAGCGACACACGGGCGATACCTTTCCCGAAGGACATTTTATTGATCGAGACGGGAGGATCCTCGGGAAGCACCGAGGTATTATTCGCTATACCGTGGGACAGCGAAAAGGATTGGGCATCGCACTGGGCAAGCCAGCCTTCGTATGCGCCAAGGATGTGATCTCCAATACCGTGACATTGGGCGACAATGAGGATCTGTTTTCCTCCACCCTTACGGCTCATGATGTGAATCTTATTGCCTGCGATTCGCTGACGGTGCCCACCCGCGTTACAGCCAAGGTTCGTTATGGACAAAAGGAGCAGCCCGCTACCGCCGTACAGATCGGAGAGGGAAGACTGCGCGTGGATTTTGATACTCCCCAACGCGCCATTGCCGCAGGGCAGTCAGTCGTTCTTTATGACGGTGACATTGTTGTTGGCGGTGGAATTATTGATTAGAATCGATTAGAAAAGGATAGATGGAATGACTTTAGAACAACGATATCTGAAGGCCAAACGTGCGCTTTTCGAAAAGGCGTACGAGGATCTTAACGAGATGCAGAGAAAGGCGGTATTTGCCGTCAACCGACCATTGCTTGTGATTGCAGGCGCGGGAAGCGGAAAGACAACCGTGCTTGTCCGCAGAATCGCATTTATCATTCAATACGGTAACGCATATATGAGCGATGTGGTGCCGTTTGGACTGGATGAAGCACACGTTGCCTCGCTGGAGCAAGCCGTCGGTCAGCCACGGGAAATTCTCGAAAGTGTTTTGACACAATTCGCGTCCCACCCCTGCGAGCCGTGGCGGATGTTGGCTATCACCTTTACCAATAAGGCGGCGCGGGAGATCAAGGACAGACTCGCCCGTGAGATCGGTGATGAGAGTATTACCAAGGAAATATGGGCAGGAACTTTCCACTCGATCTGTGTGCGCATTCTCCGCACCTACGGAGATCGGGTAGGGTACCGTTCCGGCTTCTCGATCTACGATACCGAGGATTCCAAAAAAGCGGTTTCTTCCGCCATGAAGGCTCTCGATATCGATGAAAAAGCCTTCCCCGTCAAGAGTGTCATGAGTATTATCGGCGATGCCAAAAACCGTCTGATGACTCCCGAGATGCTGGAAGATGAGGCCGGACGGGATTTTCGAATTGCCAAAATAGCAAAGATCTATAAGCAATATCAGTCCGAGATGATGAAATCCAATGTTTTGGACTTTGATGATATCATTATGAAGACGGTAGAGCTTTTGAAAAAGCATGAGGATGTGCGTCAGTATTATCAAAACCGTTTCCGTTATGTTTGCGTGGATGAGTATCAAGATACCAACAGTGCCCAGTTTATGCTGACTGCGCTTTTAGCAGGCGGTCACCGCAACCTGATGGTGGTGGGTGATGACGACCAAAGTATCTACAAGTTCCGCGGCGCAACGATCGAGAACATCCTCAATTTTGATCGCAATTTTGAGGATGCCACAGTCATCAAATTGGAGCAAAATTACCGTTCCACCCAAACCATCCTTGACGCGGCCAATGCAGTGATTGCTAACAACTTGGGCAGACGCGGCAAAAATTTGTGGACAAGTGCGGGCGCGGGTGATAAGATCTTGATTCGCAAGGTAGAGGATCAAAATGAGGAGACGCGCTTTATGGTCGACAAGATCGAGACCATGGTCGCAGGCGGACAGGCTCATTATCGGGATTTTGCCATCCTCTATCGCAACAACGCCCAATCAAGCAATATTGAGCGTACCTTTGCCAAGAGCGGTGTCCCGTACCGAATGCTGGGTGGCACTCGATTCAATGACCGCAAGGAAATTCGCGATATTGTTGCCTATCTGCATTTGATCGAAAATCACAATGACCGTGAGAGAATGCTCCGCATTATTAATGAACCCCGTCGAAAGATCGGTGAAAAGACACTGGAAGCCGTAAGTGATATCGCAAATGAGGAAGGGCTGACCATGTTCCAAGTCATCGAGCGCGCAGGTGCTTATGTGGCACTCAAAAACTCCGCGCCGAGATTGATGGAATTTGCAGCTCTGATCCGCTCGTTGTCCGATCTTGCCGAAGAGGTCTCCCTGGAAACCTTGGTCAAAGAGACCATCGATCGCACCGGTTACCGTCAGATGCTCATTGACGGCGGAGAGGCCGAGCAGGATCGATTGGACAACTTGGAAGAGTTTGTTTCGGGCGTAATCGAGTACGAACGCGCCATGAATGCGGAGGAGCCCGATACTAAGCCGACACTTATGGGCTTTCTTGAAGAAAATGCCCTTGTTGCCGATGTGGACAAGTATGACGAGTCTGCCGATGCCGTGGTCATGATGACGGTACATAGTGCCAAGGGATTGGAATTTCCCATGGTCTTTCTTCCCGGAATGGAGGACGGTATTTTCCCCGGAATGCAGTCGGTCATGGGAGGCGAGAGCGAGATCGAGGAGGAGCGCCGCTTGGCCTATGTCGCCATTACACGAGCCAAAAAAGCGCTGTTCATTTCTCATGCCAATTGTAGACTTTTGTACGGTCGAACCCAATACAATCCACCCTCTCGCTTTATTGCCGAGATTCCCGAGTCCTTGGTAGAGCGTCCCGATGCCGAGTACCGTGAGCGAATGCCGATGAGCACATTGCCTCATTACGGCGGCAATTTTGCTCCCAAACGGGAAACGCTCACCGTTACTCCGAGCGCACGCCCTGCCTCCCGAACCAAACGAGAGATCTTTTGTGAGGGTGATCGTGTTGTTCATCCCACCTTCGGGGAAGGAGAGGTTTTGTCTGTCAAGCCTTTGGGAGCAGACACCTTGTATGAGATCGTCTTTGACCGTGCGGGAACCAAGAAACTGATGGCAACCTTTGCAAAACTGAAAAAGATCGACTGAAAGCAGGGAACGGAAGGAAAGTAGATTGTCCTCGCTCCCCCGTAAAAGGTTGAGGCTTTTGGAAAAATCACAAAAACAAATCCGCTCCCCGAAGTCTTGCTCGAATACATGGTGTACCACCGTGGCTCGCGCTGACTAAAAAAGGGAGCGGATCAATCGTTTTGCGTGATTTAAAAAGTGCAGGTTTTCTTTCGAATTTGTCCTAATGTTACTGCATTCGAATCAAAAAACCGTTTCCACCAGTTTGGAAGCACCTTCGGGCGAATACCGCCAGTAGTTCAGATGCTGACAAGTGTCTTCGATATAATATCGTATGGGCATTTTGCGAATGTCGCTGTGATGAGCATCCACCATAGCCAGCTTGACTTTCATCCGTTCGGGCAGAATGCTTTTTATGTACACCGCTGTAGTTTGACCGATCATTTTTTCGGCCGCGGTTGCGTATCCGTCACTTCGAAGCTCCGCAAGCCCCGCCAAATTGGGAGCCAGCTCAATGAAGATCCCGTAAGGCTCTACGCTGCGGACAATACCGGCAACCGTCTGTCCCACTTCGAATTCGGCGGCATTCTGCTCCCATGTGCCGAGAAGCTCTCGCATAGACACAAAAATGCGCTGCGTGGTGTTATCGATGATCTTGACCGCCACCCGAATGGGCATTCCCACCTCCAATCTGTCGCGCGGATGAGAGATGCGAGAGACCGAGATACAGTCGATAGAGAGCAGGGAAATGATGCCGCAACCAATGTCAACAAAGGCACCAAAGCTTTCCATATGCGTTACCTTGGCGGGGATGATGTCACCGCACCGCAGATGGGAAATGAAATTTTCCATACATTCACGCTGTGCTTCTTTTCGTGACAAGCGCGCCACCGTACGCCCGTTTTGTTGCTCGATCGAAATTACCTTGAAACATACCGGCTTTCCCACGCGAGTGATGACGGCGATGTCTTTGGACGGCTCTCCTGTGGGAGAATAGACCGCCTCACTTTTTTCAATAATTCCGTCGACGCCGAAAAGATCAACGTGCAAGCGCATTTTGTTGTCACACAGAAGAACGGGAGCTTCTAAAATCTTTCCCATGATCATCGCCCTCTCCAGCCCGGCTTGAGAGCGGATGGATTCCGTGTTTTCCGTTGTGACGAGGCGTGTTCCCTCGGGAGTGTATGTGTTCGACATAATTGTGCCTTCCTTTCTTTTGCTATCGCTTTTGCTATACTATATGGCAGGGAAAGAAGGATTATGACGCAAAAAAATGAAATGACGCAAGAGAAATCATGTGAAAAAAGCGAGAAAATCGATGAAAATCGAAGATTGTACCATGCTAAATTAAAATATTTAAACTTTTTTTCAAAAAAGGCTTGACAAGAATCAAAACACATGATATAATAGCGAGGTCAAATTGAAAAAGACTGTAAATTTTAAAGGAGTAAAAGCAAAATGTCCACATTCATGGCTAAGAAAGAAACCATTGAGCGCAAGTGGTACGTCATCGACGCTGCCGGCAAGCCCCTTGGTAAGACTGCAGTTGCTGCCGCAAACATTCTTCGCGGTAAGCATCGCCCCGAATTCACCCCTCATGTTGACTGCGGTGAGTATGTTATCATCGTAAATGCCGAGAAGGCAGTTCTGACCGGTAAGAAGCTTGAGCAGAAGTATTACCGCCGTCATTCCGGTTATATCGGAGGACTTAAGGAAGTACAGTACAAGACCCTTATGGAGACCCGTCCCGAGTTGGCAATGGAGCTTGCTGTAAAGGGAATGCTTCCTCATAACTCCATCGGTGCCAAGTCCGCAACCCGCCTTAAGGTGTTTGCAGGCGCCGCTCACAACCACGACGCACAGAAGCCTGTAGCTGTCGAAGTATAAGGAAAGGACGGATTTGAATCATGTATACAAGTGCAAAGCCCTATTTCTACGGAACCGGTAGAAGAAAGAAATCCGTTGCTCGCGTTCGTATCGTTCCCGGTACCGGCGTGATCACTATCAACGGCAGAGATATTGATAACTACTTTGGTCTGGAGACCCTGAAGCTCATCGTTAACCAGCCCTTCGGCGTAACCGGCACGGCAGGCAAGTTCGATATCATCGCAACTGTTGTCGGCGGCGGTATTTCCGGTCAGGCAGGTGCGATCCGTCACGGTTTGGCAAGAGCTCTCGTCAAGGCTGATGAGACCTACAAGCCCGCCCTCAAGGCAGCAGGATTCCTGACCCGTGACCCCAGAATGAAGGAGAGAAAGAAGTACGGTCTCAAGGCCGCTCGTCGCGCTCCTCAGTTCTCAAAGAGATAAATTATTTTATCTTATATGCAAGTATACAAGGCTCTCACTTCGGTGGGGGCTTTGTTATTTTCGTAGGGGAGACCTGTGGTCTCCCGCGGGCGAACGCAGTTCGCCCCTACGGTGTAGGCGATACCTTGGTGCCGCCTTTTTTGTTTATGAATTTCTCGGCGGGATCAAGCCCCCATACGTCTATTGGCGGTTCAATTTGTAAAAAATTGAGCCGTCCTATTTACTTTTTGCCGTTTTTATGGTATAATCTGACTAATCGACAAACTTGAATTTGACGGAGGCATAAGCAATATGGATATATCTTTCAGATCAGACAACGAGAAATTTAATTATAGAGTTTGTGCTATGATAATTTCTGATGGAAAAATCTTGGCGATGCATGATGATAGATCTCCTTATTACTATCTGCCCGGCGGGAGGGTTACAATAGGTGAAACAGCAGAAAATGCCGTTATCAGAGAGGTTCAAGAGGAATTGGGAGTTACTCCCAAAATCGTTCGTCCTCTTTGGTTAAATCAAGCATTTTTCACAGAAGACGTAGATAATCTTCGATATCACGAACTCTGTATTTATTTTTTGATGGATATATCAAATACAGATTTATTAGAAAGAGGTAAACTGTTTACATCAAACGAGGGTCATCGTACACACATCTTTGAATGGTTGGAGTTTGAAAGATTGAGGGAGGAGTATTTTTATCCGTTATTCTTAAAAAAGGATATTTTTAATCTCCCTAATGTATTTACTATTCGTACTGAAATTGAGTAAGTAAATCCCAATTTGTTGAGCTGAATAGGCGTTGAATGTTGGTGTAATTTTGGTGCAAATTTGGTGCAACACTTTATGCGATGATACTCATGATATTCACGATATCGCACGAAAACACACGATAAATACACGATATCGCACGATATTTAACGATATTCACGATATCAAACGGCGTTGCTAAAACTCCAAGAGATAAGTTGCCCCTTACGGGTTTATCAAAATTACAGCACTCACTTCGGTGGGTGCTGCCGTAGTGCGAGGGGGACTTATGCCGCAAAAGTCAAACAAAAACGGAGGCCGCGAGCCACCATCCTACGGCTATAACGGGCGGTTCAATTTGCGAAGGAATGAACCGTTCTATTTACTTTTTTACCAATATATGCTATAATTATGTTGATTAGATATATAATCGATAAACTTGAATGTGCCGGGAGGGAGACTAATGAAAGATAAAATCAAGTTGCTTTTAAGGTGGGGCGGAATATTTCTTCTTTGCTTTATTGTGATATATTTATTTGTCTTTTTGGGAGGCTGGAAGCTATTTGAAAGCGGTGATCCTATTCTGATTGAGGTGGGTGTCGCATTTGTTTTGTCATTCTTTGTATTTGTTTTCAACGAAGTCATATCGGGGCTTGAGAAGAGAGTTAAATCTTTAGAAGAACGCATAAGCGAACTTGAGAAAAAAGTAAGATAAATTTCAATTTGACGAGGTAATAATTATGAAAAGTAAATGGCAACTGTTCGCATCAATATTTCAATTAATCGTTGGTCTTGCCGCAATTACATCATTTGCATTACTTGCATTTGGCGGCGAAAATATGGCAAAGTGGATAGTAACCCTCATTTTATCTATAGCATTTGTTGTTTTAGGAATAATCGGTATTATTGATTATAAATCTAAACGATAAAGCCCAATTTGTTGAGCAGAATAAGAGGTAAATGGTTTACTTACGGAGACTTGAACCGCTCTATTTACTTTTGGTAAGAATCATGTTATAATACAACTGTTAAATGAGCTTGAATTAAAAACGGAGACAATTATATGAAAAAATGGTTTCTTCCGCTTGCTTTGCCGATTATTTCGGTGCTTTTGCTTATATTGGTATATGTAATCAGCTTCGCAGTAGCCGGCGATAGTACCGGATATGCCGGTGCAGTGTACGCCTCGTGTGGCATCCTGTTTTGTTGTGCGATCCTCATGCCCGCGATATGCTTTGTGTATTCCAAGCGGTGGTTATTAAATCAAAAATTCCGCTTCTTTTTCACTGCCTACAATTCATTTCTCATATCGTTGCCGTATGTTGTCCTATTTTCTCTTAATGATGTAATTGACTTCTACTTTGTATGGATTATCTTTGGATGGTGCGAGCTTTGGTCGTTGCTCGGACTTGTGAAATTTAAGCGTAAAGAGCAAAAGCAGGATGCATAAAAAATTCTGATTTGCCGGAGGAGGGAATGCGTATGAAAAAAGAGAATGATGGACTCCCCTTATTAAAAAACATACTTTTTGTAATTGCAATTCACATCTTATCTGTGACAAATATGTTGATATGGCGCAATGGCATTGTGAATGATAAAATTTGTTTGGTTATCCAATTGATTCTTTGTATTATATCCATCCCGACATATTTCTTTTTTAAGAGTGATCAATCTTGGAAATATACTTTGCTTACTATCCTCTCTCATATTGTTGTGGTTGCCCTTTCCTGTTTCCTATTGCCTTTCTTCTTTGATGGGTGGAATGTTGCTATTGTTTATTGGACCGAGATCGCACTGTGCGTCACTTTCGGTATTCTTATTATTTCAGATATAATTGTCAATATCAGATCGTAAAAGTCAGATTTTATGGAGGTTATTTTATGAAAAGAAAATCTTTTGCAGGGCTAATGCTTTGCGTATTCCTGCTGATTCTGCTTGTATCCTGTAACGCAAAGCCCAAGTTGCTTACCGAATGTGGAGAAGAGGTTATCTCTATGATGGCTGAAATGATCGAGAGTGAAGAGTATAAATCTTTATACGATCTTCCCGATACATACGATGAAAAAATAAATAAATTGCGTGGAGGGAACTACTCCAAAAGCGAAGCGGTATACGAGCTATTCATTCCCGAGGAGGCATTATTTGATACGACCGTGAAAGAGGATGCTTTCTCGGAAGACCTGTATAAATACCTTTGCTCGTCCGCCTATTTGTCATTTACCACGCGCGTTAACCAAGCAAGCGGTGTGGAGATTATGACGCTATCCACTGTTTTTTCGGCACAAAAAAGCTTTGTGAATGAAAAAGTGAATGTGAATAAAACATATTTGTACGTTTTTGAAAAAGGTTGTCCTATTGCCGTTACCTTCGTGGCCGATGGAGATGGCGCATTTAGAGCACTTGGTCGTTTTCTTATCAACGATACATTTGTAACCGACGACGAGCAAAGCATAAAAAATTCGTGCGAGATTTTGGGAATAAATGGTGTGACGGTGAAAAAGCAATAAAGATGCTGTTTAAGCTGATCGAATTATAAATGGGGTATGCTCGAAAGGGATTTGTGATGAAACTTGAAAGGTCGTGTGCGCGGTCGTTTTTGCAAACCAAGATGGAGAAATCAAATATCTTTTAGTGACGCCAATATGAAATGGTTGATGGCGTGATGAAACGCGTGTCAGACCGAGGATAGGAGAAGATGACGGAATGAAGACCTATACGATTTGCGGCAGTATGCGGTTTGAAAAAGAAATGCGAGAAATTGCGTATTCCCTTGAAGTTTGTGAGGGATATAACATTCTTCAGTGCGTTTACCGTAGCGATAATATGAGCCCTACTGCGGAGGAGCGAGCCCGATTATCCCATGCCCATTACCGAAAAATTGATTTGAGTGATGGAATCTATGTTGTAAATATTGGAGGATATGTTGGCGAAGCGGCTCAAAAGGAAATTGAGTATGCCAAAGCATTGGGCAAGGAAATTTTGTATCATGTAGCGGAAGATCATTTTCAGCATATTGATGAATGTGATCGTTGATTTTATTGCCTTTTCCAACTCTACCGATGGTTGATATCTCCCCATTCAACCGTAGGTATGTAGACAAAGGGGCAAAAACAATGTACACTCAAAGTGAAAGGAGGCGACCAAAAATGGATCAAGCAAAAATCGGAAAATTTATAGCCGATTGCAGAAAAAAGAACAAATTAACACAAATGCAATTGGCGGAAAAACTAAACATTACCGACCGAGCGGTCTCCAAATGGGAAACCGGAAGAGCCATGCCCGATTCCTCGATCATGCTCGAGCTGTGTAATGTTCTCAAAATCAGCGTGAACGATTTATTAAATGGGGAGGTAATTGCTGTGGAGAATTACAATGAAAAATCAGAAAAGCTCTTGCTGGAAATGGCAAGACAAAAGGAAGATGCGGACAGAAAACTGCTGTCCTTGGAAATTTTGATCGGTATATTTTCAATGATTATTTTACTGGGATTTGCCGTTGTTGCCGCATTTGTACCTATGGCAGATTGGCAGAAGATCTGTCTTGTTGTAATCGGAGTTGTTATCGGCATGATCGGTGTCGCATATGCCTTGAAGATTGAGCAGACCGCGGGTTATTACGAGTGCGCAAGATGCCATCACAGATATGTTCCAACCTTTGGCAGCGTTTTTGTGGCGATGCATTTCGGAAGAACCAGATATATGAAATGCCCCGAGTGCAACAAATGGTCATGGAACAAAAAGGTATTAAAAAAGGAAGAAAATCAAGATAAACAGACCGATCAAGAATGATTATTAACATCATTCGTGTTTTTGGTATTCGTCCTTTCTTTTACAACAGAAGGCTCTGTTTGGCGTGCCTTCCATAAAGCAGAAAGCGGTATATTTGTAGCAATACGACTATACCGCTTTTATGTTAAAATTCAACCGGCATTAGAAAATTTCTCTCCAAATGAGTTATTGTTTTCAAGCATAAATATGCTATAATAGTAATAGGATAAGCGCTGATCCAAAGTAATTTGGAGGAACAACTATGATTAAACTTGGAGAAAAAATAAAATCATTAAGAAAGCAGAAAAATATATCTCAAGAAGTATTTGCTAACTACCTTGGAGTATCCTTTCAAGCCGTTTCAAAATGGGAAAACGGAAATACAATGCCCGACGTGACCATGATACCTGCCATAGCATCCTTCTTTGGCATTTCCACCGATGAGCTTTTTGATTTCAACCTTTATGAAATTGAGAGAAATGTTGAAGCAATCGTGAATGAACACAGCAAATATTGGGATGAGGATAAAGCAAAATCGGAACAGATCATCCGCGATGGATTAAAGCAATATCCGGGGAACGATGTGTTATTGAATTGCTTGATTGGTGTTATTTCGGAGTTGGGAAAAAATGATGAGGTTATTACGATTGGGAAGGCACTTGCCGAAAGCACGAAATATGATGATGTACGCCTTGACGCATACCGTATAATGGCAGAGGCATATAAAGCAAAAGGCGAATATGAATTGGCTAAAGAAGCAATTGAACATATTCCCGAAATATATTTTTCCAATTTGTATGTAAAAGCATGTCTATTAGAAGGTGAAGAAAAATATGAGGCAGCCGTTAAAGAAGCATCTTTGTCCTTGGAACACTTGGTTTGGATGCTTGAAATTTTAGGAGAAATATATCTTGAGAAAGGTGAAACCGAAAAAGCCAAGATAAAATATATTCAAGCAATTAATGTACTAAAAGCCTTTGACAATGATTTTGAAACAAAATATACACGCAGCAAGTACAATCTCGAAAAGATTAAAGAACTTGAAGTCAAACTATCTCTGATTCAATAAAAAGAATTTAGCAACTTCAAGCCCCGCCTCGCTTGGGGCTTCGCTTTTGTGTCCACAAAAGCAGTGCTTGTCAGGAAAAGTAGACAAACTTTCGGGGCGCACAAAACCAAGGCTCCCTCCGGGAGGGAGCTCCCGACGAAGTCGGGTGAGGGAGAGTGCGTTGCGATAATATGTTTGCTTATTTCAAAGTAGCGCGGGCTCCTTCCGTCACGCTTCGCATGCCACCTTCCTCCCGTAAGAAGGCTTTGTTTCTGCCCGATAGTACACTAAAAGGTGTAACACACTATACCTTGCGAGACAAAAGACGTGTGAAAAAGGACAGAGAACGTAAAAATTCTCTGTCCTTTTGTTGTAGGGGCGAACTGCGTTCGCCCGCGGGCGTTCACAGAACGCCCCTACGAGTTCGACTTTCTATCGGCAGGTAAAACCTGCTTTATGGAGGACACCCGTTGATAATCTTTTTGTTTGCACATCTCAA
>JAZSPB010000094.1:0-16837 GCA_045537235.1 Eubacteriales bacterium
CGCAAAAAACTTTTGATCTGCGCCCTTGGTTTAGTTAGTGCGTACATACTGCACTACTCGGAGTCCCGCTATGTTTGCGCAAACTACCGCAAGGGCGCGGATCAAAAAGTTTTTTGCGGAGCTTTTTTTCAAAAAAGCGACCTCCCGCGCGCCCGCAGGCGCCTCTGATATTCAAAGAAAAAAGAGCCTAAAGTGCTCGATTTATTTTAGCATTTTTCTGTTGCAATGTCAAGGGAAATGCTCCAAAAACCTCGGAAAGCCGCGAAAAAATCCAAAAAGGTCATCAAGAATCGGGAATTTCGCCCCCAAAAGCCTCAATTCGGTTAATTTGAACAAACGGCGGCTTGACAAAAATAGAAATTTATAATATAATAGTAACAATGTTATTTGATTTTAGGAGGTTTTTTAATTTTGGACGGTGACAGTACGGGCAAGATAATATTACTTTTTATCTTGATAGTTTTCAGCGCATTTTTTTCAGCATCGGAGACAGCTTTTACATCTCTGAACCGAATTCGTTTGAAAAATGCCGCAGAAAACGGCGACAAAAAGGCAGCAAGAGTGCTTAAAATGGCAGAAAACTTTGACAAGCTTCTGACAACGGTGCTTGTAGGTAACAACATTGTTAACATTTTGGCTTCTTCGATTTCGACAGTTCTTTTCATTGATATTATGACCAAAGAAATTGGTGAGGAGAGCGGAGCTGCTATGGGTACAACGGTAGCTACCATCGTTATGACCATTGTGGTCTTGATTTTCGGCGAGGTTTGTCCTAAGGGTATTGCCAAAGAGTCCCCCGAAAAGTTTGCAATGCTTTTCGCTCCTATTTTGCAGTTTTTGGGCTATATTTTCATGCCCATTACCTTCTTCTTGATCGGTATCCGCAAGTTGTTCTCTTTGATTTTCAAGAACAAAGAGGCGGCGGTTATCACCGAAGATGAGATCATCACCTTCGTGGAAGAGGCGGCACAGGAGGGCGGTATCAATGAGCAAGAAAGCGAACTGATTCGCAGTGCGGTGGAATTTAACGACCGCGAAGCGCAGGAAATTTTGACCCACCGTGTGGATATCGAAGCGGTTTCCTCCGAGACGACCGCAGAGGAGCTTGAGCAGTTGTTTATTGAAACCGGCTTCTCCCGACTCCCTGTTTACGAAGATACCATTGACAAGATCGTCGGCGTTATCCATCACAAAGATTATTACAACAAGGTCAAAGCGGGAAGATGTGAGCTTAAGGATATTATTAAGGATGTAATTCCGGTACATAAATCCATTAAGATCCGTGACCTTCTGACCCTTCTTCAAAAATCCAAGTCGCATATGGCAGTGGTTGCCGATGACTATGGCGGAACCTTGGGTATCATCACTATGGAGGATATCATTGAGGAGCTTGTAGGCGAGATTTGGGACGAGCATGACGAGATCGTGGAAGAAATCGTGGAGCTTGGTGACGACCGTTACCGTGTCCTCTCCACCGCCGCTTTGGAAAAGGTATTTGAGACCCTCGGCGTTCGGGGCGAAGTCGATGAGACTTCCATCGGCGGCTGGGTAGCAAGTGCCCTTGACAAGATTCCCGAAGAAGGTGATACCTTCTCCTACAATAACGTAGATGTTGTTGTGACCAAAACCGATTCCCGTCGCGTGATCGAGATTGAGATCACCGTTGTTCCCGAGGAAGTCCTCGAAGAACGTGAACGCCAACGCGAGGAAGAGGAAAAAGAGAAGGAACGCGAAAAAGACCTCGAAAAAGACGCCGAAAAGGCCATGTGAAACCTATAAATCCATCCCTGCCTTCGGGCGGGGATTTTTTTGTTGAGTACGGGGGGCGCCTGCGGGCGCAGGAGGTCGCTTTTTTGGAAAAAAGCTCCGCAAAAAACTTTTCATCTGCGCCCTTGCCAAAGTTTGAGCGAACATGGTGCACCCCATGGGGTTCCACTATGTTCGCTCAAACTAGAAAAAGGGCGCGGATGAAAAGTTTTTGCGGAGCTTTTTCCAAAAAGCGACCTCCCGCGCCCGCAGGCGCCCCCTGCTCAACAAAAAATCCCCGCCCGAAGGCAGGGATGGATTTATAGGTTTTCTTGGTCGATGCGTTCCGCGCGTTCGCGAGCTTCTTTTTCATGCTGGAGCTGTTCGGCGCGACGCTTGTTTTCTTCATCGCTGCGGCGTTTCTTTTCTTTGGCAAGCTCATCGAGTTCTTCGATGGTGTAGGAATTTTCCATGGCAGCGGCAAACTGATCGCCGTCCATGATCTCATAAGCCACAAGGAAGTCGGCAATGAGGTGAAGCTTTTCGATGTGTGCACGGAGGGTGTCCAAAGCCATCTGATAGCTTTCGGAAATGATGCGATGCACTTCCGAATCGATTTTTGCGGCAATATCCTCGGAGTGATCCTTGCCTGCCGAGAAATCGCGACCAAGGAAGACCTCACCTTGCTCGGATGCGTAATTGATGGGGCCGAGAAGCTCGGACATACCAAGCTGTGTGACCATTTTCTTGGCCGTTGCCGTGGCGCGCTGAATATCGTTGGAGGCACCGCCGGATACATCGCCAAAGATAATTTCCTCGGCGGCTCGACCACCGAGAAGCATGGCGATCTTTTCCTTCAGTTCTTGCTTGTAAACGCTGTATCTGTCCTCTGCGGGCGGATTCAGCGTGTAACCTAAAGCACTGCCGCTGGGGATGATGGATATCTGCTGAACGGGATCTTGAGTGGGCATACAGTAGGCAAGAATTGCGTGACCTGCCTCATGGTAAGCCGTCTTTTTCTTTTCGGATTCCTTGATATTCATGGACTTTTTCTTGGGTCCTGCAATGACCTTGATGAAGGCATCACTGATATCATCTGTTCCGATAAGCGATTTGTTGCGTCTTGCCGCCAAAAGGGCAGCCTCGTTCAAAAGGTTAGCAAGATCGGCACCGGTGAAGCCGGCAGTGGTCTTGGCGATTTCGCGCAGATCTACGGTGTTTTCCAAAGGCTTGTTGCGCGAGTGAACCTTGAGAATTTCTTCACGTCCTTTAATGTCGGGGTAGTTGACGGTTACTTGTCTGTCGAAACGGCCGGGACGTAGAAGGGCAGGGTCAAGAATATCGGGGCGGTTGGTGGCGGCGATGACGATGATGCCCTCGTGAGAGCCAAATCCGTCCATTTCCACCAACAACTGGTTAAGGGTCTGTTCGCGTTCGTCGTGTCCACCGCCCAGACCTGCGCCGCGATGACGACCGACTGCATCGATCTCATCAATAAAGATAATGGAGGCGGGGGACTTTCGCGCGTTATCGAACAGATCACGAACACGGGACGCGCCCACACCAACATACATTTCCACGAAATCCGAACCGGAGATCGAGAAGAAGGGGACTCCTGCTTCTCCCGCTACGGCTTTGGCCAGCAGGGTCTTACCCGTACCGGGAGGGCCTACAAGAAGCACACCGTGGGGAATCTTGGCACCGAGAGTGGTGAATTTGTGAGGATCCTTGAGGAACTCAACCAGCTCTTCCAACTCTGCCTTTTCCTCATCTGCACCTGCTACATCCGAGAAGAGTACGCGATCTTTATCGCTGCCGGGGGTCTTGACGTGTGCTTTGCCGAAGGAATTCATCTTGCCGCCCTTGCCGGTGGCTTGGTTCATCATGAAAAACCACAGGACGATGAAGATGATGATAATAATGGCATAGGGCAACAGACTGACCCACCAAGGGAGAGAGGTCTGTGGCTCATATTCGTAATCTTCGAGATTTTGATTCTCCGCAATATAGCGCTCCAAATCGGTGTGGAAGAGCTCCAGGCTGCGGAGCTGATAGGAGATCTCTTTGAGATGCTCTTTTTCGAAGGACAGGATCTTTCCTGTTTCTTCGTCCACCGTGGCGTGCTCGGGATCGACCACCGTCATCGTCAGCTCGTAGCCTTCATCTACGGTGAAGGAGATGACTGAGTCGGTTTCGAAATATTTTACGATGTCACTGTAGATCAGTTTGTCCTGCTGTGTGTTTCCCAGCAGAGAGCTTACCGCGAATACGACGATCGCAATAAGCGCGATGTAAAAAATAATTGCCTTGAAGTTATGCTTCATGAATGCCTCCTCTTTCGGGAAAAAGTAACCGTGATGTCGTGCCGCAAAACGGCGTTATACAGTTATGATATGTTATAAGTCGGGTTTTTATCCGACGGAGTTTTCAGTTATTTATGTAGACCTCGGGCTTGAGGACTCCAACGTAGGGAAGATTACGGTATTTCTCATTATAGTCCAGACCATAGCCGATGACGAATTTGTCGGGGATGACCGCGCCGCAGTAATCGGGAGTGAGGTCATACTCGCGACGGGAGGGCTTGTCGAGCAGGGTGCAGATCTTGACACTTCCCACACCGCGCTCTGCAAGGTAGGGCTTGAGATTGCACAACGTACGTCCGCTGTCCACGATGTCCTCTACGATCAGAATATCCACATTAGCCAGATCGTCGCGGTTGAGCTCCAAAGAGATCTTGAGATGCCCGGAGGAAACGGTGGAGGATCCGTAAGAGGAGACCTTCATAAAGTCGATCTCAAGAGGAAGATCAAGCTTGCGAACCAAGTCGGCGGTAAAGATCAGAGAACCCTTGAGCAGGGACAGGATCACCAGCTTGCGAGGGGAATTTTTGTAGTCTTCGGTAATTTCGGCGGCTAGCCTGTCAACGATCTCAGTCAGTTTTTCCTCGCTTACAAGGATGCTTTCCACGTCTTTTTCAATATTCATAATTGTTATACCTTTCGTCATGTCTTAATCGTTATAGAAAAGAGTAACCGTTATCATATTGTCTCCCTCGGTGGCACCGTCTCGTAGCGCAATCTCGGGGATCCAAACGATTCCGCGGCTGTCACGCAGGATGGGAAGGCGATCCCGTAAGGCGAGGGGAAGTTTGTGGTCGCACATCAGCTTCTTTACCTTTTTGTGCATATGCCCCATCAAGATCATGTCCCCCCGGCATCGAGGTTGGGCGACAAAGTCTTCATATATTCTATCAGAACTTAAGTGCGTTGTTGTTGCTTTTTTGTAAATATTTTTGAAGATTTCCTGATTTTTGTGTGATGTGAGATTTCTTTCGATCAAAATGAGAGCATCGGCTTCGGGAATAGGGTTTTCTCCTTCGTGAAGCACATAATGAAATGACTGTGTAGAGGGGGGGGCAGGCTCATCGGTCAGCACCAACTTCCCGTTCTCAATGACCGCTCGGACCCCTTCGCCCAGATCAAGAGAGGAATGGGGAGCCGAAGCTTTTGCCAATGCCAAGATGTCTTGGATATGAACCGCGCGAACATCGTCAGTCAGATCGGACAGCATCAAGGAAACTGCGCGCGCGGCGATGGCGGGGTGTGCTTGATTCAGTGCTCGGATCTCCACGGTTCCGTTTGCGCAATTTTTCGACACAAATTCGCGAGTGCATATTTCCATAAAGGATTGATCCGAACGCAAGGACTCGCACAGTCGGGAGATATTGGGTAACGCACCGCTGTTGATCTCGGTCAGCTCGGGAAGGATCCGATGCCGAATGCGGTTGCGAGCATAGGTGATGTCGGAGTTTGTGCGGTCGGTCACATAGGCAATACCGTGTTGCTCACAAAAGGCGAAGATGTCCGATTTGGCAATTCCCAAAAGGGGACGGATGATCATGCCGCCTTCCACGGGGCGAGTGGGAGGAATGCCGCACATACCGCGCAGACCGCTCCCTCTTGCCAAATGGAAAAGTACCGTTTCGGCATTGTCATCGGCATTGTGAGCCGTGGCAAGGAGAGGGATATGATGTTCTCGCATGAGAGAGGAAAAAAAGTCATAGCGGATCAAACGAGCCTCTTCCTCAATCCCTCTTCCGTTCTCGGCGGCGAGGGCGGCTACATCGGCTTGAAGTACATAGAACGGAAGTCCAAGCTTCTCGGCTTGGACTCGACAAAACTCGCGATCGGCATCGGAATCCGCGCCGCGGAGCTTGTGATCGACGTGCGCAACCGAAAGGGGGGCGCCCGTTTGTTTGGCATATTCAGTCAGAAGCGCCAGCAAGAGCGAGGAATCCGCACCACCCGAAAAGGCGACAAGAATAGGCGTATTTTGGGGCATACCCGACAACGCATGAGGCGTTTGAAAGCCTTGGATCGACAAATGTTTCATGGTTATTGCGGCTCCAGATGGTCTTCGGCCTTGGATAGGAATTTGGTATAACGACCGATCCATCCCATCTGCACGGTTCCCGTAGAGCCGTGACGGTTTTTCTGAACGATGACTTCCGCGATGCTGGCATCTTGGGAATTGGCATCGGCATTATAATATTCATCACGGTAGAGGAACATAACCACGTCGGCATCCTGCTCAATGGCACCCGAGTCACGAAGGTCGGAAAGCATGGGCTTTTTGTCGGTGCGTTTTTCGGAGTCACGGGAAAGCTGGGCGCAGCAGATGACGGGAATATTAAGCTCCTTAGCCATGATCTTGAGGGAACGGGAGATCTCCGAGACCTCTTGTACACGGTTGTCATTGCGGCGGTCACTTTGCAAGAGCTGAAGATAGTCGATGATGACTAACCCCAGATTCTTGACGCGGCGAAGCTTGGCTTTCATGCCCGTGACGGTCAGACCTGTGGTATCGTCGATGAGAATGTCGGAGCCTGCCAGCTTGGAGGAGGCCGCAGCGATCTTATCCCAGTCTTCGCTTTCCAAACGACCGCTTCGCAGCGCGGAGCTGTCCACCATGGCCTCGCTGGAGAGCACACGGGAGACCAACTGCTCGCAAGACATTTCCAAAGAGAAGATACAAACCGTCTTCTTGGTTTTGACCGCTACATTGGTGCCGATATTCAAAACGAAACTGGTTTTACCCATACCGGGACGGGCGCCCACGAGGATCAAGTCCGAATCGCCCATTCCCACAAGAACATTATCAAGTCCCGAGAATCCGGTCTTGGTTCCTTGAACCTCGTCGGGGTGCTCTTGCAGATCCTTCAAATGACCGTGAACATCTACAAGGACTTCGCGGATATGGCGAAAATTCTTGGTGTCACGCCCTTGTGCGATGGCGAAGATCTTGTTTTCGGCCGAGTCGATGATCTCGGTGACCGAGTCTTGCTCGCCGTATGCCGATTGGGTGATATCTCCGCAGGCATCGATGAGCTGGCGCAACAGGCTTTTTTCTTTTACGATCTTGGCGTAGTCTTTGATGTTCAGCGCACTGGGGACGGCTTCGCAGATCGAACGGATGTAGTCCTCACCGCCCGATTTGTCGTAGATACCCTTGCGTACCAGCATATCGATGAGGGTGACGATGTCGATCTCGCTGTTGAGCAAGAACAACTCGTGCATGGCCAGGTAGATCTGCTTGTGCGCTTCCTCGTAGAAGTCATCGGCGCTGATGAGGTCGGCCACTTCGTTGAGTGAGGACGGATCGATAAGCACCGAGCCCAAAAGCGATTGCTCCGCGATCAAAGAAAACGGGAGCTTTTGCATGATGGCATCATTCATGATAGGAAGATTCCTTCTCTAAAATTTATTTGTCGGTAACTAACAGATTGATCTTGCCGGAAACATCGGTGTAGAGCTTAACATCCAGCTCAAACTTGCCGTAAGCCTTGATGGGCTCGGGAATGGTGATCTTGCGCTTGTCCACCGAAATGCCGTGGTTCTTTTCCAATGCGTCGGCAATGTCCTTGGCGGTGACGGCACCGTACAGTCTGCCGTCGGCTCCGCTCTTGCACACCAGCTTAAGAGTGATGGTTGCCAATTTTTCGGCAAGTGCCTTGGCCTCGGCACGCTCGGTGTCGATCTTGTGCTTGAGAGAAGCTTCTTTATTTTTGATCTCGTTCATCGCCTTGGCATCTGCGGGGATGGCCAATTTCTTGGGGAGAAGAAAGTTTCTGGCGTATCCGTCGGAAACCTCGATGACTTGATCTTTTTTTCCTTGTCCTTTTACGTCTTGTGTCAAAATTACTTTCATTTTATAATACTCCTTTTCGGATGAAATTAAAGATTGTCAAGATATTCGTCGATGGCGCCCTTGAGGCGAACCAATGCGTCCTTCATGTTTTTGCCGGAAAGCTGGGCACCGGCGATATTGAAGTGACCGCCGCCATTGAGCTTTTCCAGAATCAACTGAACGTTGATGGTACCGTTGGAGCGAGCCGAAATGTGGATCACATTGTCGATCAGCACCAAGGCGAAGGATGCGTCTACATTTTTGACGGTCAACAGCTTGTCTGCCGCCTTGGAGGCAGCCACTCGGTCAGCGGGACTGCCGCTTCCGAGGCTGGTGGTGATGGCGATGGAGTCACGGTAGATGGTGACGTTGGTGCCGAATTTAGCTTCAGCGCTGAAGTCATCAAAGTTTTCGTTGAAGAAGGTGTTGGCCGTTTCCGAGTTGCCGCCCTCGCCGCGAAGATACAGTGCCGCCGCGAAGGTTCGAGTTCCCGTAGAGCGAGTGAAGTTCTTGGTGTCCACCATGATGCCCGACAGCATGACGGTGGATTCTTCCTTCAGAAGACTGCCTACGGGGAGACAGTGCTCAAGGATCTCGGTAACCAATTCACAGGCCGAGGAGGCGGAGGGGTCGATGTAGTTGAGCACAGGCTCACGTCCCGGCTCGGAGGTCTTTCTGTGGTGGTCAATGATGGCAATGGAAGAAATGTTTTCTGCAATGGCAGGATCCTCGAGGATCGTGAAGTTGTTGGCATCCACGATGATCAGCAATGTATCGGAACGGATCAAGTCCATGCCGGCGGCTGAATCCACAAAAATGTCACGGTATTCCGGCACTTCTAGCAGACGCTCGGAGCAGTCGCGGAAGTTTTGATTGTCTCGGTCGATGATGATCTTGGGTGCAACACCGCAGTGCATACAAAGTCGCGCGATGCCGACGCAAGCACCTACCGAGTCAAAGTCGGGATTGCGGTGTCCCATGATGATGACATTGCCCGCTCGTGCGATGAGCGATGCCAACTGTCCGGCGATGACACGAGCCATGACCTTGGTCTTCTTCTGAATATTTTTGGTACGTCCTCCGAAAAATTCCAGTCCGTTCTCACCGCGAAGGGCAACCTGGTCACCGCCGCGCTGAAGAGCCATGTCAAGAGCGGTACGGGCATTATGCTCTCGTTCGGTCATGCTGTTTCCCACACCGGAAACCCCCATGGAGACCGTGATGGGCATACTGCTGTCTCCCAGTTTGATATCGCGGATCTGTTCCAAGATCGCGAATCGGTTTTCCACACATTGAAGCAACTTTTGTTTTTCAAAGACCAAGATGAACTTGTCGCGCTCGTACTCACACAAAAGTGCGTTCAGATCACCGGCCCACTGCTTGATGACATTTTCCGCCTGCGTGGCCGCCTCGCGACTGCTGACACGGACATATTGAGCCAGCTCGTCCAAATTGTCCAAAGAAACGTAGGCGACAACGGGGGATTCGGCCTCGGTCTTTTCTTTGAGCTCCCAAAGCTCGGTGGAGTCGGTGAGGATGGAAATAAAATAATTCTTTCCTGCCAAACGCATTTCAAAGCTGCGCATGGTATATCGGCGGGATCCAAAGGGGACGGTGGCACAACCGACGGTGTTATCCGTCTCTTTGACGGCGAGTTGAAGCTGCTCGGCTTCGGGGGTGGCAAAGCTTTTGTTGTTTTTGGCCAGCTCCTCGGGGGAGATCTGACAAAATTCGGTAAGACTCATGCCAAACAGAAGACCGCGCCGTCCCGAAATGTGGGAAAAGGCATTGTTGTACCAAACGATGCGCTCGTTGGGGTCTGTGATGACAAAGGGCTGATCAATGCCTTGAACGATCTCGGTCATGATGCTGTTGAGTGCCGTGTTTTCGGCCGTGCGTCTTTTCTTCTTCCTGAGATAGTTGCGATTGACCCAGAAGGTGATGGCGGCGCAGATAATATAAATGGAAAGGCATACAACGCCCACAGGCTCAATGGGAAGTGCCTCTGTGATGCTGATGACGGTGAAAGCGGTCAAAAGGACAACGCCGCACAGAATACAGATCCATGTGGATACGGTCACTTGTCGGGAGTCGCGGAAATCCTTTTTTTGTTTCATAATTTCGATATCCTTTCTTGAGATTAAGAGTGACTCAAGGATTGGTCGTGTTCAACGAGGGAGTTCTCAAGGTGATGATGGCACCGAAGATCGCCAGAGGATAGATGGCGATGGCGAATATTGAGGGGATAAAGAAGATCAGCGCCATAAAGACCCAGATGTTGAGACATCCGCGGAATTTACGGAGAAGGGCAAGCAGTCCGAAACCACCTACCAGCAAAAAGGCAGGCATGAGCATCAGGTTGATGTTTTCCGCCGTTACGGAGATCACATGAGCCGTATCGGATTTGCCCAAGCCCAAAATGGGGAGAACGAGGGCGACGATGAAGACGATAGCCGAAACCTTGCTCATGTAAAACACCTGTGCTTGCAAGGGGAAGGTGCGCGCGTATCCGCTTCTGCGGCAGATCGACAGCGCCAACATATGAGCGAAGAACCCTACCACGCAAGCCGCGATGACAAGAAAGGCGGGGGCAAGGCTCAAGATCGCGTCAAAAACCGAATGGAAAAGTTCCTTGGTCATAGCGGCACGCATTTCCTCGTTCAATATCTCAATGCCCTCAAGATATGCTCCCAAAGCAACGTCTCGGAGATCGGAGAGAAACTTGGAGAAGGTGTCGGCGGACAGCGCACCGTAATCTTGGTAGAGGCTGATAAGGAATGGGACGGCGATGGCGATAAGAAACAGGATGGAGGTTCCTAAGATCGCGGAAACGCGGGAAACCTTTTTGGACAGCAGGACAGCCAGCGCCACGGCGCAAAGCAAAAACAGTCCCATGTAAGCAGAGATCAGTAAGTCCTTGGTATAGATCACAGCGGCACCGTAAGCCAAAGCGCCCATAAGAATGGGAATAATGGGTTTTGTGTGAAGCATAACCGCAGCGCCCATGCCGATCGCGAAAATGACCGAGACGACCGTGGCAACGGTGAGGATGGAATTGGAATAGAAGAACCCGAAAACGGCAGGAATGCCGATCAGTGCCGCCAATGCCGGGGAGCGCATGAAAGCCAACGCAAACGCGATGGGAAGGGCTATGGCAATGAAGGCGGTGATCTCGGTGGCGGCAACGGTGAAGAACAGCATATAAGCGGTGATCAGCGCCATCAGAAGGTAGGTGCCTTTGGGGAAAGACGGGGGTTGATGCATATTTTCCTTGGAAGAAGGGGTATGGATACGGTCGTTGATGGGGATCCCTCCTTTCGAATGACGGGAGTTTCAATAATCAAGAAATATAATTTATGTATGAATTCGCATTCACATTAGTATAGTATACCATATTTTCTCGGATTTGTAAACCACTTACGTCAAGGATTTGCGGATTTATCGAGATTTTTTTGCGGAGAAAAGGAAAAACAGCGAGAAAAATTCATTTTTCAGTAAAAAATTTCAAAAAACTATTGCAAAAGAGGGAAAAGTGTGGTATACTACCCGTAGTTACAAGAGTGGGTTTGCGCCCACTCTTAATTGTTGCAATGGCATTTTTTAATTTGCACGGAGAAGAAAATGAACAATAATACAAAAAACATTGCCGGCGTGGTGAGCGAGTTGATCGCCCCCGTGGCCGACGAGCTGGGCTATGAGCTCTGGGACGTGGAGTTTGTCAAGGAAGGTACCCGTCGTATCCTTCGCGTGACCATCGATTGCGAGGAGGGCATCACCATTGAGGATTGCGAAAAGATGCACCGCGCCATTGACCCGATCCTTGATGAGGCCGATCCCATTGAGTGCGCTTATTATTTGGAGGTCAGTTCCCCCGGTATTGAGCGCGAGCTTCGCACAGACCGACACATTGAGGCCTGCCTCGGTTGCCGCGTGGAGGCTCGTTTGTACGCTCCCGTGGACGGAACCAAGTCCTTTGTCGGAACCTTGGCGGCGTTCTCGGACGGCAAGATCACCGTGGATACACCCGCAGGCGAGCGCGTTTTTGAGCGGCGCGATGTGGCAAAGCTTCGTACGCTGTTTGATTTCGGAGACTGATCTCTCCAACCGTTATTTGAAAATATTTTGAAAGGATAATAGAGTTCCCATGAACAAGGAAATTTTTGTTGCCCTTGATCTTTTGGAAAAAGAGAAAGGCATTCCCAGAGAGTACATGTACGAAAAGATCGAGGCGGCGTTGGTCTCGGCCTACAAGAAGGAGTACGGAAACAACACCAACGTACGCGTTCATATCGATCCTGTTAAGCAGGATGTAAAGCTCTATCAGCAGAAGGAAGTAGTCGAGGAAGTGACCGATCCCGAGATCCAGATCTCCTTGGAGGATGCCAAGAAGCTGAGCAAGCGTAATGACATCGGTAAGATCATCGAGACCGAGCTTAAGCCCAAGGAATTCCGCAGATTGAGTGCGGGTGCCGCTAAATCGGTCATCATTCAGGGCATTCGTGAGGGCGAGCGTTTGGCGATGCAGCAGGCTTACGAAAGCAAGCGCGAGGAGATCATTACCGCCACGGTCAGTAAGATCGACTTTGAAAACGGCAATGCCGTTCTCGATACCGGCACGGGAAATGCGGTTCTTCTCAAGAGTGAGCAGATCCCCAATGAGGTCTACACTGTAGGTCAGAAGATCAAGGTCTTTATCATGGAGGTCAACAAGGAGACTCGCGGTCCGCTGGTCACCCTTTCCCGTATTCATCCCGGTCTTGTCCGTCGGATGTTTGAGTTGGAGATCCCCGAGATCACCGACGGCATCGTGTTGATCAAGGGCGTTTCCCGCGAGGCGGGTTCCCGTTCCAAGATCGCTGTGTTCTCTCGTGATGAGGCGGTGGATGCTGTGGGTGCTTGTATCGGTAATCACGGAATGCGTATTTCGGGCATCGTGGATGAGTTGGACGGTGAGAAGATCGATATCGTTCGCTACAGCGAGACCCCCGAGGAATACGTTGCAGCGGCATTGGCTCCCGCGCAGGTCAACTCGGTGACCAAGATAGATGAGAGAAGCTATCGCGTGATCGTCGATCCCGATCAGCTTTCCCTTGCCATCGGTAAGGAAGGTCAGAACGTAAGACTTGCGGCAAGACTCACAGGTTTCAAGATCGATATCAAGACCGAATAATTCCCCGGGAGGGCGAGTATATGGAGCAAAAGAAACGTAAGATCCCCGAACGCCAATGTTTGGGCTGCAATGAGCACAAGCCCAAGGTTGAGTTGCTCCGCGTGGTGAGAACCCCGGAGGGCGAGATACAGCTTGATTTTCGAGGCAAAATGAACGGACGGGGCGCCTATATATGTCACGATCTTGAGTGCTTGAAAAAGGCACGCAAGAGTCGTAGGATCGACCGCAATCTGGGATGTGATATCCCCGAGGAGGTCTATGATCGAATGGAGAAAGAACTGAAGGATAATGTGTAATTTCGAAAAGCAAGAAAAGACGCAGACCGAACGGGCACTGGGGCTCATGGGGCTGGCGGTAAGAGCCGGCAAAGTGGTCTTCGGAACCCCAATGGTTTGCGATGCCATGCGGGCGGGGAAGAAGTTGCATTTGGTCGTGGAGGCCTGTGACACTTCGGATAACACACACAAACGCATTGCCGACCGCAGTGCCTATTACGGCATCAAGCACATGAGAGTCAACGTAAAGACAGGCGAGCTTGCTCATGCTCTCGGAAAAAGCGGTGACCTGGCGACGGTCGCTATCACCGACGAGGGAATGGCAAATGCCATCGTAAAGTTGCTGGATAACCAATGAAGTTCTAAACGATAAATTGCTTCGGGAAACTCGACAGTACCGCAAACACCAAAGAAAGGCAGGGTCACAATATGGCAGTTAACCCCCAATTTAAAATCACACAGATCGCAAAAGATCTGGGTAAAAAAAGCAAGGAGATCGCTGATATTCTGACGCAGAAGGGAATTGAGGTCAAAAATACGCAGAAGAACCTGGATGCGAAAGAGTTTGATCTTTTGTTTGAGACACTGACAAAGAATAATCAGATCACAGAAATTGAAAACTATATAGACGGCATTACTTATATTCCGAGCAAGGTCAAGAAAGAGGCACCCGCGGATCCCAAGCCCGAGGTAAAGGCAGAGCCCAAGCCCGAGGTCCCCAAGGCACCCGAGGCTTCCAAGGCCGAGGAAAAGCCTGCGGCTTCCAAGCCCGTTAAGGCAGAGACTCCTCGCGAAGTGAAGCCCGAGGTCAAGCCCGAGGCTCCCAAGGCAGAGGAGAAACCCGCAGCCCTCAAGCAGGAGGTAAAGCCTGCGCCTCCCAAGACCGAGGCTCCTAAAGCACCTGAGGCTCCCAAGGCACCGGTAGCACCCAAGGCTCCTGCCACTCCGGCTCCCGCAAAGCCTTCCGCACCTGCGGCAAGACCCCAGTCTGCGGCTACTGCCCAGCCTCGTCCTGCAACAGCGCAGAGCGGCGCAAGACCTCAAGGCGGCAATGACCGTTTTGCTCCCCGTCAAGGCGGCGCACAGCAGAATGGCGATTTCCGTCGTGGCAATGCTCCCCAGCAAGGCGGGTATCAGCAGCGCCAAGGTGCGCCCTACGGACAGCAGGGTCAAAGACCCCAGCAGGGTGGACGCCCTCAGCAGAATAACAATAACCGAGGCGGCGGTGGCTTCCGCGATAAGGACGAGGTCTATCAGAGCGCGCCCCGTGAAAAGTTCCAGCCCCAGCATATCGTTCGTGCCCAGACTCCCAAGGGAGGCGATCCCGTTCAGAAGCAGAGAGGTGCGACCCGTGTGGTGGATATGAGAGGCGACAATGTCGATCTTTCCAAGTACGACGATAAGCTCAATTCCTTTGTATCCGATTCGGTCGCTGATCTTCGCGGCGGCAACCAGCATTTCAGGAAGAAGACCCAAGGCACCTTGCACCAAGGCAACAAGGGCGGCAAGAAGAATGCCCGTACTCAACAGCCTGTTAAGAAGATGCCCGTCAACGTCACCATTCCCGACGAGATCAGCGTGGGCGAGCTTGCCTCTCGCCTCAAGGTTACGGCCGCCGAGGTGGTTAAGAAGCTGATGATGATGGGTATGATGGTTACGGTCAACCAGATTATAGATTATGATACGGCGTTCCTCATTGCGGATGAGTTGGGTGCCAATGTCACCAAAGAGGTCGTTGTTACCATCGAAGAGAGATTGTTTGACGAGAGCGAAGATTCCGCAGAGGCTCTGTCTCCCCGTGCTCCTGTCGTTTGCGTCATGGGTCACGTTGACCACGGTAAGACGTCTCTTCTGGATGCCATTCGAAACACGCACGTTACCTCCGGCGAGGCAGGCGGTATTACCCAGCACATCGGTGCTTACCGTGTTAAGGTTCAGGGACAGGATATCACCTTCTTGGATACCCCCGGTCACGAAGCCTTTACCGCAATGCGTGCAAGAGGTGCACAGGCTACCGATATCGCCATTCTTGTGGTGGCGGCCGATGACGGTATCATGCCGCAGACGGTCGAGGCGATCAACCATGCCAAAGCGGCAGGTATCGATATCGTAGTAGCCATCAATAAAATGGATAAACCCACAGCCAACCCCGATGCCATCAAGCAGGAGTTGACCAAGTACGATCTGGTTCCCGAGGAATGGGGTGGCGATGTCATTTGCGTTCCCGTTTCCGCACTTACCCACCAGGGTATCGACGATCTTTTGGAGAGCGTGCTGCTTGTGGCTGAAGTTAAGGAACTGAAAGCCAACCCCAATCGCCGTGCCAAGGGTATCGTCATTGAGGGTAAACTGGATCGCGGACGCGGTCCTGTGGTTACCGTTTTGGTTCAGAACGGTACACTTCGTGTAGGTGATATCGTTATCGCAGGTACTGCCGTTGGCCATGTTCGTGCTATGACCGACCATACCGGACGTGCGGTAAAGGAAGCAGCACCTTCGGTTCCCGTAGAGTTGATCGGTCTTGCCGAGGTTCCCACGGCAGGTGACGAGTTCAATGCCGTTGAAGATGAGAGAATGGCACGCGAGCTTGCGGACAACCGCCGCAACAAGGCCAAGGAGGAAGAATTCAAGGCCAATAGCCGCGCCAGCCTCAATGATCTGTTTGCACAGATATCCGAGGGTGTTAAGGATCTCAATGTCATTGTCAAGGCAGACGTTGTCGGTTCTGCCGAGGCCGTCAAGGCATCGCTTGAAAAGGTTTCCAATGAGGAAGTTCGCGTAAGAGTCATTCACTCCGCCGCAGGTGGTATCAACGAAGGAGACGTTATGCTTGCTGCTGCGTCCAATGCCATCATTGTCGGATTTAATGTCCGCCCCGATAAGAGCGCTATTGATTCTGCCGAGAGACAGAGCGTGGAGATCCGCACCTACCGTGTTATCTACGACTGTATCGAGGAGATCACTGCCGCGATGAAGGGTCTGCTGGCTCCTAAATTCAAGGAGGTCGTTCTCGGTCATGCCGAGGTTCGTCAGACCATCCACGTTCCCAATGTTGGTACTATTGCCGGTTCTTATGTTCAGGACGGTAAGATTGCCAGAAATGCACAGATCCGAGTCGTTCGCGATGGCATCGTGATCTTTGAAGATAAGATCTCGTCCCTCAAGCGTTTCAAGGATGATGCACGCGAAGTGGCATCCGGTTATGAGTGCGGCGTAGGTCTTGAAAAGTTCAACGATATCAAGATCGGTGACGTTCTCGAAGCCTTCGTCATGGAAGAAATCGAGCAGTAAATCAAAAAAGTGGTTGACCGTTAAAAGTCAGCCACTTTTTTTGCGCCTGCGGGCGGGGGAGGTCGCTTTTTGAAAAAAGCTCCGCAAAAACTTTTGATCCGCGCCCTTACTGATGTTTGAGCGAACATACTGCGCCCCATGGGGTACCGCTATGTTCGCACAAACTCCA
>JAZSPB010000136.1:0-3391 GCA_045537235.1 Eubacteriales bacterium
GGGAGTTTGTGCGAACATAGCGATACTCAATGGGGTGCACTATGTTCGCTCAAACTTCAGTAAGGACGCGGATCAAAAGTTTTTGCGGAGCTTTTTTCAAAAAGCGACCTCCCCGCGCCCGCAGGCGCCCTGTATAAAGGAGAAAAACATGGGACTTACCATTGCACAAAAAATCATTAAGGCGCATCTTGTGGAAGGCGATATGACACCCGGCAGCGAGGTAGCGCTTCGCATTGACCAAACATTGACGCAAGATGCGACCGGCACCATGGCGTATCTTGAATTTGAGGCCATCAGCATTCCTCGCGTTCGCACCAAGCTCTCGGTGGCTTATATCGACCACAACACGCTGCAATCCGGTTTCGAAAATGCGGACGACCACCGTTATATTCAGTCGGTAGCCAAGAAATACGGCATTCGCTTCTCCCGTCCCGGTAACGGTATTTGCCACCAGGTACATCTGGAGCGTTTTGGCGTGCCCGGCATGACTCTCATCGGCTCGGACAGCCACACCCCCACCTGCGGCGGTATCGGTATGTTGGCCATGGGCGCGGGCGGACTTGATGTGGCCGTTGCCATGGGCGGCGGTGCGTACTATATTACCATGCCCAAGATGATCAAGGTCAACCTGACGGGCAAGCTCGCTCCTTGGGTCAGCGCCAAGGACGTCAGCCTGGAGATCCTGCGCATTCTGTCGGTAAAGGGCGGCGTGGGCTACATCATTGAGTGGGGCGGCGAAGGCGTTCGTACCCTCAGTGTACCCGAACGCGCCACCATCACCAACATGGGCACCGAGCTGGGCGCCACCACCTCCATCTTCCCCTCCGACGATATCACCAAAGCCTTCCTTGAGGCACAAGGACGCGGCGGCGATTATGTGGAACTGTCCTCCGATCCCGATGCTGTGTATGACCGCATCATCGACATCGATCTGTCCTCCCTCAAGCCCTTGCTGGCTTGCCCCCACAGTCCCGACAACATCAAGACCGCCGAAGAGCTGTCCTCCATCAAGGTGGATCAGGTCTGCATCGGCTCCTGCACCAACTCCTCGCTCCGCGATATGCTTCGCGTGGCAGCCATTCTGAAGGGCAAAAAGATCGATGACTCGGTCAGCCTTTCCATCTCGCCCGGCTCCCGTCAAGTGCTGACCATGCTCTCCGAGTGCGGCGCACTTTCCGATATGATCGAGGCAGGTGCGCGTATCCTTGAATGTGCTTGCGGTCCCTGCATCGGCATGGGCTTCTCGCCCAACTCTGCGGGTGTGTCTCTGCGCACCTTCAACCGTAACTTTGAGGGTCGAAGCGGCACGCGCGACGGTCAGGTCTATCTGGTCTCCCCCGAAGTGGCGGCAGCCTCCGCTCTGACCGGTTACATCACCGATCCCAGAACCCTCGGTGACTATCCCGAGATCACCATGCCCGAAGCCTTCAAGGTCAACGACAGCGCAGTGCTCCTGCCCGCCGACGCCGAGGAAGCCAAGAATGTAGAGGTCCTTCGCGGTCCCAACATCAAGCCCTTCCCCGATGAGAATCCCGTAACCGACACCATCGAAGCGAAGTTGACCCTCAAGGTCGGTGACAATATCACCACCGATCACATTATGCCCGCAGGCGCCAAGATCCTGCCCTACCGCTCCAATATTCCTTACCTCTCCAAGTTCTGCTTCGGCGTTTGCGACGAGTCCTTCCCCGAGCGCGCCAAGGCAAACGGCTCCACCGTCATTGTGGGCGGAAGCAACTACGGTCAGGGATCGTCCCGTGAGCACGCGGCATTGGTGCCTCTGTACCTGGGTGTACGCGCCGTGGTTGCCAAGAGCTTTGCCAGAATCCACGCCGCCAACCTCATCAATGCCGGCATTCTGCCTCTCACCTTTGAGAACGCCGACGATTATGACAAGCTGACCCAAGACGCCGACCTCGCCCTCACCGACGTATTCGCCGGCATGGACAGCGGAAAAATGACCCTTGTAGATAAGACCTCGGGGGCATCTTACACAGTGGTCTGCAACTTCACCGACCGTCAAAAGGCCATCCTCAAAGCCGGCGGTCTGCTGCCTTATACCAGAGGAAATAAGTAATTTGAATAACAAAAAGCCGAAATTGAGACATCTCTCGCTTTCGGCTTTTATTTTTTGTGGTATATCTCCCTAATAATGAAATCACAAGTCACTCCCTCACCCCAAACAAACAGCGAAGCAACCAACATCGACCTCCTCCGCAAATACAAAGCACTCCTTGATGGCGGTATAATCACCGAGGAAGAATTTCAAGAAAAAAAGTCCGAACTGCTTAAATAAATCTGCGCGTTGTCAGGCGCCTGCGGGCGCAGGAGGTCTCTTTTTTAAAAAAGCCCCCCCCCCGCCCGCGCCCGCGCCCCGGACTAAAACAACTCCGTCTTCATCCATGCCGCGGCAAGTCGGGGCCATTCGGCAAAGGCGGGATTGATCATGGCAGGCGAGTTGGCGGTGACCTCATTGGCAAGCGCGATACCGTGGGGGCCATGGGGATAGATGTGAGCCTCGAAGGGAATGTTGTGCTTGGCCAGTGCTTCCTGCATATAGACATTGTTTAGAATATTCACAGCACTGTCGTCGGAGGTGTGGAGAAGAAATGCAGGGCAGGTGCGTTCGTCCACATTGCGCTCAACAGACAATTCGTTGATCTGCGCTTCGGTCGGCTCCTTGGTGCCGAATGCATTGTAAAAGGTGCCTTTGTGCGTCTTGTCGAAGTAGCAAAGAACAGGATAGCAAAGAATCATACCTGTGGGACGGTTGAGTCCGTAGGGCATTCCCGTAGCATCGTAGATGCACTGCTTGTGCCACATGGTACCCAGAGATCCGGCAAGATGACCTCCCGCGGAGAATCCAACAACAAACACACGGTCGGGATTGATGCCGTAGGCTTCCGCATTCTCGCGAATATGCGCCATGGCAAGCGAGGCCTCAATGAGCGGACGGGGGAACTTCGCCTTTTCCTTGGTGGAATAGGTGAGAACGAAGGCCTTGAGTCCCAGAACGGAAAAAGCCAGCGCCACATCCTCCCCCTCGCGGTCGGCACAAACATTGGAATAACCGCCGCCGGGAATAACAAGAATCGCATCACTCTTCTTGTTCCTCGTGTCATAGAGGTAGGTTTTGAGCGTCACATGAGGCGCATCGGGACAAAGCTGTACAGTTTGGTGAATCATAACGTATCTCCTTATAAAACGTGGCTATATCACGGCAATGCCGTGGGGGCGCCTGCGGGCGCGGGAGGTCGCTTTTTGAAAAAAGCTCCGCAAAAACTTTTGATCCGCGCCCTTGCTGAATTTTGAGCGAACATAGTCCCCCCCTTTGAGTACCGCTATGTCCGCACAACCTCCAAAAAGGGCGCGGATCAAAATTTTTTTGCGG
>JAZSPB010000062.1:0-10448 GCA_045537235.1 Eubacteriales bacterium
GGGGTCCGCTATGTTCGCACAAACTACAAAAAGGGCGCAATAGAAAAGTTTTTGCGGAGCTTTTTTCAAAAAGCGACCTCCCGCGCCCGCAGGCGCCCCGTCACAAAAAGAAAAAGCAGAAAAAACGAAAAAAAGGTTGAAAATGTTGCGGATTTGTGGTATACTGATTTATATGTTTTGAAAAAATTCGGAGGATCCCTTGAAAACCAATCTCAAACTGCGCTCGGGACTTGTGATCCCTTGCATCGACGAATCCACCGCCGCAGCAAAACGATATCTGACAAGAAACGAGCTGAATCTTCTGCACCTGATGCCCTCGGGCGATCCGGTCGCTTTTACCAATAATGCCGATGGCAGCATCAAATGTTTTTTTGACTCCGATCACATCGTGGAGGCACCTCCCGAGCTGTGGTACGGAGCGGATAATAAGAAAAACGAAACATTTGTTCTCGATAGTGGAACATCCGTTCCTAGAATGAATACCCGACGCGCCGCTTCTCGCGGATTTTACACCAAAGAGAAATTGGCACAAATGAACTACGAGGTCGTAGAGGAGCCGGTAGCGTACACCTTACGAGATGGCGAACAAGTGTTCTTTTATGATAAACACACCGCCTCCCGCCTGCCCTTGATGTGCGTAAAATGCGGAAAAGACATTCGTTTCCAACGCAAACTGTGCCGTGCTTGCTTCGAAGAGGACATGATCGTCCGTCGCGAATTGGGCGATCAGCACAGAAATGCCGAATATCACATGAAACGGGAACGTGTTCTCTTCTTCGATCTGGAGCTGACGGGCTTCTATGATCACGATGAGATCATCTCGGTTTCGGTAGTAAATGGTCGTGAAGAGCTGGTGATGAACACCTTTGTTAAGCCTACACACACCAAAAAGTGGAAAAGAACCGAAAAGATCCACGGAATCACTCCCGAAATGGTGCAAGATTCCCCTACTCTCGCGGAATTGATCCCCGAGATCAAGAGAATGTTCGGTGAAGCCGACGCCATCATCGCATACGGTGTTTCCACCGATTTCAGTCATATCAAGCGAATTTACGACACAGAAGAGGAGCAAGAGGCGTTGCATAGCAAAATTTGCTGCTGCGCCAACGAATTTGTTCGCTACATTCACGAGCATCGTCCCGACGTAGTACACGCCTCGCTGACCGATGCCATGGATTGCCTCGGCATCGAATGGGACGGCATTCCCCACTCATCCATCGCAGATACTTACGCCTGCAAAAAGGTTTGGGAACGACTCTTCCCCAATTATTACGAAGACTAAAATCATGTTTCACATGAAACATATTGAAAGAGAACGCCGCCTCGGCAAAAGCTCCCCCTTCGGGCGCGGAAACGGGGGCGTTCTTTTTTAACATCCGAAGCCTTCATTTCAAAAAAAGGCAAAATAAAATAAAGAAAGAAATAACAGGAGAAATAAAATGAAGGAAATTTTGCTTTGCAAATACGGCGAGATCGTCCTCAAAGGCGCCAACCGCCGATACTTTGAAGACATTCTCTGCCGCGAATTGCGAAATCGCGCAAAGCCGCTTGGAAATTTTGAGATCTATCGCGCCCAAAGCACCATATACATCGAGCCTTTGGACGAATATGCCGACATGGATGCCATGTTTGATGCCGCTATGAAGGTTTTTGGCATTATCGCCATCGCACGCGCTGCGGTTTCCCCCAAGAACATGGAAGATATTACAAATACCGTTCGTGCATATATCCCCGCCTTTTTAGCGGGCAAAAAAACCTTTAAAGTGGAGGCAAAACGATCCGACAAAAGCTTCCCTCTGGATTCCATGGCACTCGCCCGCGAAATTGGTGGTGTCGTTTTGGAAAGCGTACCCGGCATCCGCGTGGATGTGCACCATCCCGATGTAACCGTAGTCGTTGAAATTCGCGAGTTCGGTGCCTATATCCACGCAGGTCGATTCAAAGCTGCCGGCGGAATGCCCATCGGAACCAACGGAAGAGCACTTCTCCTCCTTTCGGGAGGCATTGATTCTCCCGTGGCAGGCTACATGATCGCCAAGCGCGGTGTCAAACTGGAAGCAGTCCATTTTGAATCCTTCCCGTACACAAGCGAACGCGCACGCGAAAAAGTGTTTGATTTGGCAAGCATTGTAGCCGAATACGCAGGTGACATCGATGTGCACGTCGTTTCGCTGACAAAAATTCAAGAAGAGTTGTCACGCAACTGCGAAGAAGACTACTTCACGCTGCTTCTGCGCCGTTACATGATGGCCATTGCCGCAAAAATCGCTCATGAGCGGAACTGCGGCGCACTCGTCACAGGAGAGAGCATCGGACAAGTCGCCAGTCAAACCATGCCCGCCATCGGTGTAACCGACATCATGGCTGACCTCCCCGTATTCCGCCCCTGCATTGGTCTTGACAAAGAAGAAATTATTCAAATCGCACGCAAAATTGACACCTTCGACACCTCAATTCTGCCCTACGAAGATTGCTGCACCGTCTTTACACCTCGCCACCCCAGAACACGTCCCGAGCTGGCCAAAGTAGAGGCGCAAGAGAGAAGGCTTCCTTTTGATCAACTGGTCGAGGAAGCGCTGTCAACAAAATATACCCACCATATCAAAGCGCGCAATCGTTAAAGTCAAGTTAATGTTTCCCGTGAAACATACACCGATCGACAAAAAAGGATAAAAAACATGAATAAAACCGAGTTTTTCAGTCATTATCGGCAGATCTTCGACAAAAACAATCTTTCCGCATATACCATCGACACCGTTATCGAAAAGATGTTTCAGATGACAGAGCATATGCTGTCCATCAACGAGAGCATGAATCTGACAGCCATCACCGCCCCCCACGACATTATTGTCAAGCACTTGGCCGATTGTTGTACCATTCTCGACTTCCTCCCGCCCAATTCACACGTTTGCGACATCGGTTGCGGAGGAGGATTTCCATCCCTCCCCATCGCCATAGCCCGCCCTGACATCACCGTTTTAGGCATTGACAGCACAGGCAAAAAAGTAAATTATATCAACGAAACCGCAAAAATACTAAACCTAAATAACCTATCCGCCGTTTGCGGAAGAGCCGAGGACTTGGCCGCAGGAGAACTGCGCGAGAAGTTTGATGTAGTCACCGCACGAGCCGTAGCCGCGCTTCCCATGCTGTGCGAACTTTGCATCCCCTTTGTTCGAGTCGGCGGCCTGTTCTGCGCCATGAAAGCCAAGCCAAGCGAATCAGAGATCAACCAAGCATCCTCCGCATACACCAAACTTGGCGCCCCGCTCACTCCGCAAAGCATCCATGCAATCGCCCTCGAAGACGAAACGCGCATGATAATTATCACCCAAAAGCAGAGCAGAACCCCTACAAAATACCCTCGTCCATTTCCGCAAATCAAAAAGAAACCCCTATAAAACTCCCACTAAAAGCGTCCATTCAAAAGGGCGCTTTTATTTTATTCCCCAAAATTTCCCAACTTTGCTTGTTGTGACAAAATGCGTCATCCTCCTTGTGATACAATTAAAGCACAGGCGCAAATTCAATATTTTCAACCATTTACTTTTTCAAAACGACACAATATCACCGCAAGAAAAGGAGAATCCACATGAAAAATCAAAGAAAAAGAATCGGAACGCCGAGAATTCGAAGTGACGGACACGCCAAAGATATCGTTTATTCGCTGGAAATCGACCAAATACGAGCCAATTCTGCCCAGCCGCGCCGCGACTTTGACATCGAATCCATCATCAAGCTCGCAGACTCCATCCGCCGTTACGGAATCCTCCAGCCCCTCAGCGTACGCCGCATTCCCTCTGAAAACAACAAAATCGAACCACAGCGAGGCAAGAAAATCAACTTGGTAGCCGACGTCTTATCCGCCAGCATGGAGCAAAGCGCCGGCGAGCCCATCTATGCCCTTCAAAGCAAATCCTTGGTTCCACGTGAAACCGACAACAGTTCAACTCACACAGCCGAGCAAAAAACGGTGTTGCTCAACAACTTCTCAGCAGAAAACACCTCGCCCCCACCATCCGCCAGCGCAGAAGAAAAAATCGCCAAAGAAAGCACTCCGCAAAAGCCACCATCACCACTTCTCCCGAAAGACACCGGCCTATACGAGCTGATAGCAGGCGAACGACGTCTGCGAGCCGCAAAAATGTTAGGTCTCCATTCCGTCCCGTGCATCATTGTTGACGTCAACGACGCCATATCCGCAGAACTGGCATTAGTGGAAAATATGTTGAGAGAAAACCTCAATATGTTCGAACAAGCATCGGCGTTTGCTAATTTAGCAAGCAAATATTCCCTCACGCAAGAAGAAATCGCCGCAAGAATGTCCTTGAGTCAGTCCGCAGTCGCCAACAAAATTCGCTTATTGAAACTATCCGAGAGCGAGCAGCAGCTCATCATGGACGCCAATCTAACCGAACGTCACGCCAGAGCAGTGCTCCGCATTTCAGATCCCCTCCTTCGTGAAGAAGCCATAACCCATATCATCGACAGCAAATACAACGTCAGCGAGACCGATAAATACATATCCTTCCTGCTTTCCGCCGAAAGTCAAAAAGTCCCCAAGCCCGCGCAGACGCCCGCCCCCACGCCCGAAAGGCTCTGCTCGAACATATACAAATTCATCAATCGAATGCAAAGCATCTCCGGGAATCACCTAACAGTCAACCGAAAAAGCGACGGCAAAAACGTAATTATAACGCTAACCGTCCACAAAAGTTCATGACTCATTTTTGGACAGCCCAGACCACCCCTCCATGTTTCACATGAAACATCCCCCTCAAAAGCCACCAAATACCAAGAAACGAAACTGTGCAATTCAACGCCAGCCCCGCGGCGAGCCCCCCTTCACCCGTCCCGGGAGGTTGAACAAGCGATCATCCTCATTGTGACGCGCCATAAAGCCATCAAACTTTTTGTCAATAAACCCAATGTTTCACATGAAACATCTCTTTTTACCCAAAATTCTTCAAAAAAGTCACACTTTTTTCCAAAAAACCGTTGCAAAATACGTGTCATTGTGATATAATATATTCTGTAACAAAATAGCAAAACTCTCAAAAAGGAGAATAAAAATGGCAAAAGTAATCTCATTTGCTAACCAAAAGGGCGGCGTTGGAAAGACCACTTCCGCCATCAACATCGCCGCGTCGCTCGGCGTGCTCGGGCACAAGGTGCTCATTATCGACCTTGACCCCCAGGGCAACACAACCAGCGGTCTCGGCGTAGCAAAAAAGCAGCTCAAAGTCACCACTAAAGACGTTTTGACCGGCGAAGCAACCGCCAAGGAGGCGTTGATCGAAACCGAATTCAACAACCTCTGGCTCATTCCCACTAACATTTCTCTGGCCAGCGCGGAATACGAGTTGTACGACCTCTGCGAAAACGACGAGCTCCCCTATCGCATGAAGAAGGTTCTGGAGCCCATCCGCGACGATTTTGACTACATAATTGTGGACTGCCCCCCTTCGCTGGGAATGCTCACCATCAACTCTTTCACCGCCAGCGACGGAATCATCGTGCCCATGCAGTGCGAATTTTATGCCTTGGAAGGTCTTTCCCAGCTCATGGTCACCATCAAGGGAATCAAGCAAAGATACAACCCCGACCTCACCGTCACCGGAATCCTGATCACGATGTACAACGCTCGTTTGTTGCTCTCCATGCAGGTCATTTCCGAACTGCGTAAGCACTATGAGGACAAGCTGTTTGGAACCAACATTTCGAGAAATGTAAAGTTGACCGAGGCACCCGGCTTCGGAAAGCCTGTTTACTATTACGACAAAAACGCCAAGGGCTCCAAGGAATACCTTGCAGTGGCACAAGAAATCAGCGAACGCATCTGATTGTTTCATGTGAAACATTATTTTTGAAGAGAAAGGGTAAAAATCATGGCAGAAAAGAAATCAAGAGGCGGTCTCGGACGCGCTTTGTTTGATATTTACGACGACAACGAGAACACCGGCAGCACAAAAAAAGCCGCCGCCGAAAAAATCACCATCACCAGCATCACCCCCCGCAAAGATCAGCCCCGAAAGACCTTTGACAAAGAAGCGCTCCAGCTTCTTGCTGACTCCATATCCCAGTACGGTGTTCTTCAGCCCATCATTGTGCGCGAAGATGGATTCACCGCCAACAATTATGAGATCATCGCCGGTGAACGCCGCTGGAGAGCCGCAAAATTGGCCGGTCTTTCTGAGATTCCCGCGGTTATTTTGGACAGCGACGAGCTTAAAGCCGCGCAAATCTCCATCATTGAGAACGTACAGCGCGAAGATCTGAATCCCGTCGAAGAAGCAATGGCATACGATGCTTTGATCGACAAATTTGGTCTCAAGCAGGAAGAAGTGGCTCAACAGGTAGGAAAGAGCCGTTCCACCATCACCAATATGCTCCGTCTGCTTGATCTCCCCGATGAAGCACTCGATCTTCTACGCGAAGGAATGCTGGCAACCGGTCATGCGCGCACACTGTTGGCACTCAAAAATGAGGAAGCCATCGTACCGCTTGCGCAAAAAATTGTAGAAAACAATATGTCCGTGCGCGAAGTCGAAAACGCAGTCAAGAGACTTAACGCTATGGCAGAGGACGAGGGCGAAGCCGAGATCGCAGCTCCTTCCCCCTATAAAATGATGGCCAGATCCTACATGAAGGACTTGGAGCGCCGTTCCATGGAGGCTCTCGGTCGCAAGGTTCGCATTTTACAGACCTCGCGCAAGCGCGTTGTAGAGTTGTCCTTTGACAGCAACGACGACCTCGAAGTGCTTCTGACCGCCATCTGCGGACAGGAAATCTTCTCCGAGAACTGATCTCGCGCAAAACCGACAAAATTCGATAGAAATGCCCCAAAAAGGCAATGTTTCACATGAAACATCCCACAAACCACAAAAAGAGGAACAAAAATCATGCTTGACATCAAATATATCAAAGAAAATCCCCAGGAAGTTATCGATCGCCTTGCCAAAAAAGGAAAGGACGCCAAGGAAGATATCGAGGCCATTCTGTCCCTCGACACCAAGAGAAGAGAGCTAATCGCCTCCATCGACACCGCAAAAGCCGAACAAAACCGCACCTCCAAGCTCATCCCCGCCATGAAAAAAGAGGGCAAGGATCCTGCGGAGCTTTTTGCGAAGATGAAGGAGCTGTCTGCTACCACCAAGGAAAATGAGGAGGCTCTCAAAACGGTAGAGACCCAGCTCACCTCCTTCATGCTCGGTCTTCCCAACCTCCCCGACGAAGACCTTCTTCCCGGCGGCAAGGAAAACAACGAGCCCCTTCGCTATTACGGAGAACCCAGAGCCTTCGATTTTGAGCCCAAAAACCACGTGGATCTTTGCACCGACCTGGGTCTGATCGACTACAAGCGCGGCGCCAAGTTGTCCGGAAGCGGTTTCTGGATCTACAGCGGCATGGGAGCACGCATCGAATGGGCACTTTTGAACTATTTCATCGACACCCATCTCGGAAATGGCTACGATCTTATGCTGGTTCCCCATATGCTGGGCTACGAGTGCGGACTGACAGCCGGACAGTTCCCCAAGTTCCGGGACGATGTGTACTGGCTGGAGACTGCCGAGGACGAAAGACGCCGCTTTATGCTCCCCACCGCCGAAACCGCTTTGGTTTCTCTTCACCGCGATGAGATCTTGACCGAAGCCGACCTTCCCAAGAAGTATATCAGCTACACCCCCTGTTTCCGTCGCGAGGCGGGCAGCTATCGTGCTGATGAGCGTGGCATGGTCAGAGGTCACCAGTTCAACAAGGTGGAAATGGTGCAGTATACCCTCCCCGAGAAGAGCGACGAGGCCTTTGAGGAGCTGGTTGCCAACGCCGAGAACATTGTTAAGGGTCTTGGCTTCCATTTCCGTACCGTCAAGCTCGCCGCAGAGGACTGCTCGGCTTCCATGGCAAGAACTTATGACATCGAAATCCACATCCCCTCCATGGACGGCTATAAAGAGGTCAGCTCGGTATCCAATGCCCGTGACTACCAAGCTCGCCGCGGCATGATGCGCGTTAAACGTGAAAACGGCAAGATCGAGTACGTCCACACCCTCAACGGAAGCGGACTTGCCACCAGCCGTATTTTCCCCGCCATCGTAGAGCAAAACCAAAATGCCGACGGCAGCGTCAATGTACCCGAGGTGCTCCGCAAATACGTTGGCTGTGATATTATTAAAAAGTAAGAATATCGCAAACCGCAAATCAAAAAACAGCGACATTGGCAGTATGGCTCATTTTCTCCGTACTGCCTTTGTTTTAAGGAGGAATTTGAATTGATCCGCACCTTTTCCTTGTCACAAAAAGTGATCGACGGCTGGATCGAAGATTTAAAGAACTGGCTGTACAACTTTTTCAACCCGGAACTGACAGGGTATACCAATTTTGACTTTGGCAGCGGCGAGATGCTCAATATTCGCATCATCATCTTTGGAATCTTCATCGGTGTTCTCGCGGCATCTCTGTACACCATCTATGTCAAGAATGTCATCGGCGCTTTTGTTCGAAAACTGCTGTCAGAGGAATGTCTGTCGGAAGATCGGGCAAAAACACTGGACGAGCTGGGTTTTTCCAACAATATATTTGTCCGCCGCGCTCTTCGGGGGAGTCTCTTGAGGAGTACCGTGACCCATGTTCTCCCCGCGAATGACATTGCCGCCCAAGCCACGGAGAACAAAGACCCCGTAGAGAATGCGGAAGCTGCGGCAAACAGCGAAAGCAAAGAAAACATAGAAGCCTTAAAAGACGCGGAAGAGAAGGGAGGATCCTCCTCTCAAAACCAACCCCAAACCAAGCCTTGCGCCACCGACTCCGTTCGCTATTACATCAAAGAAGAGCGCAAACACATATCGCAAATGCGATTCAACGCGCGAGGAAGCGGTTGGCCCACCTTTTTCTTCGTACTTCTGATCTCAGTTATCTGTATTTTCCTCATTTTCGCCTTCCTTCCCCAGATTTTAAGATTCTTTGATAACACCATCAGCATCTTCTCCGTGGAAGGAAATACCGTGAAATAGGAATTTAGAACATATGTTCTATTTATTGAAAAAACACCTATAACGAAAGTGCGCACACCCCCAAAAAGAATGTGCGCACTTTTTAATTATTCACTTCATTAAAAGGATCATTCGGGAAGAAATCTCCCGTCATCCTTATGCCCAACTCATTGTCGTAGGCTTGGGCTCCTCGATGATAATGGGCTTGAGGAAGGTAACTGCCTTGCGCAGACCCTCGTCGATGCTCATCAAGCTGTCCTCGTGCTCGATGGAAAGCACGCGGTCGTAGCCAACCAGACGAAGATTGGAAACCAGATCACGCCAGTAGGTCTCGCCGTTGCCGTAGCCGACCGTACGGAATACCCAAGAACGGTGGATCTCGTCTCCGTAATGCTTGGTATCAAGCACGCCGTTCTTGGCGGTATTGTAGTGGTCGATCTTGGTATCCTTGGCATGAACGTGGTAGATGGCACCCGCCAGCTCGCGAATTGCCGCCACGGGATCCATACCCTGCCAAATCAGGTGGCTGGGATCGAAGTTGGCACCGATCACGTCACCAACAGCCGCACGAAGGCGAAGAAGCGTCTCGGGATTGTAAACACAGAATCCGGGGTGCATCTCAAAAGCAATGTGATCCACCTTGTGAGCCTTGGCAAACGCACCGGCTTCCTTCCAGTAGGGAATCAGCTTCTCATTCCACTGCCAGTCAAGAATGGTAAGGAAATCCTCGGGCCAAGGGCAGGTGACCCAGTTGGGGTACTTGGAGCCTTCGGAATCGCCGGGACAGCCGGAGAAGGTGATCACCGTGTCAACGCCCAGCTTCTCTGCAAGAAGAACCGCGTTGCGGAAATCCTTGTCAAACTGTGCCGCGATCGCCTTGTCGGGATGGAGCGCGTTTCCGTGAGCCGCCAATGCGCAGATCTCCACATCATATTTCTTGAAGGTAGCAACAAATTCGTCGTACTTCTTGGGGTCAGCCAAAAGCTCCTCGGGATTGCAGTGAGCCTTTCCGGGATATCCGCCCGCACCGATCTCAACTGTGTGAACACCCAAACCCGACAGGATCTTGAGCGTCTCATCCAGAGTCTTTGCGCCATAAAGATTAGCAAGTACACTGAGTTTCATATGTCATCATTTCCTTTCGCATATATTTTGTTTCTAAATATAATAATACCTTTTTTTTCCCACTTTTTCAAGAGGAACACCCAATTTTTTTGCATATCGTCATTTTGCACAAGCGTGTTGTCGAAGCTTTGTGTAGTTTGACGGGGGCGCCTGCGGGCGAGGGAGGTCGCTTTTTGAAAAAAGCTCCGCAAAAACTTTTCTATTGCGCCCTTTTGTAAGTTTGAGCGAACATAGCGAATCCTTATGGGGTACGGTGTGTTCGCTCAAACTTTACCGAGGGCGCAATAGAAAAGTTTTTTGCGGAGCTTTTTTTCAAAAAAGCGACCTCCC
>JAZSPB010000053.1:0-3154 GCA_045537235.1 Eubacteriales bacterium
GATTTCGTATATGTCTGCGGCGACGCCTACGTTGATCACCCGTCCTTCGGCGCCGCTATCATCACCCGTGTTCTTGAGGACGCAGGCTTTGTCTGTGCCGTCCTCCCCCAGCCCGACTGGAGGACCACGGAGGACTTCAAAAGATTCGGCAGGCCCCGTCTCGGATTTCTTGTCTCCTCGGGAAATATAGACTCAATGGTGGCCCACTACACCGTATCCAAGAAAAAGCGCAGTTATGACTATTATTCCGCCGGTGGAAAAGCAGGAAAGCGCCCCGACCGCGCCACCATCGTCTATACCAACCGTATTCGCGAAGCCTATGGCGACATCCCCGTGATCCTCGGTGGCTTGGAAGCCTCATTGCGCCGTTTTGCCCACTATGACTATTGGGATGACAAGATCCGCCGCTCGCTCCTCGTTGACTCCCGCGCCGATCTTTTGACCTACGGCATGGGGGAAAACATACTCATCCGCATCGCGGAGCTTCTCGACCGCGGTGTTCCCGTAAAAAAGATTCGAGACGTTCGCGGCACCGTATATCTCGGAAAACGGGATGACAAGATCCACTACGAGGTAGCCGCCGCTTTTGATTTTAATGAATTGAAGACCGACAAGCGAAAGTATGCCGAAGCCTTTGGCGTGCAATACAAAAATCAGGATTCGGTAAACGGCAAAGCCATCGTGGAATATTATGACGACAAAATGCTGGTTCAGAATCCCCCCATGCCTCCGCTTGAGCGAAAGGAGCTGGACTGGGTCTATTCGCTCCCCTATATGCGTGATTTTCACCCGTCCTACCGCGCGGAGGGCGGTGTTCCCGCCATTGAGGAAGTCAAATTTTCGCTGACGCATAACCGAGGTTGCTTCGGAGGCTGTAACTTCTGCGCCCTCGCCTTTCATCAGGGGCGCACCGTACGCTCGCGCAGCATCGAAAGCGTGGTGGCCGAGGCGCGAAAGATCACCGAGTTGCCCGATTTCAAAGGCTATATCCACGATGTTGGCGGTCCCACGGCCAATTTTCGTTATCCCGCCTGTGACAAGCAATTGACGGACGGTGTTTGTCCTAATCGCAAATGCCTTGCTCCTACTCCCTGCAAGAACCTCAAGGTCTCGCACACCGAATATCTCCACCTCATCGAGCAAATTGAGCGGATCCCCAAAGTCAAAAAAGTGTTCATCCGTTCCGGTATTCGATTCGATTATCTTCTTTGCGATTCGGATGACAGTTTTTTCAAAAAGCTGGTTCGAGACAACGTAAGCGGTCAGCTCAAGGTGGCTCCCGAGCACTGCTCCGCGCAGGTTTTGGGATGCATGGGAAAGCCCGAGTTCGGCGTGTATGAAGCCTTCCGCCGTCGCTATTTTGAATTGACCAAAAGCTTTGGCAAGGAACAGTATTTGGTACCCTACCTCATGTCCAGCCATCCCGGCTCTGACCTGAATGCCGCCATTGAGCTGGCACTCTGTCTCAAGCGCGATCACTATGCCCCCGAGCAAGTACAGGACTTCTATCCCACTCCCGGCACCGCGTCCACCGTCATGTACTACACGGGACTCAATCCGCTGAATATGAAGTCGGTTCATGTCACTACCGATTATCATGAAAAACAGCTTCAGCGTGCGCTTTTGCAATTCAATCGGCCGCAAAATGCAGCACTCGTGCGAGAAGCACTGACCAAAGCGGGACGCACCGACCTCATCGGTTTTGGACCCGAGTGTCTTGTGAGACCCGAAAAAGCGGCAATGACGAAAACAACTTCAACTAAGCATGACAAAAACACCCCCAAAAACGGGAAACTTTTCGGTGCAAGACCTGCAACCAAAAAGAATGCGGTTTCAAAAAGCAAAAACAACGGCAAACCCATCGCCTCCAAAAACGCTAAAAAGGAGAATCGTCATGATAAACGGACACGAAAATCTTAAATATCTTCCCTCGGTTTTCGCCGTGGAGGATGAATATCAAATCTTCACGGTCTTCAACTGTGCCGCTATCGTCAAAGTGCGTATCGGTGATGAAGAGTTCTACGATGATTCCAACGGCATTCTTCGCTCCAACACCAACATTCACCATGTAACCGTCCCTATGTCAACACTTGACTGCGCGGGAGAGTACACGATCGTCTATCAAAAGATCATCGAGCGAAAGCCCTATTTCCCCACCAGCGAGGCGGAAAAGTGCCTGACCGTTCCCTTCCGTCCCGTAAAGGGAAAAGATCTCAACATCTACCTCATGTCCGACACGCATAACCTGGTGGACGAGCCCATCACCTGCGGTACTTTCTTCGGCAACAGCATTGACCTTTTTGTGCTTAACGGCGATATTCCCAACCACAGCGGTGAATTTGAGAACTTCAGCGCGATCTATGAGATCACCGCCGCTGTCACGCGCGGAGAATGCCCCACCATCTTTGCACGAGGAAACCACGACACCAGAGGTCTCCATGCCGAAGAGTTTTGGCTGTATACACCGAATGCCAACGGTAAAACTTACTATACCTTCCGTGTGGGAAGTGTTTGGGGAATCGTTTTGGATTGCGGCGAGGATAAAAATGATGACCACCCCGAATACGGCGGCACCACCTGTTTCCACCAATTCCGTCTCCGTGAAACACAGTTTTTGAAAAAAGTGGTCGAGGCGGGCGAATACAATGCCGACGGCATCGAATACAAGCTGGTCATCTGCCATATGCCCTTCACCTACCGCTCCCCCAAGGAAGTATTCGCTATCGAGCAGGATATCTACCGCAATTGGGCTGCCATTCTTCGCGAAACCATCCGCCCCCATCTCATGCTGTGCGGTCACCTCCACACCTTGTCCGTCAGCCCCGTCGGCGGCGAGCTTGACCATCTCGGACAACCCTGTCCCGTCATCGTCAGCGGACTTCCCCAAAATCCGAAGAAGCTTCCCAACGGCGGTAAGATCGCCTACACGGGATGTGCCTTGACCTTGAACGGTGATCGCGCCCACCTTCTCTTCAATCACAGCGACGGTCATATCCAACGCGACGAGAGCATAGACATTTAGTTTGCGCCTGCGGGCGCGAGGAGGTCGCTTTTTTGAAAAAAAGCTCCGCAAAAAACTTTTGATCCGCGCCCTTTTTGGAGTTTGTGCGAACATAGCGGTACCCCATGGGGCGCAGTATGTTCGCTCAAACAT
>JAZSPB010000134.1:0-13516 GCA_045537235.1 Eubacteriales bacterium
GATTTTGTTTAGCAAACAAAGAATTTTCCGCGCAAAATGGATAATTGGGGCGCCTGCGGGCGGGGGGGGTCGCTTTTTGAAAAAAGCTCCGCAAAAACTTTTCTATTGTGCCCTTGCGAAATTTGAGCGAATATACTGCCCCCCTTGGGGATTGCCATGTTCGCACCAACTGCAAAAGGGCACAATAGAAAAGTTTTTTGCGGAGCTTTTTTTCAAAAAAGCGACCTCCTCCGCCCGCAGGCGGTGTCTCAGAACAGACCGGAGATCTTTCCGTTCTCGTCCACGTCGATACGCTCGGCGGCGGGAACCTTGGGAAGTCCGGGCATCGTCATGATATCTCCCGTCAACGCCACGATGAAGCCGGCGCCGGCAGAGACCTTGACATTGCGAACGGTAACCGTAAAGCCTTCGGGAGCACCCAGCTTGGTCATATCATCCGAGAAGCTGTACTGGGTCTTGGCCATACAAACGGGCAGCTTGTCAAATCCAAGCGCTGTCAGCTTGGCGATCTCCTTCTTTGCCAAAGGTGCAAAGGTCACACCGTCACCACCGTAGACACGGCGAACGATCGCTTCGATCTTGTCTTCAATAGAACCGTCCAGCTCATAGCTGAAGGAGAAGTCATTGGGCTTTTCGCAAAGTCGAACCACTTCCTCGGCAAGAGCCATGCCGCCATTTCCGCCCTCTGCCCAAACCGTGGACAGAACCACATTGACACCCAATGCGCGGCACTTCTCAATGACCAGCGCGATCTCGGCATCGGTATCGGTGGGGAAACGGTTGACCGCCACCACACAGGGAAGCTTATATATATTGGTAATATTGGAAACATGACGAAGCAGATTGGGAATACCGCGCTCCAATGCCGCCAGATCCTCGGTTCCCAGCTCAGTCTTGGCAAGACCGCCGTGCATCTTGAGCGCACGAACGGTAGCCACCATGACCACCGCATCGGGCTTGAGACCCGCATAACGGCACTTGATGTCAAGGAATTTCTCCGCACCGAGATCCGCACCGAAGCCCGCCTCGGTCACCGCGTAATCACCCAGCTTCATCGCCATTCTTGTGGCAATGACCGAGTTGCATCCGTGAGCAATGTTCGCAAAAGGACCGCCGTGTACAAACGCGGGGGTTCCCTCAAGTGTCTGAACAAGGTTAGGCTTAAGCGCATCCTTCAAAAGCGCCGCCATAGCACCCACAGCCCCCAATTCCCCTGCGGTCACGGGCTTTTCGTCATAGGTATAGGCCACAACGATTCGGGACAAACGCGCCTTCAGATCCTCAATGGAGCTTGCCAAGCAGAATACTGCCATGATCTCCGAAGCGACGGTAATATCAAATCCGTCCTCGCGCGGCACACCGTTGACTCTGCCGCCCAAACCGTCGGTCACAAAGCGAAGCTGACGGTCATTCATATCCACACAACGCTTCCAAGTAATGCGGCGAGAGTCGATGCCCAACGCATTGCCTTGATAGATATGGTTATCCAGCATAGCTGCCAGCAGATTGTTGGCTGCACCGATGGCGTGGAAGTCACCCGTAAAATGCAGATTGATATCCTCCATGGGAACCACCTGCGCATAACCGCCGCCTGCCGCACCGCCCTTAATGCCGAACACGGGACCCAAAGAAGGCTCACGGAGCGCCACCACACAGTTTTTACCGATCTTGCGAAGACCGTCTGCAAGACCGATGGTCGTAGTGGTCTTTCCCTCGCCTGCGGGGGTGGGGGTAATAGCGGTAACAAGGATCAGCTTGCCGTCCTTGCGAGGCGAATCCGCGAGAAGCTTATAGTCAACCTTTGCCTTATACTTACCGTACTGCTCCAGATAATCCTCTCCCACACCCGCTGCCTTGGCGATCTCGGTGATCGGCTTCATGGGCGTGGATTGAGCAATTTCGATATCGGATAAATAAGCCATATTATCATTCCTCCGTATACTGTTACTTCATTGTTCTGTCAATTTCCTCGGGAGCAAAACACCCAAAGGTTCCTGCGGATAGCTGTTCCATCCGCACCGCACCCTGTTTTTAAATTTCCCAAGCCCCCATAACGGAGACTTGGGACTTTAACGGTTATTTAACCTTTAAAATACTTAACTGCCGATTCAAACAGCTTCATATCATACTCACCGATGATATTCTTGTAAAGATCCTTTCCGATACGCTCGGAGTGACCCATCTTACCAAGAACACGACCGTCGGGAGAAAGGATACCCTCGATCGCGCAGATCGAGCCGTTGGGGTTGAAGGCGGTGTCCATGGAAGGCACACCCGCAAGATCCACATACTGGGTTGCAATCTGTCCGTTGGCCGCCAAGGTCTTTACCAGCTCCTCGGAGGCAAGGAATCGACCCTCGCCGTGGGAAATGGGTACGTTGTAGATCTGTCCCACCTCGGTACCCGCAAGCCAAGGCGACTTGTTGGTACAAACGCGAGTGCGAACCATCTTGGACTGATGGCGACCGATGATATTATAAGTCAGAGTAGGACAGTCAGCATCGGTATCGATGATCTTTCCGTAAGGAACCAGACCCAACTTGATAAGTGCCTGGAATCCGTTACAAATACCGAGCATCAAGCCGTCACGCTGCTCCAAAAGACGGGTAACCTGCTCCTTGATCGCGGGATTGCGGAAGAAAGCGGTGATAAACTTTGCCGAACCGTCGGGCTCGTCACCACCCGAGAAACCGCCGGGGATAAAGACCATCTGGCTCTCTGCCAGCTTCTTGGCCACCAACTCCACACTCTCGGCTACTGCATCGGCGGTCAGATTTCGAATGACCACGATCTCAGCCTCGGCGCCCGCCTTTTCCAGCGCACGCGCGGAATCATACTCGCAGTTGGTGCCGGGGAATACGGGAATCAAAGCCTTGGGACGGGCGCACTTGACAGCAGGTGCCACCTTCGCGCCCTGATCATAAGCAAATACGGGAAGATTGTCGCCCTTGGCAGGTGCATTGGTGGGATATACGCCCTCGAGAGTTGCCTCATTAAGCGCCACCAGCTCGGAGATAGGTGCACTGTCACCGTCCAGCACGATCGTAGGATCGGAAGTAGTAACACCGATCTTCATCACACCGGGAAGGTCAATCTCTTCATCAAGCTCCGCCACAATGAATCCGTAGAAGGGCAGGTGCCACTGATCCTTAACATTGCCGCAAGACGCAAAACCGATGTTGTTACCGAAGGACATCTTCATAACCGCCTCGCCAAGACCGTTCTCCACAGCCCATGCAGCCTTGACCTTGCCGTTCTTGTGCAGACCGTGGAAGGTCTCCCACGCCGCCTTGACACTCTCGGCACTTTCGTCAGTGGGGGCAAACAGATATACGGGATGACCCGCCTCTTTAAATTCGGGAGAAAGCACCTCGCCCGCCTTCAGGGGCGCAATGGCAAAGGAGATCAGTGTAGGAGGAACATCAAGATCCAAGAAGGTACCCGACATTGAGTCCTTACCGCCGATAGCCGCAGCTCCCAACTCGATTTGGGCATCCATAGCACCCAAAAGCGCGGCAAAGGGCTTGCCCCAACGATTCGGTTCGTTGCGAAGCTTTTCAAAAAATTCCTGCAAGGTCAGGTAAGCCGCCTTATAATCGGCACCCGCCGCTACCAGTTTAGCCATGGAATTGTAGACCGCAGCATGAGCGCCCGTATAGGGGTCAATGCACATATGATCGGGATCCAGTCCCCAAGCCATAACACTGGCGTCATCGGTCGTCTGACCGGGAAGTACGGGAAGAAGTGCCGCCATAGCCTGTGCGGGAGTCTTTTGGGTCTTTCCGCCGAAGGGCATCAACACAGAACCTGCACCGATGGAGCCGTCAAAGCGCTCCACCAATCCGCGACGGCTGGCGGTCTTGAGGTCGGATGCCATCTCGCGCAAGGAACCGTACAGAGGACGGCTGAGGGGAGACAGATCCTTGTTTCCTACCGCAACCTCGGTATGCTTGTCTGCGCCGTTGGTATTGAGGAATTCACGGGAAAGATCGGCAATGATCTGCCCCTTCCAGGACATGACCATGCGCGCCTCCTCGGTAACCACCGCCACGCGGTAAGCCTCCAGATTTTCAGCCGAAGCATATTCGATAAACTTGTCGGCATCATCTGCGGCAACCACAACGGCCATACGCTCTTGGGACTCGGAAATGGCAAGTTCGGTGCCGTCAAGTCCCTCATATTTCTTGCGAACCGCATCAAGGTCGATGCGCAGACCGTCGGCCAGCTCACCGATCGCCACCGACACACCACCCGCACCAAAGTCATTACAACGCTTGATCAGGCGAGTCACCTTGGAATCGCGGAACAGACGCTGGATCTTGCGCTCCTCGGGCGCGTTACCCTTCTGGACTTCGGACGCCATGGTGGTCAAAGATTTGAGATTGTGGCTCTTGGAAGAGCCGGTTGCACCGCCGATACCGTCACGACCGGTGCGACCGCCGAGAAGGATGACCACATCCCCCGCTTCGGGACGCTCGCGGCGAACATTATAAGCAGGAGCCGCCGCCACAACGGCACCGCACTCCAAACGCTTGGCCACATAGCCCTCATGGTAGACCTCGGCCACATGACCCGTAGCAAGACCGATCTGGTTACCGTAAGAGGAGTAACCGGCAGCCGCCGTTGCCGCAAGCTTGCGTTGAGGAAGCTTTCCGGGCAAGGTCTCGGCAAGGCTCTTTCTGGGATCACCGCCACCCGTCACGCGCATAGCCTGATGAACGTAAGCACGACCCGAAAGAGGGTCACGGATACAACCGCCGATACAGGTAACTGCGCCGCCGAAAGGCTCGATCTCGGTGGGATGGTTGTGAGTCTCGTTTTTGAACATCAAAAGCCAATCCTGCTCCTCGCCGTTGACGGTAGCCGTCACATGAATGGAGCAAGCATTGATCTCCTCACTCTCGTCAAGCTCGGGAAGAAGACCGCGCTTTTTGAGAACTTTGGTGGCGATGGTAGCGATATCCATCAAGGTCTGCGGACGCTTGGCCGCCTTTTCTTCTCCGTATACCTCCACGCGTGCGGCGAGATAACGCTCATACGCCTTGGCCACAGCAGGATCGTCAATCTTGACGTTGTCAATATGGGTAGAGAAGGTGGTATGACGGCAGTGATCCGACCAATAGGTGTCCACCACGCGGATCTCCGTAATGGTAGGATCGCGCTTTTCCTCACCGCCGAAATAGTTCTGCAAAAATTTAAGATCGTCCAGATCCATTGCCAGACCAAGGGTATCCAAGAGACCGGAAAGCGCAGCTTCATCCATGGAGATAAAGCCCTTGACCGTCTCTACCGTTTCGGGAATGGCATACTCGATGGCAAGTGTTTCGGGCTTATCAAGAGATGCCTCTCGACTCTCCACCGCGTTGATCACATACTTTTTAATACGCTCCACATCGGACTCGGATAAATTGCCCCCCAACACATACACGCGTGCCGAACGAACCGTAGGACGCTCGCCTTGGCTCTGAAGCTGAATACACTGCGCCGCCGAATCGGCTCTTTGGTCAAACTGACCGGGAAGAGGCTCTACGGCGAAGACGATCCCGCCTTTGGCATCCAATGTATCCGTCACAATATCCAACTGCGGCTCGGAAAATATCGTTCCGACAGCCTTTTGGAAAAGAGCCCCGTCAATATTTTCCACATCGTAGCGGTTCAAAAGGCGCACCGATTCCAGTGCCTCAATTCCCACCACATTCCGAAGCTCGGTCAAAAGACCGTTGGCCTCATGGGCAAGCTCCGCCTTTTTCTCTACAAATATTCTATATACCATGTTAATCCTCCAATGCCGCAAGGGCTTTCGCGCCGATGTCATGGCGGTAATATGCATTTTCAAAGTCGATCCGATCTACCAAAGCATATGCGTTCTTGATTGCATCGGCAAGGGAATCGGCCACAGCCGTGGCACCGAGCACTCGTCCGCCCGCCGTCACCGTCTTTCCGTCCTTCACAGCCGCACCTGCCACATAAACATTGTCCGCGATATCTTCGGGAATCGTTATCTCAAAGCCCTTTTCGTAGGCTGTGGGATAACCGCGAGATGCCATAATAACACAGCAGGCATGACCCGTGCCGAACTTGACCTCGGTCTTATCAAGGGTGCCGTTGGTGGTAGCCTGCATAACGGTCAGCAGATCGCTTTCCAGCAAAGGAAGCACCACCTGCGTCTCGGGGTCACCGAAACGGCAATTATATTCGATGACACGAGGTCCCTTGGGGGTCAGCATCAAGCCGAAATAGAGACAGCCGCGGAAGGTTCTGCCCTCGGCGTTCATCGCATTGACAGTCGGAAGGAAGATGGTCTTCATACATTCCTCCGCGATCTCACTTGTATAGTAAGGATTGGGAGCCACGGTGCCCATACCGCCGGTATTCAGACCTGTATCGTTGTCCCCTGCTCTCTTGTGATCCATGGAAGAAACCATGGGGATCACGGTCTTGCCGTCGGTGAAGGACAGCACAGAGACCTCGGGACCCGTGAGGAACTCTTCAATCACGATATGATCGCCGCTGGCACCGAACACCTTGTCGCCCATCATTGAACGAACCGCGTCACAAGCCTCCTCGCGTGTCATCGCAATGATCACACCCTTGCCGAGTGCCAGACCGTCTGCTTTGATCACTGTGGGAATGGGTGCCGTCTCCAAATACTTCAGTGCGGCATCCATATCGTCAAACACCTCGTAGGCAGCAGTGGGAATGCCGTATTTCTTCATCAGATTCTTGGAGAAGACCTTACTTCCCTCAATAATGGCCGCGCACGCGCGAGGACCGAAGCAAGGGATCCCCTTTTCCTCCAGAGCATCCACCGCACCCAACACCAACGGATCGTCCGGTGCCACCACAGCGTAGTCGATGCCCGTATCCACGGCAAATTTGACGATACCGTCGATATCCTTGGCGCCGATGTCTACGCAAACCGCATCACGAGCGATTCCGCCGTTGCCGGGAAGTGCGTAGATCTCGGTCACATTTTTATTTTCCTTGAGTTTTTTGATGATAGCGTGCTCGCGGCCGCCACCACCGACAACCATAATCTTCATGCTGTCAAATACTCCTTTTATTCTTTATGGGGAACGACGGGGGAGGTCGCTTTTTTGGAAAAAAGCTCCGCAAAAAACTTTTGTCCCGTGCTTCCATTGCAGGAAGTGCGAACATGGCGAGACCGATTCGGTTATGATGTGCAAGACAAAAGTTTTTAAGCGGCTTCCGTCGTTTTTGATCAATGGTGGAACAGTCTCATGCCGGTGAAGGCCATGACCATGCCGTATTTGTTACAGCATTCGATCACAAGGTCATCACGGATGGAGCCGCCCGGCTCGGCAATGTACTTAACACCGCTCTTCTTGGCGCGCTCGATGTTGTCGCTGAAGGGGAAGAAAGCATCCGAGCCGAGCGCAACGCCGTCGATGGTGTCGAGATAGGCTCTCTGCTCTTCCTTGGTGAAGGGCTCGGGCTGCTCGGTAAAATACATCTGCCAGTTGCCGTCGGCGCAAACATCTTCTTCATTCTGATTAATATAACCGTCAATAACATTGTCGCGGTCGGGGCGACCGATGGTATCCTTGAAAGGAAGGTTGAGCACCTTGTCGTGCTGGCGAAGGAACCATGTATCGGCCTTGCCGCCCGCAAGACGGGTACAGTGAACGCGAGACTGCTGACCCGCACCCACACCGATCGCTTGTCCGTCAACGGCATAGCAGACCGAGTTAGACTGGGTATATTTCAAGGTGATCAGTGCTACGATCAGATCACGAACGGCACTTTCGGGCATATCCTTATTGGCTGTTACAAGATTGGAAAGCAGCTCGGGATTGATCTCAAAATTGTTGCGTCCCTGCTCGAAGGTGATGCCGTATACCTGCTTATGCTCCACCGCATCGGGAACATAATTGGGGTCGATCTTTACAATATTATAGTTTCCTTTGCGCTTGGTCTTGAGGATCTCCAAAGCCTCGGGCTCGTAGCCGGGAGCGATAATGCCGTCGGACACCTCACGCTTGATCATAAGCGCGGTGGTTACGTCACAAACATCGGAAAGTGCAACCCAGTCGCCAAAGGAGCACATACGGTCGGTACCGCGTGCACGGGCATAGGCGCAAGCCAAGGGAGACTCGTCAAGTCCCTCGATATCATCTACAAAGCAAGCCTTCTTGAGCTTGTCGGACAGCGGAATGCCGACTGCCGCCGAGGTGGGGCTGACGTGCTTGAAGGAGGTAACCGCGGGGAGTCCCAATGCCTCCTTCAGCTCCTTGACCAGCTGCCATGAATTAAACGCATCAAGGAAGTTAATATATCCGGGACGACCGCAAAGGATCTCGATGGGAAGCTCGGAGCCGTCGTGCATAAAGATCTTCGCAGGCTTCTGATTGGGATTACAGCCGTATTTCAGTTCAAATTCTTTCATGTCTCGCACCTCAAACATTTTTATTGACGATTCTCGTCTCACTCTCGCCGGTGGCGATATCAATATATCTTACAAAAAGGGACACCTTATTATCCTCATTCAGATTGTTCCAAATCAAGTCGGTCAACGCATCGATACCCACGTCGGGAAGCTCCAAGGTCTTGGGCTCACCCTCGAATGAAGGAAGCGGATCGCCGTCGCCGTTATATGTATGAATAAACTTGGCACGTCCCGCAATGGGATTAGAGTATGCGTAGGTAAATCTCTCGCAGGAGCTGTCATCACCTTCAGCACTCTTGAGAATGGACATGGCAAAATTCATGCCGTCCTGCTCGCGGCGAATAATACCCGAGATACGGGGGGTGAAATTGGGCTTATCGTCCTCAAACTCACGGGTACGAAGTGCCTGCTCAAAGGTCATCTGCTTGTCCATCAGATCGTAAATGGTATCGGTCTGATCACCGTTGGTCACGATGGTCTTGTTGCCAAGCACTCTTACGGGATAGTAGATGATCAGGTGAGGGTCAACCATCTTGGATTCGTCAAAGGCCTTGGTGCGCATAGCATCTCCCTCGGCAACAAATACACGGTTGCGGCTGTTTACGCTTCTTCCCATGATGAAGTACGCAGTGACTGCCTTTTTTCCGTCGGCACTCTTGCCGATCATGATTCCTCTGCCGTGATACGCGAGAGAATTCAATTCATTTGCAATCGTTGAAACCTTCATTTTTATCTCCTTATTTAATATAAACCTTATTGTCTTCCACCGCAAGCCTGTCCTGGCAGAACAGCTTGACCGCCTCCGGGAGGATCACCCATTCGGCTTCCTCCATAATACGGCGCTGGAGCGTTTCCGGGGTGTCACCCTGCTTGACCTCCACTGCCTTTTGAAGGATGATGGGACCGGCATCACATTCGGGCGTCACGATATGCACCGTCGCACCCGACACCTTCACGCCCTTGGCCAATGCCGCCTCGTGAACATGAAGTCCGTAGTAACCCTTTCCGCAGAAGGACGGAATGAGCGCGGGATGTACATTGATGATCTTGTTAGGAAATGCCTCATAAACTTGCTCGTCAAAGATGGTAAGAAAACCGGCGAGAACCACAAGATCGATATTTTCCGCGGTCAAGGTATCGGCCAGTGCGCGAGAATATGCTTTGATGTCCGCATATTCCTTCCGCACAAGCACACAGGTATCGATGCCGTTGTTCTTTGCCCTCTCCAAGGCATAAACATCGGGCTTGGAAGCCAAAACCAGCGAGATTCGGCTATCACCGAACATTCCCGCCTTTTCCGCGTCGATCAGTGCTTGAAGATTGGTGCCGCCGCCCGATACCAGTACTGCAATTCTCTTGTTTCCCATCAGCACAACTCCACGCCGTCGCCGCCACTTACGATCTCACCGATGACATAAGCCTCCTCGCCGTGTGCGCGAAGGATCTCAAGGGCGGTATCCACCTCGGCCGCAGGCACCACGATGCTCATGCCGACACCCATGTTATAGGTATTGTACATATCGCGTTCGGGAATGTTTCCGGTCTTTTGGATCAAATCAAAGATAGGAAGCACCTTGACTGCCGACTTGTTGATCTTGGCCGTCAGCCCCTTGGGGATTGAGCGCGGGATATTCTCATAGAAACCGCCGCCCGTAATATGGCTGATACCCTTAACATTGACCTTCTCCAAAAGCGCCAACACCGACTTGACGTAGATGCGGGTAGGAGTAAGCAGAGTCTCGGCAATGGTCTTACCGCCAAGGTCTTCGCAGGGAACGTACAGGGAGTCGGGATTATGATCAATATCGAACACCTTGCGGCAAAGAGAGAAGCCGTTGGAATGAACGCCGCTGGAAGCCAGCGCGATCACCACATCGCCCGCAGCCATCTTGGTGTTGTCAAGGATCTTCTTCTTGTCAACGATACCCACCGCAAAGCCGGCAAGATCGTATTCCTCCACGGGCATCATACCGGGATGCTCTGCCGTCTCGCCGCCGATAAGCGCCGCGCCCGACTGCACACAGCCCTCTGCGACACCGCCGACGATCTCTGCGATCTTCTCGGGCACATTCTTGCCGCAAGCAATATAGTCAAGGAAGAACAGCGGCTTTGCACCGCAGCAGATAATATCGTTGACGCACATAGCCACCGCATCAATACCGATGGTATCATGCTTGTCCATCAAAATAGCCATTTTAACCTTGGTGCCGCATCCGTCGGTACCCGAAACCAGCACAGGCTCCTCCATGCCGGCAACAGGCAGACCAAAGCAACCGCCAAATCCGCCCACATCGTCAAGGCAACCCTCGTTTTTCGTGCGAGCGATATGCTTTTTCATCAGATCCACCGCACGGTATCCCGCAGTAATATCCACACCCGCAGCCGCATAGCTTTCAGAGAAACTCTTTTCCATTTCGTATCCTTTCCGACCGTTTTCGGTCACCGTATTTTAGTCATTATCGTCCTTACCCGTCCAGCAGTAGGTACAAACACTTTCCTTGTCGATGCCGATGGCCTCCAAAAGACCGTTCAACGATTGATAGCCCAAGGAATCAAATCCAAACCGCTCACAAATACTCTTGAGCATACACTGTCCGCGCTCGGTCGAAGCATCGGCATACTCGTCCAGATGCTTTTGTCCCTCGTCTCCCTCCAACTCCTGCACCGTGGCGCGGGCAAGCAGTTCCATGTCAGAACGGCTGGAGGAAAAGTTGAGGTATTTGCAGCCGTACATGATCGGCGGACAAGCCGAGCGCATATGCACCTCGCGAGCGCCGCTCTCATAAAGAAAATCCACCGTCTCGCGAAGCTGTGTTCCGCGCACGATCGAGTCATCGACAAACAGCAGCTTTTTGCCTTGGATCAACTCGGGAACGGGGATCTGCTTCATCTTGGCCACTTGATTCCGAACCTCTTGATTGGAGGGGGTAAAGGAACGCGGCCATGTAGGCGTGTATTTCACAAAAGGTCTGGCATAAGGCTTGTGGCTCTCGTTGGCATAACCGATGGCATGAGGGACACCCGAATCGGGAATGCCCGCCACCGAATCGACATCGGGGAAGGTTCCGTTCTTCTTCTCATCTCGCGCCATGATCTCACCGTTGCGGTAGCGCATGACCTCCACGTTCTTGCCCTCGTAATTGGAGTTGGGATAGCCATAATATGACCACAAGAACGCACAGATCTTCATTTTCTTACCGGGAGCCGCCAACTGCTCAATACCGTCCGGTGTCAATTTCACGATCTCACCGGGGCCAAGCTCATAGTGATCCTCATATCCCAACTTATGATAGGCGAAGGACTCAAAGGAAACACAGGTGCCATCCTCCGATCGCCCCACAAGTACGGGCAGGCGCCCCACACGGTCACGGGCAGCGATAATGCTACCGTCCGAGGTCAGAAGTAACACCGTAGCCGATCCGTCAATTTCTTCCTGCGCGTGGCGAATGCCCTCTGCAAAAGAATCCTTTTGATTGATCAGAGCCGCCACAAGCTCGGATTGATTGACCGCCCCATTGCCCATGGCCATAAACTGATGTCCGTGATCCGAAAAATAGCGATCGACAAGCGCATCGGCGTTGTTGATGATACCCACCGTGGAAATGGCATACAGCCCCAAATGGGAACGCACGATCAACGGCTGCGGATCGGTGTCACTGATACAACCGATGCCGCTGTTTCCGCAGAATTCGGCCAGATCGTTTTCGAACTTGGTGCGAAACGGAGTGTTGCCGATGTTATGGATCTGCCGATGGAAACCGTGCTTGTCATCAAAGACCGCCATTCCCGCCCGACGGGTGCCGAGGTGGGAGTGGTAGTCGGTTCCGAAAAATATATCCATTACGCAATCCCTTTTCAGAGTTGCGCCGAAAAATCCACCCATGTGTAATTTTCCTTTCTGAAGCTAAGAGAAAAAGTCAAACAAAAAATTAAGCAAAGAACAGCTTGTTGAGTGTCATGGGATCGATGTACTCACCGTCCTTATAAACACGCATATTGCCCGATGCGATCTCATCGATAAGCATAACATTGCCCTCGGGATCGTAACCGAACTCGAACTTGATGTCATACATATCCAATCCCTTGGCCTTCAGATCGTCGGCAACGATCTTGGTGATCTTCTGGGTCATATCCTTGAGATCGTCATACTGCTTTGCAGTCATCACACCCAAATCGACCAAACCGTCCTTGGTTACCAGCGGGTCGCCCTTCTCATCGTTCTTAAAAGTGGTCTCCACATAGGCGGGAAGATCCTGACCCAACTCACAGTAGTCGGAGTAGCGGCGGTAGAAGGATCCCACAGCCTTATAACGGCAAATGACCTCAAGGCCCTTGCCGAACACCTTTGCGGGAAGAACCTCCATGGTGGTATCATCGAGGTTGGCATTTACAAAGTGGGTGCGGATGCCTGCGGCATTGATCTTTTCAAAGAAATAGATGGACATACGGAGGTTGACATCGCCAACACCCTCAATGGTCAGACCGACCGAGTTCTCACCGGGATCGAACACGCCGTCCTTACCGGTACAATCGTCCTTAAACTTGAGAAGATAGTTGCCGTTGTCAAGTGCAAATACGTCTTTGGTTTTTCCTGTGTAAATGAGTTTCATGGTAGGGTTCTCCTTTTATTTTTGGAATTTATTTTTAATGAAAATCAAAACAACAATAATAAATTACTTGTTCAGCTCTGCCGCCACAGCCGCATCCTTGGCAAGAACTTTTTCGCGATCGGAAGCGCGCTTGGCGATCAGCTTGTCCGCAAGCTCTCGGTCGGAAAGCGCGAACATCTCGGCGCAAAGCAATGCAGCATTCACGCCCCCGTCAATGGCCACAGTCGCCACGGGAATACCCGAGGGCATCTGTACGATAGACAGCAAGCTGTCCAAACCGCCCATCATATCCGTCTTTACAGGCAATCCGATTACAGGTAAAGTGGTCATCGCCGCAATTACGCCGCCAAGGTGAGCCGCTTTACCAGCCGCACAAATCAATACTTCGATACCCTTCTGCTTTGCCGTAGACGCAAACTCGTGCGCTTCATCGGGGGTACGATGTGCGGAAATCACGCGAACTTCCGTTTCCACCCCGAATTTTTTCAATACGTTGACC
>JAZSPB010000060.1:0-34280 GCA_045537235.1 Eubacteriales bacterium
CTTGGCCTCCGACTTGTAGTTTGTGTGAATATGGTGATACTCCACGAGGTGCAGTGTGTTCGCTCAAACATCATTAAGGGCGCGGATCAAAAGTTTTTGCGGAGCTTTTTTCAAAAAGCGACCTCCCGCGCCCGCAGGCGCCCCTTCCCATAAAAATAAATCCTTGACTCCATCGAAAAATCGTGGTAAAATAATAAAAAAGTTTTTGAAAGAGGGTGTTTATGTGACTGATGCGCGGACGCTGGCGTACATCAATTTGCACGCGATATTGGGGACGGTACCGCTTCTATGTGAGCTGGTTCCCGAGGCGGCAGAGGTGATAAAGGGAAAGAATGTTACGCTTGGTTTTTCGGTAAAGAACGGTCCTGAGGGCAAGCTTTGCTTTGCGGATGGCAAGTGTTGGTTTGAAGAGGGGAGCGATTCCTGTCAGATCAAGTTGCCTTTTTCCACAGCTGAAAAGTTCAATGGAATGATTGATGGCACAGTGACGCCCATTCCGTCAAAGGGATTTACCAAGATCGGATTTCTTTTGAAGAACTTTATTCCGCTGACCGATATTCTTTCGCGGTATCTTCGTCCATCGGATGAGGATCTTGCGGACGAGACGTTTTTTGTGACAAGTACGCGGCTGATGTTCCATGTGATTGCTGCCGCTATTGCTTGTATCGGCAACGAGGACAAGGTGGGACAAGCATCCGCCTCTTACATTACCGACGGCGCGATACGTCTTGTCATTGGTGATGAGTCACGTTGCTATACCTTGGTTGCGAAGGATCATAAGCTTGTGTTGCATGATGGAGAGGATCAGCCCATGACTTCCTATATGCGCTTTGAAAATATCCGCGTTGCCAGAGATCTGTTTGACGGAAAGATCAATGCGGTGGCTGCTGTGGGTGAGGGCAAGGTGCGGATCGGCGGCATGATCTCGCAGGTGGACAATACCAATCGAATTCTTGACCGCGTGGCGCTTTATCTTGCATAAGGAGGGTTTGAAATGAGAAAGATTCATGATTATACAAAAAGCCGCGAGGCCTTTCTTCGCGCGGAGAAAGTCATTCCCTCCGGCATATACGGTCATCAAGGTCCTGCCGAGGGGTGTTTTGTGCCTGTAGAGGCATTTCCGTTCTTTTCATCCAGAGCACAGGGAAGCTATTTTTGGGACATTGACGGCAACCGTTTTATCGATTATATGTGTGCTTACGGTCCCAACATTCTCGGTTATAACGACCCCGATGTGGACGAAGCGGCGAGAAAACAGCGTGAAATGGGTGACTGCATTACTGCTCCCACCGAGCGCATGATCGAATTTGCCGAGCTCCTGGTGGATACGGTTGCCACGGCAGATTGGGCATTTTTTGCAAAAAACGGAAACGATGTGACCACCATGGCTGTTATGGCTTCTCGCGCCTACACGCATCGAAAGAAGATCGTGTTCTTCAAGGGATACTATCACGGCATTTCTCCTTGGACGCAAAAGATCGACTATGCGGGGGTGATCGAAGAGGATGTAGCCAACAATATCTATGTAAATTGGAACGATTTGGACGAGCTGAATCGGGTGTTTGACGAGAATCGCGGGCAGATCGCCGCTGTTATCGGGCAGCCTTATATGCATGGTAATTTCCGCGACAACGAGCTTCCCGAAAAAGGCTTTTGGCAAGCGGTGCGCAAGCTGTGTACCGACAATGGCACGGTTCTTGTGGTGGACGATGTGCGCGCGGGCTTCCGTTTGGATATTGCCGGCTCCGACCATTATTTCGGATTTGAAGCCGACTTGATCTGTTTTTGCAAAGCATTGGCGAACGGATACAATGTATCGGCTCTTTGCGGCAAGGATTTCTTGAAAAATACCGTATCGGGTATGACTTATACGGGTAGCTACTGGTTGTCCGCCGTCCCCTTTGCTGCGGGAATTGCTTGCATTAACAAGATGAAAAAATTGGATATGCCGCGCATCTTGATCGAAAAGGGTGAAAAACTTCGTGACGGACTGGTGGCGGCAGGTGCCAAATACGGATTTGATCTTCATGTCTCGGGTGTTCCTTCGCTGTTCTATCTTCGCATTGCCGACGACCCAACGCTTATGCTTCACCAAGAGTGGATAGCAGAGTGCGTTAAGAGGGGTGTTTATTTTACCAACCATCACAACCACTTTATCAATGCCGCCCTTACCGACGAGGATATCAAGGAAACGGTGGAGATTGCCGACGAGGCTTTTATGGTGGTGCGTGACCGACATGAAAAATAAGGGGATCTAAAAGATGAAAACTTTTAATTTTGCCAATTGGGAAAGACGGGATCTTGCCGAGAACACCTTGACGGGCGGTGGGCTGGTTTACGAGGATATTCAAACGGTCGTTCACGGGGGTGAGACGGTTTTTAGTCTTTCCAACCGCAAAGCCGCTGGGCATAGAGTGAAATTTGTGGAGGCTTTTGAGGATGCCGCCAAGGGTAATGAATACCGTATCACCATGCGTGTCAAGCTGGGGGATAGCTGTACTTCCGACCGTGCGGCAATCGTTGTCGGTGTTTCCGATCCTTTTGCGCTGACTCCCGCATTTTTATCTGCACCCGCAGAGGCGACCAAGGATGCTTGGACGACCATTGAATTTACTCATGTTCTTGAAGAAGATATTCATTCTTCGGTTTCCGTGGAGCAGTTTAAGGGCGATAAGCTCGTGGCGGAAGAGATTCTTGTGGCCGAGGTCAAGACCGAGCTCTTGCACCGTGCTGAGGCTGTCAAGGGCGAGGAGGACACAAGAAAAACACTGTGGTTGATCGGAGATTCAATTACCTGTGACTACTCCTCAAGCGTGACAACACGAGGGTGGGGAATGTTCATTGGCGAGTGGTTTGACGATTCCAAGATAAAGGTGAATAACCGCGCGCGTGCGGGCTTTAGTACCCGGAGCTTTGTCAAAACCGATGGCTTGGCCATTTGGTCACATGTGTGCCGCAGAATGAAGGCGGGGGATTATCTGATCGTTTCCCTCGGTATTAACGATCATTCTTCATCCTCTCTCTTTCGCCGCACTTCGGTGGAGGAATATGCCGAGAATCTTGCGATCTTTGCCGATGAGGCTCACAAGCGTGGTGTTTCTTTGATTTTGGTCACGCCCACCGTGACAGTAGAAAACGATCCCGTATCCAACTACCGTCGTGTACGTGCCGAGGCTATGTTGGGGGTTGCCGCAGAAAAGAAGGCGGCAGGCTATGACATAACCGCTCTTGACTTGAATGCGCATATGATGGCGTTTATAGAGGAGACGGTGGACAAAAAGGGGCGGGACTATTTGATCAACACCTACTTTTCCGCTGCAAAGAAGGCCGACGGTTCCATTGCGTTCGATACCACTCACCACAGGGAAGCCGGATCTCGTAAGGTGGCGAGCATGATCGTGGAGCTGCTGGATTCTTCCGACTGTTCGCTTCGCGAATTCCGCAAATGAGTGACTTTTGCGATCTCGGAACCGTGAGACTGGAAACCAAGCGGTTGATCCTACGGCGTTTTACCCCGGAGGACGCGGAGGCGGTTTTTACAGGATGGACGGGGGACGAAGAATGTGCCTTGCGGTGTGCATGGCGCGTGCATCCCTCGCCCGAGTATACACGGGAGATCCTCACGCATTGGATCGACGAATATGAGGATAATGCGTATAACTGGTTGGTGGAGTTGAAGGATACTCATGAGGTGATCGGCAACATCAGTACGGTGGCGATCAAGCGCAAGCACCGAAACTGTGAGGTCGGTTATTGCTACGGTTCGCGTTTTTGGGGAAAGGGCTATGCTACCGAGGCATTGTGTTGCATTTTGCGCTTTTTGCTGGACGAATGTCACTTCCATGTGGTTGAGGCAAGGCATAGTTCGTCCAATCCTGCCAGCGGTCGAGTTCTGCAAAAGGCGGGAATGCGCCGAGATGCCGTTCTTCCTCAGCGCCAATACGATGCGGATACGGATACCTATACGGATCTGCTTGTGTATTCGAGCATCCGTGAGTAACTTGTGAAAATTCTGTTCTTTTTAAAAAGCTCCGCAAAACTTTTGTTCACACTTTCGGAAGGGACGGGAACATTGTGAAAATCCGATAGAGGATATGTTTACCGTTTCCTCAAGAGGGGCAAAAGTTTTGGCGGAGCTTTTGGGTTTTATGCGCCCGAAGGCATTTTACTGCCGGGTGTCGTTAGCGGCAATTTCGTAGGAGCGAACCAGTGCGTCCCAAGTGCGTTTGTCAACCTCCCCTGTGACAGGGAGAAGATTTCGCTTTTGAAATTCGGTGACTGCGCGTGCCGTTTCGATGCCGTATATGCCGTTTTGAGGAACATTTTCAAGACCGTCAAACTGAACGGTCAATTCATCCAGCATATACTGAACGGCAGTCACGGGAAATCCTACATCTCCTTGACGAAGAGAGTCCCTTTCCGGAAGACGGGGGTAGATGGGCATTCTTTCGGGGGGCGAGTTTTCTTCTATTGAGCGGTTATATTGATCGAACAGCAGATTCCATGTTGTTTCATCGGCGGTTCCCGTGGGGGGGAGCCCGTTTTTTTGTTGGAAAGCGATCAGTGCGTTCCGCGTATGGGGATCCCAAACACCGCTGGGGGGCGCAGGGGGGATATCGCTGTCAAAATAAGACAGTTGACGGAGATACCGTTGCAGATTGGTGATGGCGGCTTGTTGAATGTTGGGGTTTTGTGTCATGGCTTTTCCTTTCTATGCGCCGAGTTCAAAACCCGGATATTGTCCCTCTCGAAGGGATGAGTCTTGCAGATCGCTGTAAATGTTCATGATCTCGTCCCATGTGGCGGCATCTACGATCCCGTTTGCGGGAAGTCCGAAGGTCTCCTGGAAGGCGATCACCGCCGCTTCTGTCATGTTGCCGAAATATCCCGTGGGATCAACACGGGGAATATTGGAGTAGCTTTCTCCGATGGTATTGAGATACCGTTGCATGAGTGCCACCACGTCGGAATCCGAGCCAATACGCAAAATGACCCCCGGGAAAGGAATAATATCGCCTTCCCACAAACTTCCCGCCAACTGCGCAATGGCGCCCTGATAGGCATCGAGCATGGTATACCATGTGTCGTAGCCTACGATACCGTCCTCCGTGAGACCGAAGGTTCTTTGCAAGGCCAAGACCGCATTTCTGGTATTTTCACCGAATACACCATCCGTGTCCACGGGCGGAATGGTGGGATAAAAACGGGAGAGATAGTCGAGATAATACTGAAGATTGCGGACGCCGGAACCCGTGTCTCCGAATTGTGGGAATTCGTAATACACACTTGCCACATCCTCCTCGGTCAATCCTTCGGAATTGAGCTCACTGAGACGCTTGACACTGTTATAGATCAGTTGTATCTTGTACCAAGTGGCGCGTCCGACAATGCCGTCGGGGGAGAGACCAAAGACCTCTTGAAAGCTTCTGACAGCATTTTCGGTATCGTAAGAAAACAATCCGTCTACCGTGGCAATTTTTGGGATCGAAGGAAAGTTGCGAGAGATTCGGTTGAGACGCACTTGGATCTGACGAACATCACTGCCCGCGCTGCCCAATTCCAACGGTCGGGAGGGAAGAGAGGCGGTAAGTCCCATGACAGGGGCATCATTTACAATATCGATATCGTTGCCATAGTAGTAGGTTAGGATATCGTAAGGTCCCCGCCCCTGCTGTGCCAGTTCTACCGAACCCCATTGAGAAAGTCCGTTGCATTGAACCTCCACTCCGTCACAGTATTGGGCGAACAGCGGTTCGATCGCGCCTTGCCGCCGTATGTAGTCGGTAAAGACCTCGGATGCGATGCGGTTGATGTTTTCAAAAACATCACGACCGTAAACAAAGGATTGGTCGACAGTGGTGGAGTTGGTGATGTCAAAATCGTATCCTCGTGCGCGGTAATATTCGGTATAGATACGGTTGAGGGCATAGGAGATCTGGGCATAGATGTTGGCGCGGATGGCACTCTCAGGCCAAGTGGGATAGACTTCGCTGGAGGCCACATTGGCAATATAGTCCACGAACGGTACTGTGACATTTTGTGCATCGGAGTTGGGGGGACCCAGATGAACGGTGATGGTTTCGGGAATGTATGGCAGTCGTGGGCGGTTAATTCTCGGATCTGAAGTCATTGAGTGCCTCTCCTTCCACGATGGTTATATTGTAAGGGGAAAAGGAATCGGGATAGCCGTTTTGCGGTAGGGGGATCATGTCGGCCGGCTGGATCGAAGTAATACCGTCAAAAATAGGGACTTGATACATTTCGATGGGAGAGTACCCCGCTTTGTGCACGGTAATGTTATAGGTTGCAAAGGGGGGGACTGCGCTTTCCGGTGATTCGGAGAGGGAACGGGAGGGCGTGAGCAAAGCCAGCTTTGGGGTGAGACCGTCATTTCCGCTTGTAAGACGGGCGATCACGGATGAAAAGTCGGGGCGGTTTCCGTAGACACTCACAGTTGCGCCTTCCAGCGGTAACGCTTCGGATGCTGTTGTCACCCGTACCACAAGATATCCTGTGCCCGTGTATCCGATATCTTGATATTGAGGTATATCGTTGTTCATATTAGCCTCCTTTTGGGGTTTGGTATGAGTATATGACGGGAGGGGCGAGAAAGTGAAAGGAGTTGGCTGCGGAGGGGAACGGTATTGACAGTCGGAAGGAGGGGTGATATAATGAGGAAAAGTTGTTTTTGAGGAGGTCATCATGATCGTACATCCTATTTCTCCCGTATATGATGAACATTCCGAGATCTTGATCTTGGGGAGTTTCCCCTCGGTCAAGTCGCGAGAGGAGGGCTTTTTTTACGGGCATCCGCAAAATCGGTTCTGGCGTGTGCTCGCAGGCGTGTTTGAATGTGAGGTGCCGCAAACGGTGGAAGAAAAATGTCGCTTTTTGCTGTCCTCCCATGTGGCGCTTTGGGATGTGATCGGTCGTTGCGAGATCACGGGAAGCGCAGACAGCACCATCAAAAATGCTGTGCCGAATGATCTTGGGATGATCCTTGATGCTGCTGATATTCGCGCCATTTATGTTAATGGGAAGACAGCGGAAAAATATTACAACCGATATTTGCGTGAGTGTGTGGGACGGGAGGCGGTCTGCTTGCCGTCCACTTCGCCTGCCAATGCCGCGTGGTCTGCGGAACGGCTGATGGAGGCATGGCGCGTGGTTCGTGTTTGACAATCGTTCCCAAAATCCCCCGAAATTACAGCTTGAAAGCTACCTTCCGAATATGTTAAAATAGAGGCGGTGGCGGTGGGTTTCCCACAATTGCCGTTTTCAAGTAAAGGAGGTAGAGAGCATGAAACGGTATTTGTTTCTTGTTATGAGTGTTTTTTTGCTGATGCTGATCCTGGCAAACAGTGCATTGGCGGCAACACATACCGTGGTGTCGGGGGATACCATGTGGAAGATCGCAGTAAAATATGAGGTGGGGGTCAGTGAGATCAAAAGAGCCAATCCTCAAATCGTCAATCCGGATTTGATCTATCCCGGACAGATCCTTAATATTCCGACCGCTGATTCGACGGTTGCGAGTTACGAAAAAGAGGTGGTACGGTTGGTCAATGAGATTCGTGTTAAACACGGGTTAAAGGAGCTTACATATGATTGGGAGCTGAGCCGTGTTGCGCGGTACAAGTCACAGGATATGAAAGACAACCGATATTTTTCCCACACCAGTCCTGTATACGGGTCGCCGTTTCAGATGATCCGAAATTTCGGAATTTCTTACCGAAGTGCGGGTGAAAATATTGCCAAAGGGTATGCAACCCCTGCGGCGGTGGTCAACGGATGGATGAATTCCTCGGGGCACCGCGCCAATATCCTGAATGCATCTTTCACGCGAATCGGCGTAGGATACGTTGCGAACGGAAATTACTGGACACAGATGTTTATCGGCAGATAATGATTTTATAAAATTTTGCGGAGCTTTTTGGGTGACAGATCTTTCGGCATGGAAGAGGTCGCTTTTTGAAAAAAGCTCCGCATAAACTTTTCCTGTGCTTTGCTGTGAAGATGTTGGAGAAAAGTACAAGATCACCCCTCGGTGGGGAGGAAGATTTTTGGCTTGTGAAGCGGAGGGGACGGCGGTATAATTAAAGTGTATTATCATCTATGGAGGAAAAAGTTATGGTAACGGTAACCGAACAGAAAATTTGGCTTGACACATATCCCGAGGCGGCGCGAGAGGAGCTTCCCATGTTTGCGGAAAATCGCGTGCATCAGCGCACTTCAGGCAATCCCTATCCCAACAAGGTGGTTTTAGAGGCACAGCGTCGGGTGCGTGAAAAAAAGATGTACACCCTTCTTTGTCTTGAGAACGAGTTCTTGGAGATCGGTATTTTGCCCGAGCTTGGCGGTAAGATCTGGTATGCTCGAGACAAGAAGAAGGACTACGGTTTTTTCTATAAAAATAATGTTATAAAACCTGCGCTCATTGGAGTGCTTGGCTCATGGACATCCGGCGGATTGGAATTTAACTGGCCCTTCCACCACCGTGCATCTACCTTTATGCCCGTAGACTATGCAGTTGAAAAGGGGAAGGACTATGCTGTTGTATGGCTGTCCGAGCATGAGCCGATCAACCGTATGAAGGGCATGGTCGGTGTTTGCTTGCGTGATGGGGAGTGTATTTTCGAGACTCGCGTCAAGGTGGACAACACCACCGCCTGTCGCCACTCTTTTCTGTGGTGGGAGAATGCCGCTGTGCCGGTGGACGAGAATTATGAGATCTTTTTCCCCGAAGATGTCAATTATGTGCGTTTCCACTACAAGCGCTCGGTAACGACCTACCCGATTGCCAACAATGACCGTTTCGGCGCTTTCAACGGCATCTATTATGACGGTGACACCGATATTTCCAAACACAAAAATACACGCAAAGCCACTTCGTATTTCAGTGCCGAATCCGAGTATGACTATTTCGGCGGTTATGACAACGGAAAGCAGGCCGGAGTGGTACATATTGCCGACCACCACATATCGCCCGGCAAAAAGATGTTCACCTGGGCGTATTCTCAACTTGCCAAAACATGGGAGAATGCGCTTACAGACAACGACGGGCAATATGCCGAGTTGATGGCGGGATGTTATTCGGACAACCAGCCCGACCTGACGTGGCTTATGCCGGGAGAGACCAAGACTTTTTCACAGCGATGGTTTCCCATCCACGACCACGGCATTCCTACCTTTGCCAACGAAAACGGAGCGGTGTATTTGGACGAGAACGGAATTTCCGTGCAGTGCGTACGTCCGATCAAAGACGCTTTGATCGCGGTGTTTGACGGCGAAAACAAGATTTGGGAAGCGAGAATGGATATTCCTTGCTATGAGCTTGTCTCGCTTTGTGGGAAAGGCAAAAAAACGGGTTTGCGTGTATGCGTGACGGAGCGGGGAAGAACCGTATTTGATTATGAGGTCAAAGAAAAGGCGCCGCGCGAGATTCCCGAGCCGCGCCGAGAGTTGCCTTATTTCAAAGAGGTGAAAACGGCACAGGAGTTGTATTTGGAGGGGCTTCATGCCGAGCAGTACCGCTCTCCCGAGTATTCGGCAGAGGCATTTTATCGTGAGGCGCTTTTGAGAGAACCCGACCATGCGCCCGCTCTTGCTGCGTTGACCGAACTGTATATTAAGCGCGGCGACATGACCGAGGCATTGAATTGTGCCGAGCTTGCCGAACAGTCGGCTACGCGTTTTAATATCCGCTTGGAAAGCGGCAAGATCTATTATTTGAAAGGGCTTGCGCTTTGCGGTCTGGGTCGCTTGGATGAAGGGTATAACTATCTTTGCCGCGCATCATGGTGCTATGATTATCGACTTTCCGCATTGCTCCATATTGGACTTTTGGATATGCGTCGCCGTGAGTTTGCACGGGCGGTCGATCATTTGTCTGAGGTCATGTGCGCCAACGGACGTTCGGTGCTTGCAGGGGCATTTCTCGGTTATGCTCGGTATCTTGACGGGGATCGCGAGGGTGCTTTGCAGAGCCTTGAAGCTGCGATTTCCGCCGATGCACTTAACTTGTATACCCATGCGTTCAAGGGGTTGATTGTTGGCGATTTCAAAGCTTTTTGCAATCTGCTCAAGACCGACGCAACACAGGTGGTCATGGATGTGGTCGAGTATCTTGCCGAGGCGGGGCTGTATGATGAAATTCGCACTTTGATAGTGGGGGTGGGGCAATATAAGACTTTGGGTGCCATTGCCGAGTACGCGCTTGCCGATATCACGGGAGATGCGGTCAAGTCGGCACCTATGGGAATTGCCTTTCCCTCCAGAGACTATGAGAAGGCGATATTGGAGCGAGCGGTGAAACGGCATCCGCAGGACAGGGAAGCACAGTATCTTTTGGGCTGTTTGCAGTACGGACGCGGACTGTATGAACAAGGCATCCGATCCTTTGAGCGTGCGGCGATGCTCGGTGAAGATCATCGCATTTTGCGGAATCTTGCGGTGGGAAGCTATTCTCACGGCGGCGACAGAAAAAAAGCATTGGAGTACATGAAAAAAGCAGTAGCGGCGGCTCCTGCGAATGAAAAGCAGATCACCTTTGAAGCGGCCTATCTCATGGCAAAAATGAAGGTTCCTGCGTCCGAAATCGAGGTCATGATCCTGTCGCGCGATACCGACCGCGATGATGTGACAGTAGAGCTGGCGCGCGCGTATAATCATCAAGGGCAGGCAGATAAAGCGCTTTCGCTTTTGCTTGACCGAAGCTTTGTGGCCTGCGAGGGCGGAGAGCATTACATTGCGGATGAGTATATGTATGCGTACTATCTCAAAGGGCGCGCAGCTTATCTTGAGGGAGATTACGAGGATGCGCTCGGTTATTTCCAAACGGCGCAGGAATTGCCGCAGTCGCTGGGGGCGGGACTTTGGAATGATATCAAGAAGGTGCCGTATGAGTATTTTTCGGCGCGTTGTTTGGAAAAGCTTGGGCGATCGGACGAAGCGGAAACCATTTACCGTTCCTTTGGTAAATACCGTTTTGACTATTTTACCGATATGTATCTGTATACCTTTGCTTACTACGCGGCACGAGGACTGGAGACGCTTGGAAGCAAAGCGGAGGGCGATGCGCTGATCAAAAAGCGATATGCCGAATTCGGTACGGCACTGACGCAGCAGACACCGGGGTATTTTGGTACGACTCCTTTCTTTATCAGTTTTATCGATGATGCAGATGTGGCACGTCGGTTGCATTATGCGTACCCGATGTATTTGTTTGCCCACTATCTCGGTGATGAGAAAGCGAAAAAGACGTATGCCGACATCCTCGCCCAAGACGGATACGGGCTGTATATCGACGATTTTACTTGTTGACCCTTGCTTTCAAAAGGAAGGTGTGCTATAATAGAGACATTGATCCGAAGGGAGGACGAGTATGATACCGATATTGGTGGAAGAAAATTATTCAAGCAATAACCGTTTTCGCCGTTTGCTGGACGGGATCGGTACGGTTGCCGCCAAAAAGCATAAGGAAGTTGGTGTTTTCAAGCATATTGACGAGCTTCCTTCGGATTGCCGTGTGGTGATCGTAGTATGCCAATCTCTCAAGTGGTCGGCCGATCGAGTGGCAAGCCTCAATGCGCGGGGCATTCACCCGTTGGTGTTCGGCTTCCCGTATTTGGACACCATGTACGATTACAGTAGCATCGCACCCAATTATACCAAGTCAGCCTACCGCCTGACCAAGTACATTCTTTCCCAAAATGCGGGAAAGGTGGCAGTCCTCGGTTACAATGATGATTCACTACCCGATCGATTGAAGCTGACGGGTATCCGCTATGCCGCAAATGAGGCAGGGCAAGATATTGAGATCTTTGGAAACTGCGGCGATGTGACGGCTTGCTTTTCCGAGTTTTCAAAACGGTGCGAGGATATCGGCAATATTATTTGTTGCAACGATAACATTGCCGTAGTGCTTCACAGTCGGTATCCTCATTTGACGGCAGGGCGCAGGATGGGGAGCTGTTCGGGACTTAAAATTTCGGAGTTCTTTGAGCAACCGTACCCCGTTTGCCGTATTGACTATTTTTCGGCGGGCGTTCAGTTGGTTTCCCTGTATCGTTTTTTGGCGAAAGAGGAGACCATTCACTCCACGGTTATGACCTTTGATATGGAGCTTTCCTTTTTTGGCGCCGAGGTACCCTCATTGCCCGCGCATGCTGAACTGTATAGCGGAACCGAAGTGGATTTCTACGGCGATAAGAGTTTCCGCAGCATGGAGAAATTAGATCGAATGCTGTCCGAATGCGATGAGACCGATCTTGGGATCCTTTCGGATATTATGCACGGCGAGACCTATGCCGATATCGCGGAGAAACGCTATCTTGCCGTCAACACGGTGAAATATCGTATCAAAAAGATGATGGAAACGGCAGAGGTGGATTCGAGACGGGGAATACAAAGTCTTTTGGATGAATATAAAATTGTCTTAAAACTGTGAGAGGGATGAAAAATGAGAACGTATTTGATTCGCGCGGATAAACCGCAGTATCGTGCCAATCTTCACAGCCACAGCACACTTTCCGACGGACATCTTACGCCCGAGGAAATGAAAAATGCGTACAAAGAAAAAGGGTATTCGATCCTTTGTATATCGGATCATGAGTATCCCAAGGAGCATAGCGATCTTAGTGATCCCGATTTCCTCATGCTGACGGGATACGAGGCATATATCCGCACAACAGCGGACGGAAAATCGGATCCGTATGAGCCGGAGATCCATCTTAACCTTTTTGCGAAAGAGCCGAAAAACGAGGCATATGTATGCTATGATTACCCTTATGCAAAATACATTCGTAAAACCGAAGGTAGGCAGGATGAGTTGAAACTTGTCGGAGCAAGCGGGGCGAGACAGTACAGTTCGGAATATATAAATGCTTTTATAAAGACTGCGGTGGAGAACGGCTATCTTGTTTCCTATAACCATCCCGTTTGGTCGTTGGAGACGGAAGCAGATATTTTTTCCTATACCGATTGCTTTAGTTTGGAGATCTGCAATTTCGGTTCTTGCCGAGTAATGTTGGTGGATTATGATATCGCACTTTACCATCAACTTCTCCGCCATGGCAAGAAGATGTTTTGCCATGCAGGGGATGACAACCACAACGGTGGGGGCTCCTTAACCGATTCTTTTGGTGCATGGACTATGATCATGGCAGAGCAACTCACCTATGAATCTGTCATTTCTGCTATGGAAAATGGCGATATGTACGCATCGACAGGTCCCTCTATCCATGAGCTTTATTATGAAGACGGAATTGTACACGTCGAGTGCTCCGAGTCCGAGAAAATATATTTGTTTAACGGAAGCAAAAAAACAAGCAGACTGTTGGCTCAAGAGGGAGAGAAACTCACCTCCGCCGACCTTGTTCTTGATGAGAAAGCCCCCTTCTTTTTCGTCGTTGTTGTGGATAAGACCGGCGGTATGGCAACCAGCCGAGGGTATTTTAGAGACGAATTGTCATAGCAATGGGGAGTATGATTTGTCGGGGGGCGCCTGCGGGCGTGGGAGGTTGCTTTTTTGAAAAAAAGCTCCGCAAAAAACTTTTGATCTGCGCCCTTGGGAAAGTTTGAGCGAACATACTGTATCCCATGGAGAATCGCCGTGTTCGCACAAACTGTCATAAGGGCGCAGGTCAAAAGTTTTTGCGGAGCTTTTTTCAAAAAGCGACCTCCCCGCGCCCGCAGGCGCCTCCCCCGACAAATCATACTCCCCATTGCTATGACAAAAGGCAGATAACCGTTGATTTAGGTTGTCTGCCTTTTCTTTGTGTTTCTATGTTTGAAAATTATTCGGCTTCCAAGATTCTCATAAATTCTTCTCCCGAAATGGTTTCCTTTTCATAGAGGAACTTTGCCAATTCATCCAGTTTGCGACGGTTTTCGGTGAGAATGGTCTTGGACTTTTCATATTGCTGCTTGACCAAAGCCACTACCTTGCGGTCGATCTCGGTCTGGGTTTCGGGAGAGCAGGCAAGGGAGGTGTCCCCGCCAAGATACTGATTGGTCACGGTTTCAAAGGCTACCATGCCGAATTCGTCACTCATGCCGAAACGGGCGATCATGGCCCGTGCCAGCTTGGTTGCTTGCTCAATATCATTGGATGCGCCTGTGGTCACCGATCCGATGGCGATCTCTTCCGCAGCGCGTCCACCGGTGTAGGTTGCGATCTTGTTTTCAATCTCTTCGCGACTCATGAGATAGTGATTGCCTTCCTCCACTTGCATGGTGTAACCGAGAGCCCCCGAGGTGCGAGGAACGATTGTGATCTTTTGAACAGGAGCCGATTTCGTTTGCTTGGCGGCCACCAGTGCGTGTCCGATCTCGTGATAGGCCACGATCATCTTTTCACGGTCGGTTAGGATGGCATTTTTCTTTTGATAACCGGCGATGACCACTTCAATGCTTTCCTCCATATCCTCCTCGGTGGCGCAGCTTCGCTTGTCACGCACCGCGCGGAGCGCAGCCTCGTTGATGATGTTGGCCAGTTCTGCGCCCGAAGCACCGGATGCCATGCGGGCAATTTTGGTGTAGTCGATGCCGGGCGCGGTTTTGATCTTTTTGGCATGAACACGAAGGATCTCCTCGCGACCTTTCAGATCGGGAAGCTCCACGGGAACACGGCGGTCAAAGCGACCGGGGCGGAGAAGAGCGGGGTCAAGGGATTCCGGACGGTTGGTTGCGGCAAGGATAATGACACCCGTGTTACCTTCAAATCCGTCCATTTCGGTCAGAAGCTGATTGAGGGTCTGTTCCCGTTCGTCGTTGCCGCCGATGCGCCCGTCACGTTTGCCGCCGATGGCGTCGATCTCATCGATAAAGACGATACAGGGAGCTTTTTCTTTGGCCTGCTTGAAAAGGTCGCGCACCTTGGAGGCACCCATACCCACGAACATCTCCACAAACTCCGAGCCGGACATGGAGAAAAAGGGAACATTTGCCTCACCCGCAACGGCTTTTGCCAGCATAGTCTTACCCGTACCGGGAGGGCCGACAAGAAGCAAGCCTTTGGGCATTTTTGCACCGATCTCCTCGTACTTTTTGGGGGTATGAAGATAGTCTACGATTTCTGCGAGGCTTTCCTTCGCCTCATCTTCACCGGCTACATCCGCGAATTTGATGCCGTCCGAGGAATGAACATAAATTTTGGCATTGCTTTTTCCCATGTTGAACATCATGGAATTTGAGCCGCCCATCTTTTTCATCATATGATTGGATATCAACCGACCGATGATCAAAAAAATTGCGATGGGGATTACCCAGCTTACCAAAATTTCCATCAAAAGGGAAGGTTCCTCGACGATCTCTCCCGCAAATTCGGCACCCGATGCGTAAAGGCGGTCGGTGAGTCCCGGATCATCCACAAGTCCCGTGCGGTAAACTTGTTTGTTTTCCTTGTCGGTGAAGAGAATGTAATTGCCTCCGATCTCTACCTTGCCGATGTTTTTTTCCTCGGTCATGGTCATAAAGGTTCCGTAGTCCACATCCTTGATCTGCCCGGAGGTAAGAAGCGGCATGATAATGGTGTTGATCAGCAAGAGGACTATGAGTACGATGCCGTAATAAAACAGCAATGGCTTTTTCGGCTTTTTGACTTCATCCATAGGTTTTTATATCTCCTTTTGTCGTTTTTTGCGATTCGGTCATATCTACATTTTATCATACCCCAAAAAACGCACTAATAACAATTTGAAAAGAAATATGGCAGTTGTTGTGGACGAACTGTTAAAATTGGAGAATTTTTGAAAAAGTTGTTTGCGTGTGTGGGACTTCCGTTGAGAGTGCGTTTGTTTTTCTCTGTTTTATCGTTTTCTCGATGGTGATTTTGGACCAAAATCCTCAGGAATTTTAAAATTTCCGTATGATTTTTTTGGGATAGGGATAAAAAAAGGAGAAAAATACAGCAAAATGAATATAAATTCATAAAAAATGGTTATTTATTCATTCAAAAACCAAAAAATTCAAACAAATTGAATATTTTTTCAAAAAAAGTATTGACAAAAACAAGGCAAGCGTGTATAATATTCCATGTTAAAACGCAACGCGAAAAAACGCATTTAAGGAGGTAAAAATCATGAATAAAGAAAACATCAAAAAAGTAGTCCTTGCCTATTCGGGCGGTTTGGATACATCCATCATTATCCCGTGGCTCAAGGAGAATTATAACAACTGTGAAGTCATCGCTGTTTCGGGTAACGTGGGACAGGCTGACGAGCTGGAGGGTTTGGAGGAAAAGGCTCTCAAGACCGGTGCGTCCAAGCTGTATGTTCTCGACCTTACCGATGAGTATGTGGACGAATACATCATTCCCTGCATGAAGGCAGGCGCAGTTTATGAAGAGTACCTTTTGGGTACCAGCCATGCCCGTCCTTGCATTGCCAAGGGATTGGCAGAGATCGCTATTAAGGAAGGCGCAGATGCCATTTGTCACGGTTGTACCGGAAAGGGAAATGACCAGGTAAGATTCGAGCTTACCCTCAAGCATTTCTGCCCCGATATGCCCATTATTGCTCCTTGGCGTGAGTGGGATATCAAGTCCCGTGACGAGGAGATCGACTATGCCGAGGCGCACAACGTGCCTTTGAAGATTAACCGTGAGACCAACTACTCCAAGGATAAGAACCTTTGGCACCTGTCTCATGAGGGTCTTGACCTTGAGGATACCGGAAACGAGCCTCTTTACGAGAAGCCCGGCTTCCTTGAAATGGGCGTATCTCCCATCCAAGCTCCCGATGTTCCTACCTACGTTGAGTTGGACTTCGAGCAGGGCGTTCCCGTTGCTATCAACGGCGTTAAGAAGTCGGCCAAGGAGATCATTCTTGACCTCAATGAGTTGGGCGGCAAGAACGGTATCGGTCTTTTGGATATCGTAGAGAACCGTCTTGTGGGTATGAAGTGTCGCGGTGTATACGAGACGCCCGGCGGATCGATCCTCTACAAGGCTCACAGTGTTTTGGAGAGCATCTGCCTTGACAAGATGACCCTTCATGAAAAGCAGAAGCTGGCGATTACCTACGCAGAGCTGGTTTATAACGGTCAGTGGTTTACCCCCCTTCGCGAGGCTCTTGCAGCATTTGTTGACAAGACGCAGGAGAAGGTTACGGGTAAGGTTCGCCTGAAGCTCTACAAGGGCAATATGATCAATGCGGGTGTATGGAGTGACTACTCCCTTTACAGCGAGGAGATCGCGACCTTCGGTGAGTCGGACTACAACCAGAAGGATTCTGCGGGCTTTATCAACCTTTACGGTCTGCCCATCAAGGTTCAGGCTATGGTTGATGCCAAGAACGCAAAGAAATAAGATAACAAACGGGTGGTTGCCGTTCTGCGAGGAACATCACACAGAGCGGCAATCCGCTTTTGGTTTTTTGGCGCGGGATTGATTTTTGATTTCTCATGCCGTTTCTAACCAAAAATCGCAATTACTGTATAAATTCAAACGAAAAGGTGCAAAAGACATGGCAAAAATGTGGGCGGGAAGAACCGACGGCGCAACCAATAAGCTGGCGGACGATTTCAATTCTTCCATTCGGTTCGACTGTAAAATGTACAAGCAGGATATCACGGGAAGTATGGCGCACGCCGCGATGCTGGGGGCACAGGGTATTATTGCCAAGCCCGAGGCGGAGCAGTTGATCGACGGACTTTCGGGTATCCTTGAAGATCTGGAAAGCGGTAAGCTGGAATTTGATCTTTCCTGCGAGGACATCCATATGTTCGTGGAGCAGGAGTTGACGGCACGCATCGGTGATGTAGGCAAAAAACTCCACACGGCACGAAGCAGAAACGATCAGGTGGCACTTGACCTTCGTATGTATCTGCGCGAGGAGTGCGATGCCATTATGGTCTCTGTGCGTGAGCTGATTGCCGCTGTGACCGATAAGGCTGAGGCACACAAGGGTGCGATCCTTCCGGGCTATACTCATCTTCAACGTGCACAGCCCATCACCTTCGGTCACCATCTGATGGCCTATGCCATGATGCTGTTGCGCGATGTGGAGCGTCTCTCCGATTGCCGCCGCCGCATGAATCGCTCGCCCATCGGCTCCTGTGCTTTGGCGGGGACTACCTACAATACCGATCGCCGTTTTGAGGCCGAAAAACTGGGGTTCGACGGCATCTGCCTCAACTCCATCGACGGTGTTTCCGACCGTGACTTCTGTTTGGAGTTGATGAGTGCCCTTTCGGTACTCATGATGCACCTGTCCCGTTTTTCCGAGGAGATGATCCTTTGGTCAAGCTGGGAATTTGCATTTGTTGAGCTTTCCAACGATTTTACCACCGGCTCCTCCATCATGCCTCAAAAGAAAAACCCCGACATGGCCGAGTTGGTACGCGGCAAGACGGGACGTGTTTACGGCGATCTCATGGGGCTGCTGACGACCATGAAGGGCTTGCCTTTGGCATACAATAAGGATATGCAGGAGGACAAGGAGGGCGTATTTGATGCGTGCGATACCGTGAAAATGTGTGTTCCCATCTTTACGGGCATGGTCTCTACCATGAGAGTGCGCGAGGATAAAATGAAAAAAGCGGCGCAGACCGGCTTTATCAATGCCACTGATTTGGCAGATTATTTGGTCAAGAAGGGCTTGCCTTTCCGAAGCGCCTATAAGATTTCGGGACAGATCGTAGCCGAGTGTATTGCCTCGGGTGAGATCCTTGAAAATCTGTCCCTGGAGAAGTACAAAGAATACAGCGAACTGTTCGATGAGGATCTTTACAGTGAGATCGACTTGGCTGTCTGTGTGGAAAAGCGCATCAGCGAGGGCGGTACGTCGGTGACCTCGGTCGAAAAGCAGATCGAATATGTAAGGGAGGTATTGAAAGCATGACAAAGGTATTTATTGACGGAAGCGCAGGTACTACAGGACTTCGAATTTACGAACGTCTTGCAGATCGCCGTGATATTGAATGGATGCTTCTGCCCGACGAGCTTCGCAAGGACGAAAATGCCCGTCGCGAAATGCTGAACAAGTCAGACATTGCTTTTCTGTGCCTGCCCGATCCCGCAGCCATCGGGGCGGTCTCTATGGTGGAGAACCCCAACACTGCCATCATCGACACCTCGACCGCGCATCGTACAGAGGCGGGGTGGACATACGGATTCCCCGAGCTTGCGGGGATGCGTGACAAGATCAAGGGTTCCAAGCGTATTGCCAATCCCGGTTGTCATGCCAGCGGTTTTGTGGCTTTGGTGGAGCCTCTTGTGAGAGAAGGTCTTCTTAATAAAAGTGCCAAGCTGTCTTGCTTTTCGCTGACCGGCTATTCGGGCGGCGGCAAGAAGATGATCGCTGAGTATGAGGAAGAGGACAGAGATGTGCTTCTTGAGGCGCCCCGTATGTATGGTATCACGCAAAATCACAAGCACCTGAAGGAAATGAAAGCAATCTGCGCTCTTGAGAATTCTCCCGTATTTTGTCCCATTGTCGCCCCCTACTACAGCGGCATGGAGGTGACGGTGCCCCTATTCCGTGAGGAGGTCAAGGGCGGTGCGGAGGCTATCAAGGCTTTGTACCGTGAATATTATAAAAACGGTCTTGTTCGTTTCATGGATACCGATGACGAAGAGGGCTTTATGGCTGCCAATTCCATGTCCGGTCGGGACGATATGCATATTACTGTTGTGGGCAATGAGGAGAGGATCCTTGTTGTGGCACGGTTTGACAATCTTGGCAAGGGCGCATCCGGCTCTGCCATTCAGAACATGAACATTCTGCTCGGTGTCGATGAGAACACAGGCTTGAATATTTGACGGAGGATTGATAAAATGAAATTGATAAGCGGCGGCGTATGTGCCGCAAAAGGATATAAAGCAAGCGGAATCCATTGCGGTATTCGCAAAAACAGAACCAAAAAGGATTTGGCGCTCATCGTCAGTGAAGTGCAGGCGAACGCGGCAGCAGTCTATACCACAAACCTTGTCAAGGGTGCTCCGTTGACGGTTACCAAAAATCACATTTCCGACGGTCACGCACAAGCAGTTATCTGCAATAGCGGCAATGCTAACACTTGTAATGCTAACGGCATTGAAATTGCCGAGCAGATGAGTACACTTATTGCTAACGAGCTTGGCATTCGCGCCAATGATGTCGTTGTGGCCTCCACCGGAGTCATTGGTCAACCTCTTAACATTGAGCCTATTGCCACGGGGATTCCCGCACTTGTTGCAGGACTTTCCACCGATGGCGGTGATGCGGCGGCTGAGGGTATTATGACCACGGATACCATCAAAAAGGAGGTTGCTGTTTCTTTCGAGATCGGCGGAAAGACCTGCCACTTGGGCGGTATCGCCAAAGGAAGCGGAATGATCCATCCGAATATGGCAACGATGCTGGTGTTTATCACTACCGATACGGCTATTTCGGCTTCCATGTTGCAGAAAGCACTTTCGACTGATATTACCAATACCTTCAACATGGTCAGTGTGGACGGTGATACATCCACTAACGATATGGTAACCGTCTTGGCGAACGGTCTTGCGGGAAACGAAGAGATCGTTGAAGATGGCGAGGATTTTGCCATCTTTATGAAGGCGCTTAACACGGTAACCGTGGCGCTTTGCCGTATGATCGCGGGCGACGGAGAAGGGGCAACAAAGCTGTTGGAGTGTCATGTCAGCGGTGCTGTCAATGAGGCAGTTGCCAAGACGGTGGCTAAAAGCGTAATTTGTTCCAGTTTGCTCAAGGCTGCTATGTTCGGTGCCGATGCTAACTGGGGACGTGTGCTGTGTGCCATTGGTTACAGCGGTGCACCTGTAGATGTTAACAAGGTAGGTGTTTCCTTCCGCAGCAATAAGGGCGAGATTGAGGTCTGCCGAGACGGTGCGGGCGTGGAGTTCTCCGAGGAAAAGGCTAAAGAAATTTTGTTGGAGCACGACATTGAGATCCTGATCACACTGGCAAGCGGAGAAGCAGAGGCAACCGCATGGGGCTGTGATCTGACTTACGATTACGTCAAGATCAATGGCGATTATCGCACATGAGGAGAAAAATCATGACAGATATTATTTCCAATGCGGAACGGGCGGAGGTGCTCACACAAGCCCTTCCTTATATTAAAAAATTCAATGGAGAGGTCATTGTTATCAAATACGGCGGCAACGCGATGATCAATGAACAGCTCAAAGAACAGGTCATGGAGGACATTGCGCTTCTGTGGCTGATCGGTGTCAAGGTCGTTCTTGTTCATGGTGGGGGTCCCGAGATCAACGAATTGATGAATAAATTGGGCAAGCAAGCCGAGTTTGTAGACGGTCTGCGAGTTACCGACAAAGAAACGGTGGACATCGTTCAGATGGTGCTGGCGGGCAAAGTCAATAAGTCTCTTGTCACGCTTTTGCAGATGAAGGGTGGTCATGCGGTCGGAATTTCGGGCATCGACGGCGGTCTTATTGAAGCTGAGATCAAGGATGAACGGTTGGGTTATGTGGGTAAGATCACCAAGATCCGCCCTCAGCCGATCACCGATCTTTTGGAAAAGAATTATATTCCCGTTATCTCTACCGTTGCGGGTGACCGTCACGGCAATGTATATAATATCAATGGCGATACGGCGGCGGCTTATATCGCAGGCGCACTTCACGCGGAGAGACTCTTGATGATGACCGATATCGCAGGTATTCTTCGCGATAAGGACGATCCTTCTTCCCTCATTCCCGAGATCACCATTTCTGAAGCCAATAAGCTTCATGAGGAAGGTGTGATCTCCGGCGGTATGATCCCCAAGGTGGATTGCTGTATCAAGGCCATTCGTGAGGGCGTGAAGAATGTTACGATCCTCGACGGTCGTATTCCTCACTCCATCCTTATGGAGCTTTTGACCGATGAGGGTGCCGGTACCCTGGTCAAGGAGGGCTGATATGAGCGAGCTTCAGACAAAAGATAAGGCGTATGTCATGAATACCTACGCGCGGTTTCCCGTGGAGATCGTGTCGGGTAAGGGCTCCGAGGTTTATGATGGAGATGGCAAGCGTTATATTGACATGGGCTCCGGCATCGGTGTTACCTCCTTCGGAATCGCGGATGATGCGTGGGTGGCGGCGGTTACCGCACAGCTTTCCCGTGTTCAGCATATGTCCAATCTCTATTATACCGAGCCTTGTGCACGTCTTGCGGAACTGCTTTGCACTCGTACGGGAATGAGCAAGGTGTTTTTCTGCAACTCGGGTGCCGAGGCCAACGAGTGTGCCATCAAAGCCGCGCGTAAATATGCCGCCCAAAAGAAGGGAAGCGACTATTACACCGTTGTGACCCTTGTTAACAGCTTCCACGGCAGAACCATTACCACCTTGGCCGCCACGGGACAGGAGCATTATCATGAACTGTTCCAACCGCTGACCCCGGGTTTTGTTCATGCTCCCGCCAATGATTTTGCGGCGATGGAAAAGACGGTGTCAGAAAATAAGGTGGCAGCCATTATGATTGAATGTGTACAGGGAGAGGGCGGTGTGATTTCCCTTGATCCCGAATTTGTCAAGAAGACCGCCGAGCTTGCGGCGCGAGAGGATATTCTTCTTATCGTGGACGAGGTTCAGACGGGCAACGGACGCACGGGCAAACTGTATGCATATATGAATTATGATATTACCCCCGATCTTGTGTCCACGGCGAAGGGAATCGGCGGCGGTCTGCCTTTGGGCGCGACTCTGTTCGGTGAGAAGGTTCAGGACGTTCTCGGATTTGGAGATCATGGCTCGACCTTCGGTGGCAATCCCGTTTCTTGCGCGGGTGCGATCAGCATTCTTGAGCGAATGGACGATGCGTTCCTTGACGAGGTGGCGGAGAAAAGTGCCATGGTTCGCGATATGCTGAAGGATGCCGAGGGTGTCCGTTCGGTCAGTGGCATGGGACTTATGATCGGAATTGAGACCGAGCGTCCTGCAGCTGAAGTGGTCAAGGAGTGTATTGCAGAAGGCGTGTTGTGCCTGACGGCAAAGACAAAGGTGCGACTTCTTCCCGCACTCAATATCCCCATCGATATTCTTCGCGAAGCGGTGGAGATCATCAAGCGCGTTTGCGCCAAAAAGGAGCAGTAATTATGAATTTGAAAGGTAAGCATTTCCTCAAGCTTTTGGATTTTAGTCCTGCGGAGATGGAAGGTCTGATGGATCTTGCCGCAGAACTTAAAGATAAAAAGAAAAAAGGTGTCCCTCATCGCCTTTGCGAAGGCAAGAATGTGGCACTGATCTTTGAGAAGACCAGCACCCGTACTCGTTGTGCCTTCGAGGTAGCAGCGGCTGATCTCGGTATGCATCCCGTATATCTTGATCCCACAGGCTCTCAGATCGGCAAAAAGGAAAGTATCCCCGATACCGCACGCGTGCTTGGCCGTATGTTTGACGGTATTGAGTATCGCGGCTTCGGTCAGGAGATCGTGGAAGAATTGGCAGCTTATGCCGGTGTTCCCGTTTGGAATGGTCTCACCAATGAATTCCATCCCACGCAGATCCTTGCCGATTTCATGACGATTCGCGAGCATTTTGGAAAGCTCAAAGGCACTAAGCTGGTCTATATGGGTGATGCGCGCTATAATATGGGCAATTCACTGATGGTGGGGTGTGCCAAGATGGGTATGCACTTTGTTGCGTGTGCCCCTGCTAAATATTTCCCCAACAGCGAGTTGGTCGAAAAGTGCCAAGCAATTGCCAAGGAAACCGGCGCAGTTCTTGAATTTGTCGAGACCCCCGAGGTTGCTGTTAAGGATGCGGATGTTATCTATACCGATGTGTGGGTGTCCATGGGTGAGCCTGCCGAGGTTTGGGCAGAGCGTATTCGTGATCTGTCTCCCTATGCGGTGACAAGCAAATTGATGAGTATTGCCGGTCCCCAATGCCGCTTTATGCATTGTCTTCCCGCCTTCCATGACCTCAAGACTACGGTTGGCAAGGAGATTTATGACAAGTTCGGCATTACCTCTATGGAAGTAACCGACGAGGTCTTTGAGAGCGAGCAATCGATCGTATTCGATGAGGCGGAGAACCGTATGCACACCATCAAAGCTGTTATGGCGGCTACCCTTGCCGATCTTTAATAACAGACTTGACATTTGAGAAAAAGACGATATATTAGATGAATTTTAATATGTCGAAAGGCGCCTGCGGGCGCGGGAGGTCGCTTTTTTGAAAAAAAGCTCCGCAAAAAACTTTATCCCGCGCCCTCGCTGACGTTTGAGCGAACATACTGCACCTCATAAAGTGCCGCTATGTTTGCACAAACTAAAAAAAGGGCGCAATGCAAAAGTTTTTGCGGAGCTTTTTTCAAAAAGCGACCTCTCCGCGCCTGCAGGCGCCTTTCACGGAAACTGTAAAATAATAAGAAAGCAGGTATACCAATGAACAATCAGAAAATCGGTACCAAGTGCGTACAAGGCGGATACCGCCCGGGAAACGGAGAGCCCCGTCAAGTTCCCATTATTCAAAGCACTACCTTTAAATATGATACGGGCGATGCAATGGGTAAGCTGTTTGACCTGGAGGCCAGCGGTTATTTCTATTCCAGATTGCAGAATCCCACGGTGGATACCGTTGCCGCAAAGATCTGCGAACTGGAGGGGGGAAGTGCGGCTATGCTGACTTCCTCGGGTATGGCGGCAAGTTTTCTTGCGGTTTTTAATATCTGTGAATGCGGCGATCATATCGTGTCCTCGTCGGCTATTTACGGCGGAACCTACAATTTGCTGTCCGTTACCATGAAGCGTATGGGTATCGAGGTGACTTTTGTTGCGCCCGATTGCTCTGACGATGAGCTCAATGCGGCTTTCCGTCCAAACACCAAGTTGGTATTTGGTGAGACGTTGGCTAACCCTGCGCTCAAGGTGTTGGATATTGAGAAATTCGCCAATGCCGCTCATGCACACGGTGTTCCGCTTATTGTTGACAATACCTTCCCCACACCTGTCAATTGTAATCCATTCAAATGGGGAGCTGATATTATTACTCATGCTACCACAAAATATATGGACGGTCACGGAAGTGCTGTGGGCGGAGCCATTGTGGATTCCGGTAACTTCGATTGGACAAAGTATGCCGACAAGTATCCCGGTCTTTGCACCCCCGACGAAAGCTATCACGGTGTGACCTATACCGAGCGTTTCGGTCTCGGCGGTGCCTATATCACCAAGGCTACCGCACAGTTGATGCGTGATCTCGGTGTAACTGCCGCTCCCATGAGCGCTTATTTGCTGAATCTTGGTCTTGAGAGTCTTCACGTCAGAATGAAGCGCCACTGCGAAAACGGACTTGCTGTAGCTCGGTTCCTTGAGAATCATCCCAAGGTCAGTTGGGTCAATTACCCCGGTCTTGCATCCTCTCCCGATCATGCACTTGCCGAAAAGTATATGCCGAATGGCACTTGCGGTGTGGTCAGCTTTGGTGTTAAGGGCGGTCGCGAGGCAGCAGGAAAGTTTATGGAGAATCTCAACATTATCGCAATTGAGACCCATGTGGCGGATGCCCGTTCTTGTTGCTTGCACCCCGCTACCACTACCCACCGTCAGATGAATGAAGCAGAGCTTACGGCGGCCGGTGTGCCTTCCGATCTTGTTCGTGTTTCCTTGGGTCTTGAAGATGCCGAGGATCTGATCGCTGATATCGAGCAAGCACTGGCCAAGATTTAACAAGTTTTAGAGGTGAATTATGCCGATTAAAATTCCAAACGATCTTCCTGCCGTGCAGACTTTGGCAGATGAAAATATATTTGCAATGACCGAGACTCGCGCCATTACACAGGATATTCGTCCTTTGCGCATTCTTCTGCTTAATCTTATGCCCAAGAAGATCGAGACCGAAACACAGTTTTCAAGGCTTCTCGGAAATACCCCCCTTCAGATCGAGCTGACGCTCATCCGTACCGAATCCCATCTTTCCCAAAATACCAATCAAGAGCATCTGCTGGCTTTTTACAAGACCTTTGAAGATATCAAGGATGAGTATTATGACGGTATGATCATTACGGGTGCACCGGTAGAAATGATGGCTTTTGAAGAGGTGGACTATTGGGAAGAACTTTGTAAAATCATGGATTGGAGCTTGACCCACGTTCACAGCACCATGCATATCTGCTGGGGGGCGCAGGCGGGACTTTACCACCATTACGGCATTCAGAAGCACATTATGGACAAGAAGCTGTTTGGCGTATATCCACACCATGCAGATCACCCCACTTCCATGCTGCTTCGTGGTTTTGACAGCGTCTTTTATGCGCCTCATTCCCGATACACCTATGTGGAACGGACGGATATAGAGGCGGTGCCAGAGCTTCGTGTGTTGGCATCCTCCGAGGAGGCGGGTGTTCATATCGTTTCCCGAAACGGCGGACGTCAATTCTTTATCATGGGGCATTCGGAATATGATCCGCTGACCTTGGATGCCGAATATCGCCGCGACTGTGCCGCAGGACTCGGCACTCTTCCTCCCGAAAACTACTATCCCAACAACGATCCTACTAAGCCCCCCCTGGTTACATGGCGTGCACATGGAAGTTTGCTGTTCATTAACTGGCTCAACTATTTCGTTTATCAGTCCACCCCCTACGATCTTAAGGATCTGGGCAAATAAAAACAAAACCTGCTGTGTTTTTTGACAGCAGGTTTTTTATTAAAGCGCGTCTGTGGCGCAGAAGATCGCTTTTTGAAGAAAAGCACACTTTATTCGAAAGTGCGCAAAAAATTTTTGTTCCGCACCTTGTTTAAGTTTGAGCGAATACACTGCCCTTCACGGGATAACCGCCATGTTCGCAAAAACTACAAAAAGGGCGCGGAACAAAAGTTTTTTGCGGAGCTTTTTTTAAGCGACCTCCTGCGCCCGTAGGCGCCATCAAAAGTCATTACGGCAAAGATCTTCAAACGTCTCTCGCCGCACAGCGAGTTTATCCACACCGCCTGCAAGCATTACTACGGGAGGGCGGGGGATGCGGTTATAATTGGAGGCCATGGAGAAATTGTAGGCACCTGTTGTCAGTACAGCAATGATATCGCCGCGAGTTACGTCCTCCGGGAGTTGTACATTCTCTTGCAGAAGATCGCCGCTTTCACAGCATCGACCGGCTACCGTGCAGGTGAATTTGGGGGCATCGGCATTCATGCGGTTGGCAAGAACGATGGTGTAGGGCGAGCCGTAAAGGGCATAGCGAGGATTGTCGGTCATGCCGCCGTCTACCGATACATAATTTTTGTATCCGGGAATTCGTTTGACTGTTCCCGCGGTATATAAGGTCATACCGGCATCGGCTACGATGCTCCGTCCGGGCTCCATGCGAACGGCGGGAAGGGAAATCTCCAACTTTTCGCAGTATGCTTTCATGAAGCGTGCCACCTCGTGGATGTTGGCGGCAATATCGATTTCGGGATGAGATTCAAGATAGCGTACACCGTATCCGCCACCGAGATCGAGTTCTTTGGTGACAAATCTGTATTTTTTCTGCATTAAGGCGACAAAGTCCAGCATAATTTCCGAGGCGCGGAGAAACACATCCGAGTCAAACACCTGCGAGCCGACATGGCAATGAAATCCGGCAAGCTCTACAGCGGAAAGCTCCATGGCGTAGACTGCAATTTCCTCTGCTTGTCCCGTTTCAATGGCCGAACCGAATTTGGAATCTACTTTTCCCGTGGCGACAGCCGCATAGGTGTGGGGGTCGATGCCGGGGGTAAGGCGCAAGAGAACTTTTTGGTGGATATGACGCGCGCTCGCAATTCGTTCTATGGCATTCAGTTCTTCAATATTGTCTACCACAAAATATCCAACACCATTTTCCATGGCATAGTCGATGTCGGCATCGGTTTTGTTGTTGCTGTGAAAATAGGCATTTTCCATGGGGAAGCCTGCGGACATCGCCGTGTAGATCTCACCCGAGGAAACAACATCCACTCCCATTCCTTCCTCTTTCATGATGCGATAGAGCGCACGGAAGGAAGCTGCTTTGCTGGCATAGAGAGGACGGGCGCTTTCACCGAAGGCATCCTGCATGGCACCAATATAGGTACGGCAACGCTCGCGAATCCGATCCTCGTCCATAAGATATAGGGGAGTGCCGTATTTTTTGGCAAGATCAACGGTATCCATTCCCCCGAGACAGAGGTGGTCTTTTTCGTTGATTGAGAGATTGTTACAAATCATTTTCAAATCCTTTTCTTTTTGCACTTTCGGTGCGAAAGGTCTGCTTAAAATTTTGTTATTCTTTGTGAGGGAATCAGTCTGCGGTGATCATGTGTGTCATGTCATAGAGCCCCGCAGGTTGTTTCACAAGGAATTCTGCCGCGGCGATGGCACCTTCGGCAAAGAGGGAGCGGCTGTGTGCCTCGTGCTTAAGAGTAATGGTCTGCGTATCGGTTCCCACGATGACCTCATGCTCGCCAACGATGTTGCCCATGCGTACTGCATGGATACCGATCTCGTTTTCTGTTCGTTTCGCATTTCCGTGACGTCCGAAGGTGAAGATTGTCTTTTCTCTGACCGCTTTGATGGCCTTGGCCAGTAAGAGTGCCGTACCGCTGGGGGCATCCAGCTTGCGATTGTGGTGTTTCTCGATGATCTCAATATCCGCGTCGGGGAAGGTTTTGGCTGTGATCTTAGCCAACTCTACCAAGAGTGCTACGCCAAGGGACATATTGGCTGAGTGGAAAACGGGGATGAGCTCGGCACATTTTTTGATCAGCGCGGCTTCCTCCTCGGTGTGTCCCGTGGTGGCTACGACGGTGGGGATACCGTGATCGGTGGCATATTTAAGAAGAGACTTGACCGCAGAATGGTGTGAAAAGTCAATGATGACATCGGTTTTTTCCCTAACTTGAGTAAGCTCGGTGTACACAGGGATGTTTTCGATCTCAACGGAGGCAATGTCGCAGCCCGCCACAACGGAGGCGCCGCGGTATCCTTCAAGTGCGATGCGAGCTACCTCGCGTCCCATGCGACCACCGATGCCGCAAATCAGTATTTTCATAAATTCAGTCTCCTCAAATCAAATTTTGCTCGCGCATCAGAGCCAGCAACTTTTTCTCATTCTCGGGCTCCATAGTGGTAAGGGGCAGACGCAAGCTGTTTTCGCAATAGCCCATGGCCGCCATAGCCGCTTTGACGGGAATGGGGTTGACCTCGCAGAACAGTGCGTTGATAAGGTTGAGGTAATTGAGCTGCATTTCGGCACTTCCCGCAATGTCACCCGCCATGAATTTGTGGCACAGCTCGGACGTGGCGCGAGGCATAAGGTTGGACAGAACCGAGATCACACCCTTGCCGCCGAGCGACAGAATGGGAACGATCTGGTCATCATTGCCCGAGTAGATGTCCATCTTTCCGCGAGTAAGCGCGGCAACCTCGGCAATTTGGGAAATGTTGCCGCAGGCTTCCTTGATGGCTACGATGTTGGGATGTTCGGCCAGCTTTGCCACCGTGGAAGGGAGCAGATTACAGCCGGTACGGGAGGGAACATTGTAAAGAATAATGGGCTTCGTGGAGGCATCTGCGATGGCGATGAAGCTCTCATATAGACCGCGCTGAGTGGCTTTGTTGTAGTAAGGGGTGACGACCAACATGGCATCGGCACCGATCTCGCAGGAGAATTTGGTCAGGTCAATGGCATAGGCGATATCGTTGGAGCCGGTACCCGCGATAACGGGAACACGACCGTTTATATGATCTACCGCAAACTTCAAAACCTCGCGATGTTCCTCATCGGAAAGAGTGGAGCCTTCACCTGTGGTTCCGCAGACAACGATGGCATCGATGCCTTCTGCGATCTGCCAATCGATCAGGCGGGCGAAGCATTCGTAATCTACCTTGTTGTTTTTGAAGGGGGTGATAATGGCGGTTGCGGCACCGGTAAATACTGTGTTTTTCATGATTGTGAGTCCTTTCTTGTGATTCCTTGTTTTTTCGGAGGCTCTTCCATAACAAAAGGGCAGAGACCTTGCGAAAAGCGCGCTCTGCCCGTCGGATCCTTGAGATTTCAATAAAAAACAGCCGTCAAAAACGGCTACCTTGAACCTTCCTTGGAATCGGGATGGGAAGTAGATAGCTCTCCGCATTGCTGCGACAGCAAAACGGATGTTATCCGAGTTGCCGGAAGTCCTTTAGCGCGGGACAACCTCGGCGCCCGACCCTTTCTCCGCCGCAACACCCTGCTAAGGTTTTGACACGACGGCTACTCTTTTCAAGGCGCGCCTCTATCGTCTTTATGACAGTATAGCACGTTTTCCGACACTTGTCAATAGCTTTATAATAAATTTGTAGGACTTTTGCTGTGTTATCGCAAATATAACAAGACTTTGCTTGGTTTTTCTTCTGCTTTTTTGTATATTTTACAAAATTGAAATTTTTATTGAAAAAAGTGTTGACTTTTTCGCTTTAATGTGCTAAAATGCTAAAGAAAAATAAAGGATAGGTGAAAAGGATGAAACAAACGATTAACGAAGAGGCTCGCGAGTTGTTCCGCGCGATCCTGTCCCTGAACTCGGAAGAAGAGTGTGCCGCGTTTTTTGAGGATATTTGCACCATCAAGGAGATTCAGGATCTTTCCCAGAGACTTCAGGTGGCTGCCTTACTCAATCGAGGTGAAAAATATCAAGCCATCGAGCAGATGACGGGCGCCAGCACCGCTACCATCAGCCGTGTCAATAAATGTTTGGTCTACGGCAGCGGCGGTTACCGTGCGGTACTGGAGAAACAGAATAAGGAATAGGAAGGAGCCTTCATGGATACGCAACAAATGATACTGAAAAAAGAAGAAAGCGCTGTTTTAGGGCTTCGCTCACTTTATAGCGGATACGGATATTCGCAGTTCAAAATGAGCAAGTTTGAGGAGTACGATCTCTATGTGAGGAATAAGAGTTTCCTCGTTTCCGACAATATTATTACCTTTACCGATACCAACGGTAAGCTGATGGCACTCAAGCCTGATGTGACGCTGTCCATCGTCAAGAACAGCCGCGATCTGCCGGGCAAGGTGAATAAGGTATACTATGACGAAAATGTTTACCGTGTTCCTCGCGGGGGACTGTCTTTCCGTGAGATCATGCAGGTTGGTCTGGAGTGTATCGGTGATATTGATATGTACTGTGTGACCGAGGTGCTGATGCTGGCGGCCAAAAGTTTGGAGTATATATCGGAAGATTATGTGCTGGATGTGTCGCATCTTGGCGTAGTAGCGGCGCTTATCGACCGAATGGGCGTTTCCGAGACGGTGCGGGGGCGTATTTTGCAATGTGTTGGTGAAAAGAATCCACACGGCATCGACAGCATCCTTTCGGCAGAGGGAATCGATTTGGAAAAGGCATCGTCACTCAAGCGGCTTATGGCGGCGGACGGCGATTGCGAGACAACCTTGGCACTTTTGGCGGAAGAAAATTGCGGTGAAGCGGCCAAGGCATTAGCGGACATTCTTACAGCGGTTCGCGCGGCTTTGCCCGAAGGAAAGCTCCGTATTGACTTTTCTGTAGTAAACGATATGAACTATTATAACGGCATTGTGTTCAAAGGCTTTGTCAACGGCATTCCCACCAGCATTCTTTCGGGCGGTCAGTATGACAACCTGCTCCGAAAAATGGGAAAGGCATCGGGCGCTATTGGCTTTGCCGTGTATCTTGATCTTTTGGATGAATTGGAAACGCGAACGGTCGATTTTGATACCGATGTGGTGTTGCTTTATGATGAGCAAACCGATGTGTCGGCTGTCGCTCGCGCCGTGAACGGGCTTGTGTCGGGCGGCGAGCGAGTGATCGCCAGAAAAACAGTGCCCACCAAGCTCAAATATAAAAAATTGATGCAGATCGCAAACGGGGAGGTAACGACCATTGAAAACCATGCTTAATATTGCACTCCCCAAAGGCAGACTGGGCGAAAAGGTATATTCCATGTTTGAAGCGGCGGGCTTTGAATGCCCCTCGATCCGCGAGAACAATCGCAAACTGATCTTCGAAAATCCCGAGTGCGGTGTTCGCTACTTTTGGGTCAAACCGTCAGACGTGGCCATTTATGTCGAACGAGGCGCGGCGGATATCGGTGTGGCGGGCAAGGATATCCTTTTGGAATATGAGCCCGATATCTACGAGCTTCTTGACCTCAAGACGGGTGTATGTCGGATGGCGGTGGCGGCTCCCGTGGGTTTCCGCGACGATCCGAGACGCACTCTCAAGGTGGCTACCAAATTTGCACGCATCGCGAACAATTATTACAGCACCATGGGACGAGATATTGATATTATCCACCTCAACGGCTCCATCGAGCTTGCTCCCATCCTTGGACTTTCCGATGTGATCGTGGATATTGTGGAGACGGGAACGACACTCAAGGAAAACAATCTGGAGGTGGTGGAGACCGTGGTGCCTATCAGCGCCCGTCTCATCGCCAACAAGGCAAGCTATAAATTTAAGACCGATACCATTGAGCGTATTACCGCTCACATGGCCGAGCAGATCAGAACGGAGAATCAATAATGATAAAGATCATGAAATATGGGGAAGTGGCTAACAGCGATATTTTCGCTCGTGCCGTTCCCACGGTAAATGTGGAGGATGTGGTTGCCGACATCATCCGAAATGTGCGCGAAAGAGGCGACTCGGCGCTCTACGAATATTGTGAGAAGTTTGACCGCGCCAAGTTGAGCGCTCTTGCCGTCAGCGAGGCGGAAATCGATGAAGCCATGAATACGGTGGAGCCCGAGTTTATTGAGATCCTCAAAAAAGCGGCGGTCAATATTCGCAAATTCCATGAAAAACAGGTTCGTAACAGCTTCATCATCAATGATGAGAACGGCATTGTAGTCGGACAGAAGGTGATCCCGGTCGATCGCGCAGGACTCTATGTTCCCGGCGGAACGGCGGCCTATCCTTCTACGGTGCTGATGGATTCCATTCCCGCCAAGATCGCGGGATGCCGCGAGGTGGTCATGGTGACACCTCCCAACAGTGAGGGAAAGGTGAATCCCGTCATTCTTGCCGCCGCCAAGATCGCAGGCATTGATCGTATCTTTAAGGTGGGCGGAGCGCAGGCGGTGGCGGCGCTGGCATATGGCACCGAGAGTGTACCTCGTGTAGATAAGATCGTCGGTCCCGGAAATGCTTTTGTGGCAGAGGCTAAAAAGCAGGTGTTCGGTCAGGTGTCCATTGATATGATAGCAGGACCCAGTGAGATCCTTGTGGTGGCAGACGGCAAGAGCTGCGCCCGTCATGTGGCGGCCGATCTGCTGTCTCAAGCGGAACATGACAGAATGGCCAGCGCGGTGCTGGTTACCGATTCCGCAGAATTGGCAGAGGAGGTAAGCGCGGAGCTGGAGAGACAGATCCCCGAGCTTTCCCGTGCCGATATTGCTCGTGAATCCATCGATCGCAACGGAAAGATCATTGTGGCTCCCGATCTCATGTGCGCCATTGATATTGCAAACGAGATCGCTCCCGAGCACTTGGAGCTTTGTGTGGATAATCCTTTTGACTATTTGGACAGTATCCGCCACGCAGGCTCGATCTTTATGGGGCGCAATTGCCCCGAGGCTTTGGGTGACTACTTTGCAGGTCCAAATCATACCTTGCCTACCAGCGGCACGGCAAAATTCTCCAGCCCCTTGTCGGTAGATGATTTTGTCAAGAAGACGCAATATACCTATTATACCAAGGAAGCCCTCGGTCGAGTTGCTCACGATGTGGCCTTCTTTGCCGAGAAAGAGGGTCTGACCGCGCACGCCAAGAGTGCGGTGATCCGATTGGAAGAGGATAAACAATGAGCAGATTTTTCAGTCAAAAGTATAAGGGACTTGAGCCATATACTCCCGGCGAACAGCCGCGGGAGAGAACATATATCAAGCTCAATACCAACGAGTCTCCCTTTCCTCCTTCGAAAAAGGCACAGCAGATGGCGGCTGAGGCGGCGGCAAGCTTGCAGCTTTATTCCGACCCCACCGCCAAGCGGCTTCATGAAAAGCTTGCCGAAACATTGGGTGTGGATCCTTCCGAGGTGCTTTGCACCAATGGCTCGGACGAGATCTTGAACTTTGCTTTTATGGCATTTTGCGACGATGAGAATCCGGCGGCTTTTGCGGATATCACCTACGGTTTCTATTCGGTGTTTGCCGAATTGAATCGCGTACCTTATGATATTATCCCTCTTGCCGATGATCTTACGGTCAACGTGACGGATTACATCGGCATCCGTAAGACGATATTTATTGCCAATCCCAATGCGCCTACGGGAATTGCGCTCAAACCGAAAGAGATCGAGCGCATCCTTGAATCTAACCCCGACAATATTGTGGTGGTGGAGGAGGAAGTCGGAGGCCAAGCGGTCT
>JAZSPB010000016.1:0-17947 GCA_045537235.1 Eubacteriales bacterium
AAGCTACGCACCGAAAAACGTAGCCTGATCTGTTGCGACACAGTTCACTCCAAACAGGAAATGATATCAAGGCATACATTTTTACCAATAGTATGCCTGTTCAGAGTAATATTAAACTGTGTCGCATTTGGTATTATATCATAAAACAGAAAATAACGCAATACCAATCAAGTGATATTGTACTATCATTTACCGCCTTATTTATTATTTTAGAAACGAATGGTCTCAAACCGTTATAAGCAGCAATAGCATTATAGCAAATATCGAATTTAGTTCAAATCCTCCCCAAATGGAGTTTTGGGGTAATGATATCTTTTGAATTCCACCTTGAAAAATGGCACGAAAAAATCCAGAAACCGTTGTGGTTTCTGGGTTTTCCGAACCGATATCTTTTTCGGTTCGCAATGTTGTGTTATCTTGACAGAATGGATGCCGTCATTAATGAATGCGCTCAAAACATTATTTTACCTGTTCATACATCCAAAGAACAGTATACCGATCCTTAAGGTCCTTTGCATACCTGATGCCGTCGGTTAGCTTTTTTTCTCCATACATCTTTTCAAACTCGTTTATATTAAGTCCGACGCTCCCGAGCATTTCAAGAACTTGCTCCGGTGTCGGAGAGTCGGCAAGGACTTCACGTATCTCCGACCATTTTTCTCTGTAAAGGGGAAGATTGTTCTCATAGATCCAGCCAAGCTTTTTCTGCAACGCAATAATCCCCTCGGCGGTAGTCATATTGTCTATCGCTCCGTATACCCGACGGATGCTCGCTTCCCATTCATCTTTATCGAATTTCTTCGCTTCGGGCATTTCTATGGTTTGAAGCTCTTGACGAAGTCTTGCTGTTAAGTAGGTGGAATACGCTACGTCAATACCGTGACAAAAATATGGCTCGTTATGAAGAAGACCGGTTACTTCAAAAAAATGCGAAAGGTGATGCTCGCTTCCCGATGCGGGACGGGAATTTCCCATATATGCCATGGCAATTCCAACAATCACGAGCGCTCGCATCAATGCCGCAATGCTTTTTTCGTCACGCGAAATAATAGCCTTGCCAATTTTTGAAACGTGTGAAACAGTATCATACGTAAGGCTGTAAATATAATCGCAAAGGGACTCTCCGTTGACCGTGTGACTGAGTCTCCAATCGTTCAGGCAACTGTATTTACCGATAATATCACCGTATCCCGCTTGCAGCATTTCGATAGGAGCATCCTTCAAGATTGCCGTATCTGCTATAATTGCTTTGGGGACAGCTGCATTTGTTGTGATCTTCATCCCGTCGAACAGCATTGCGGCGCCCTTGGATGCGTAACCGTCCATGGAAGGTGCGGTTGCGACAATGTAATATGGAAGGGAATGCTGAAAACTTACGTATTTGCAAAGGTCGTTGATAACCCCTGAGCCTACACCGATCATAAGATCCGTCTTGTCACTTTAGCAGGCTTCCAGCCTTGCAACCGCCTCCTCGTTTGGTATCACAAAGCCATCTCCGCTATATGTCAGCTTGCCATCGATCGTATCGCCGAGCAACTCCTCCACACGGTCACCGCATACCCGACGTGTATTTTCATCGCATACAAGCAGGATGTGGCGGTATTCTTTCGTCATAGCAGGAAGCTCGTTTAATGCCCCGTGGCGAATGACGACACGGTCGATAGTACAAGTGTGAGTTTTTCCGCAAGCGCAATTATCCTTAACTCCAAGAAGCTCGTCGATGTCCGCAACTGTATCATCCAGCCACGGAGCCAGCACTTCGTCAAGACGGGTATAATCGTCGATGGGAGCAAAACGAAAATCCGAGCGGTAAACGCTTTCGTCGTTGCCGCCAATACCGTAATCATCCCCGACAAAGACCACCTCGCTGTGAGCATAACCGTTTTCACGACACCATAGATCAAGAGCATAATATTTGTTGAAGGGCTTGGGAGCCATATCAAAGGAGGAGGAGCCTCCTACAAAGACGTTATAGTCAGAGAATACCTCGCATACCTCACTGTAAAAAGCGCGGCGCTTTCTTCTGTCAGGATCAAAAGCCAACTTGTCTGCTTGATTTGCCTTTGTTCCAAGCAGAGGAAAGGTTATACAACCTGATGTATGGTATTCTACGTTATCTCCGTCAAACCGTGTAAAACCGTATTTTTCCCGGATCAACGTAACCTTTTCTTCAATCGAGTCTTTATTTTCACAGTTGACAATGTCATCACGTACGAGCTTAAGCTCGCCGTCGGCATATTTCGCGTACTGCATACCGTAATTTCCGATAACGTCCATAGGAAATCCGCCAAGCTGATTGTGGATACGCATACAGCTTCCCGCACCTACCATAAGCAGAGTGTAACGCTGTGAAAGCTGTTCAAGGATCGCTCGATTTTTCACGTCCAGCGGTGTCTTGTGTTGCGTGAGTGTGCCGTCAAGATCAAATGCAAATACCTTTATCATACGATTACTCCTTGACTCGCAGTCCTGCTTTTTCCAGCTCTGCTATCATAAACGTAGGCTCGTTGGAGGTTATCAGCTTTGCTCCAAGACTTGCCGCGAGCTTCATATCCTCGATGGTGCGAACAGATGCACCAACCCAAGGACGAACCCCTTGTGCTATGAGAGCATCAAAATCCTTTTTCGGATTGACAACGCCTTCAAACGCAGGAGTGCCATCGGGATTTTTATACGCCCAAAGGCAAGCGCAATAAAGCTTTTCGGGACGTGTATCCCCAAGGATACTGTAGGGATAAAATCCGTGAAGTCGGAAACGCCCGTCATATTTTTCCTCTACGTACTTAAGCAGTCTTCCGTCAAAGCTGTTAACAAAGCTACGTTCCCAAAGACCGTAGCTGTCAACCGTTGCAATGATCTTGTCGGCGCACACCTTTGCCCGTTCCTCACCGTCGCTGAAATAATCCTTGAATTCAAAATTGAACTGCATAGCAGGGTCTTCATTTGCAACGAATTCACAAAATTGACGGAGGGTTGGCACTCTTGTTCCTCTGAACCTTTCGCCATTCTTTATACCGACGTCTGCGCGCAATACTTCATCAAGTGTCAGCTCGCTTATCTTGCCCGAAACATCAGCTGTACGCGCAAGATCTCCATCGTGAATAAGGACGATCTCGCCATCCTTTGTCATATGCAGATCAAGCTCTATCATATCAGCGCCGATCTCATATGCCGACTTATATGCGAGTATTGTGTTTTCGGGATATTCCGCAACGTTTCCGCGATGGGCAGCGACTTCTATATACATAGTTCTTCTCCTTTTGTTTTAGTCTTGACAAGACTTTGATTTTATGATAGAATTATAACATAAACGAGCAAAAAACGCAATGCATGGGTGCCATATTGGTTTGAAATCATTTTTTGTGCGTGAATTGCATCAAAATCATGCTCAAATGAGCAAGGATGGAGAAAGTCATGTCAAAAAACAGCAGAAGCGAAGAAATACTTCAACTTGTTAACAGCCGCGGCGTTATTAGTGTTGCGGAGCTTTCGAAAAAAACATATTCAAGTCGTTCCACGATTCGACGCGACCTTGAAAAGCTGGAACAACAAGGTCTGCTTCGTCGACACCACGGAGGCGCAGAATCGGTTTTATCACTGCGGCCGCCGCAGATCATCCGCCGTCAGCGTAATCAAAGTGAGAAAAATGCTATTGCATCTAAGGCGGCGGCATTGGTAGAAGCGGATAGCACGATATTTATCGATGCCTCTACGACAACGCAGTATATGATACCGTACCTTGCCGCCGTCGAGCATCTGACCGTATATACAAACGGCGTCGACACGGCAATGCGCCTTGCGGAAGCGAAAATTCGTACGGTTTGCACAGGTGGTGAATTGTTGTCGGAATCTTTGGCTTATGTTGGTTCGGCAGCAATAAATACAGTGCGGAAGGTATATTTTGATGCAATGTTTTTTTCCAGTGCCGGCTTTGACGACGATGTAGTCAGCGATTGGTCGGAAGGAGAAACAGAGTTACGACGAGTTGTATTAGAGCAGTCGGCAAAGCGTTATTTTTTGGTTGACCATACCAAGCGCGGCGAACGCTATACACATATTGTCTGCCGCGCAAATGAACTTGATAAAATCATTTGTGACTGAAAAATCGCAAAATCTCCCCTGAAAAGTCGATTATTTAAGTGGGGGATCCCACCTCATGGTCTCGCTGCGGCTCGGTCACCTCGCGGCTCTAACAGTAAAAATGACTGTTATTCACTCACACTCGGTCGTTCGCTTCGCTCCCGCACACCCGAGGTAAAGGCGCAGATCCTCGCAGGAATCGTGCGCGATGTATATCCCAAAATCGAGGCAGGTGAAGTAAAGCCGAAAATCTATAAGGTGCTATCGATCACCGAAGCAGAGGCGGCACACTGTATTCTTTATCGTGGAGAAAATGTGGGAAAGGTCGTTCTGACGGTAAAATAACGAAACACGAGGGGTGTGCAAAAACACACCCCTCTTTCAATTTATTACTAAGTAAGTTCAAATCCCGTCCGCACGGCTATTTGGGCATTTTGCATCTATTAAAATTGCATTTCGAAAATAGGTACAAAAAAGCCCAGAAGCCTTATGGCATCTGGGATTTCTGCTGTGGCATCTATTAAGGATGCACAATATGTGTTGTGCATCCTTAATAGATGCCACACTGAAAAAGTCAATAAAATCAAGGAATTTTGGCTGTTTCATGTGCACCTTTAATGGATCCCGATGGCTTTTTTATTTACTTGGTTTCAGGCGTAACATCATCGCCCCGATCCATAAAATAGGTAATATTTTCCCAACGGGGTTTTTAAGAGGCAACAATTCATCGGTCAACCATTTATATTCGTATGCATCATTTACAACGTCATTTTCGGAAAGACGCTCGCTTTGCCCCTGCATATTGCTTTGTCCGGAAAAGATGATCACATCCATATCACTTCACCAAAAGGGTTTTGACGTTTTTACCGTATTTTGCGTAGGCAATCGCTTCATTGATTTCGGAAACCTTGAATTTTGTTCCCAACTTTTCAATCTTTTCATACAACTCGGTATGAACTGACAAAAAGTCAAGATACGTACGGACATCACACATGGAGTATTGGGATGAGCCGATGATGTGAAGCGCCTTGAAGGTAATCAACTGAGGCTGAATTTCAATCCCGCCCGATGCACTGTACTGACCGGGAACCAGATACACACCTCGATTTCTGAGAATGTTCATCCCCTGTACAACCGCCGCAGGTGCGCCGGAGCACTCAATGCAAAGATCCACGCCAAGTCCGCCGTTTTCGGCTTGCAATGCTTTGGTTACCGGATCAACACCCTCACGGGAGAGATTGAAAATCTTATCAGCTCCAAGAGTGAGCGCGGTGTTCTCTCTCGTTGTATCGTTTCCTGCGGTGATAGCGTAGACCTTTTTGATGCCCAACGCCTTCAGATACATGACGGCAAAGGTGCCAACAGGACCAAGCCCTTGCACCACAGCAACGTTGATCTTTTCAAAATCAACGCCTGCTTTTTTTGCCAATTCAAAAGAATGGATCGCGGTGGGACCGGGGCACGCAAAGGTTGCGGCAACTACAGGCGGAATTTCATTTGGGATCTTTACAAGATTGGAAAGTGGGGTGTAGTTCACCTCGGCATATCCACCGTAAAGATAGGGCGCGACGTCAATACTTCCTCCATTTGTTACCTGCATATTGACACAGTTCGCATCATCCCCGTTTTTGCAGAGGATACATTCTCCGCAAGGTACGGCAATATCGGCGATCACGTTATCGCCAACGGCAAGATCATATTGCTTTGCATCCTTCTCATCCAAATCGGTGATTTTGCCAACGAACTCGTGACCAATCACAGTGGGGGGATTAATTGCCAATTTTCCATTATGGAAATGCAGATCCGTGCCACAAATTCCGCTGGCGATAAGTTCCATTTGTCCATACCCACGGGGCGTTGCGGTCACATCAAATTCACGCACCTCAAAATCCTTGTGCGCGCCCATAAAAACAGCTGCTTTTGCTTTCATAATCATTCTCCTATCCTTCTATTTTTACTGAAAAATATGTTTTATAAATTGCTTCGATTTTGCCAAGATCATCTTTGGTAAGTGGCTGTTGTGTTTTATAGGCGTATTCCAGTCCCATAGCCTCATATTTTGCGCTTCCCAATCGATGGAACGGCAATAGGTCCACGTGTTTGATACCGATGTCCTGCAAGCGTTCGCAAATTGCCTGCGTCGAACGCGGCGAGGTGTTGAAGCCCGGGATCAAGGGAATCCGAATCCGAACTGCCTTGCCGTCCTTGCGCAACCGTGTAATATTCTCCACAACGAGCCCAAGATCGCCCCCGATCTCTCGGTATTGATCCCCATCAGCCGTTTTGAAATCAAACAAATAGCCCGTTACAAAGGGATTCAGTATTTGAAAAGAGGCATACGGCACACACCCTGCGGTGTCCACAAGAACCGATACGTCGTTTGCCTTTAAAAGCTTTGTCAGGGGAACGAGCTCGGATGCCTGCAGCATCGCCTCTCCGCCCGAAAAGGTTACGCCGCCACGGCTTTCATCGTAAAAATCCTTATCCTCCAAAAGCTCGGTGAGGATTTCCTCTGCCGACACAAGCCGTCCGAGCGTTTCGGTTTTGCCTGTGGAACGGTACCGCAAAACAGCAGGTTGCTTGTTCAGATTTTCGGGATTGTGACACCAAGGGCATCGAAGGTTGCATCCTTTGAGGAATACAGTTGTTCGTATTCCTTCTCCATCTCCTACGGAAAAATGCTGAATATTGGATATATTTAACATATCGTTACTCCTGCTGTGTTCGGTTGAGAATATCAAGCTGAACGTCCTTCTCAAGTGTCACGTAAAAAGCCGAAAAGCCCGAAACACGAACCACGAGATTCTGATATTTTTCCGGATGCTCGATGGCATCAATCAAGGTTTCACGCAAGGTGGCATTGATCTGCAGTTCCTGACCGCCTTTCTTGAAGTAGGTTTTGATCAGCGCCATCAACTTTTTGCGCTTTTCGGGCGTAAACATGGACGGCGAAAATTTTTGGTTGACTACGCTTCCGCAAGCGACCTTGGTGTAATCGGGCTTGGAAACGCTGTTGATCGTAGACGTTGCTCCTCTTGTGTCACGCCCATAGGTGGGAGAGGCGGCGTCGGAAAGAGGCTCTCCGCGCAGCCTTCCGTCGGGTGTTGCGTTGATGATCTTGCCTGCGCAAATGTTGCTCACGTTTGCCGCTGCGGCAATATAGATTCCGCCTCCGTCGCGTGTCTTTTTCTTTTCAAAGAGTGAGCCTAAATAATCAATGAACCACACTGCATATTTGTCAACAAAAGGATCATTGTTTCCGTATTTCGGTGCATCCAATAGCTTTTGGCGAAGTTCACCGTACCCTTCAAAGTTAGCGTTCATGGCATCTCTGAGTTCACTGAGCGTCGTCGTGCGATCCGCAAACACGAGCTTTTCAATTGCAGCGAGGGAGTCACATACCGTGCCGATTCCCATCAAAGCAGCTCCGTGAACCGAGGGATAGATGCTTCCGCCGCAGTTGATATCCAAGCCTCTGCCGATACAATCCCGACAGAAGCAGGACAAAAACGGTTCGGCGAAAAAGGCTTGATGGATGAAATCGTTTTTCGCGTTGAATTTGAACATATATTCATCCACACCGAACGCAAGCTGTTTCTCAAAGACCGTCATAAAATCGGACATGGACGTAATATCTTCCAATCCGCAAAGATTGAGTCCGACCGACTGATTGGTGGCACTGATTCCATTATTAAAGATATAATCGAAAAATCTCGGTGTGTCAAACCGTCCGTCAGACCAAGGCGGCTGCTTGCCCGTCATAAAGTTCTCGATACAGCCGACCATGGAATAGTTGTAGACGTCCTCCTCCGCGTATCCGTATTTTTTCAGGGAAGCAATGTTGACGTCATCGTTCATGATCGCGGGATATCCAAGCCCTGTGCCAATGGTTTCCAAGCATTCGTCCAAAAAATCATCGGGGGTGTTTTGCGTGTATCGGAGCGACAGATTCGGTCCGGGGACGTTACAATGGCGCACCGCGCGTAAAATACAGCGGCTCAACGGATTGATTTCACATTCGCCCTTTTGGTTTTGACCGCCGATACAGATATTGACGATATCGTCCTGAAGCCGAATAAAAACGTTTTCCAGAAGCTCAATGACCATCTCGTCAGTCAAAATTCCTTGATCAATATCTGTTTTGTAAAACCGATATAAATATTGGTCCATTCGACCAAACGCCATTGCATAGCGTCCCTCCATCAGGAACGCCGTATGACAGAACCACATCAGCTGAAGTGCCTGCGCAAAGCTTTTGGGCGGGCCGTTTATAATAGCGCGGCAATTGTCGGCGATGAAGTGTAAGCGGTTCCGATCAAAATCGGGAGAATCTACAAGAGCCTCTGCTTGTAGCATATACTTTTGGATCATTTTGGAAAATCCGCAAAGAGTTTTTTTCATTGCCTGCAGCGTCACGATCTTATCGGGATCGTCACCGTGCACCTGCATCGATACCTCGATCTCGTCGATCATCCCCGGGAGACCCACACGAAGAATATGATCATAATCGGGAGCGTAATGATCCTTGTTCGTGGTAAAGCCTCTTTGAGAAAATCGATCCACAAGATTCTTTGCGTAATTCAGAACCAGCTCGCTTTCCTCACAAAACAAAGATTGTTGGTTTCCCGCGATCCACTCGCTCTTGAGTATCACGGGGTTCGGTTTTGTAAACAGAGAGTAGATGCCGTTCGCCCGCAGACTCGCATAATCAGCAGACAAATCCTCCCCATATCCCAAATACCGAAAATAATGGGGAGCATAGACGCCTGACGTTTGCCGCAACTCGTTATTTAAGCTCTCGAACAACTTCATACACATACCTCCTTATTCGATGCAAGCTTGCACTCATTTTACTATTTAGTGGAGCATATATCAATAAACAGAATTGAAAATCTTGACAAAATTAATATGAAATGCTATAATAGAGAACAAAGGATACAATCTATAAAAGAACTGGAGGACCGTTCATGCAAACCTATGAAATCGAAACGTTACCTTGTGTGAAATTTGCCCACGTTTATCATGCAGACACTTATTTCAATACCCTTCTGAAGAGAGAAAATTCTATGGAGATCACCTTTATATCCGAAGGCTCGATAGCCATCGAATACAAAGGTAAGGAATACGTGGCAAACAAGGGAGATATTGTTCTCCTTCCGTATGATCAGGAACAAATAAACATCAAGGCTTTTGCTTATCACGAGCATCATACGGTCTTTGCAAATCTAAAATGGTCACTGCAAGATGATATCAATGGCCTATGTTTGCCGCTTGTTACGCCCGAGCGCTTCAACACCCGATCAGCAGCAAATATTATAGATCAGTTGATACGAAACCAACTGATCTTTAAGGAGTCAAAAACCAAGGGCGCATCGAAGTTCCTTGAACTGCTTTGTGAAATCGACCAATGCAACAGAAAACAAACAGAATTGAACTTGCCTAGCGAGGTGTTGTATACACAGCATGCCAAGAAATACGTTCAGACCAACCTGCATCTTCCGATCACACAAAGAAGTGTTGCCCAGTATCTTTCAATTACCCCTGAATATTTGTGTTCCGTTTTCAAAAAAGTAGAAGGAATCTCCTTTCAAAAATACGTCAACTACGAAAAACTGGAAGCAATCAAAAATCTGATGGAGAAGGAGCCTGTTCACCTATACGAGGCGGCAGCACTTTTTGGATACACCGACCCCAATTACGTCAGTCGCTTATTTAAGAAATACTATGGGTATAATATCACGGCAACAAATACTTTCCATTTTTGATCACCTTTCATGAAAATAAAAAAGAGAGCTGCAGAAATTAATTACACAGTCCTCGATTCAGACACAAATTGTATACAAATATTTTTTGAAACAAACGAAAGAAGGGAAGATTGTGCAACTGAAAAATCACAAAATCTGCCTCTAAAAGTTTTATTATTTAAGTTCAAATCCCATCCACACGTCGATTTCATCCATTGGCATCTACCAAATTTGCACTGTGAAAAATGGGAACAAAAAAGCCCAGAAGCCTTATGGCATCTGGGATTTCTGCTGTGGCATCTATTTAGGATGCACAATATGGTTGCGGAGGCGGGATTTGAACCACACGACCTTCGGGTTATGAGCACGGGAAAAGCAACCCCCAAAAGCCAATAAGCATAAGGATTGGCGGGAATTCAGCTCATTTCCGCGCCGACCAACTGACGACGGCGGGATGAAAAAACGATTGGAGAAAGGTTGCTTGTCTTTCCATCTTGCAGAAAAGGTGCCCCAAAGTTCCGTGAAATCCCCATTCCAAAGCGGGAAAGCTCATTGTGGCGGGGAAGGGCGCGGGAATTTTTGGTGGCGGAGTTGGCAAGATAAGAGACGACAGAGCCCCAAAAAGGGACTAAAAACCCCAAATTCCCAGTTCCCAACTGGGAGAGAGATAAAAAGAGAACGAGCAATAAAAAACTTGAAGATTCATCATTCTTTTCGGTAAGGAAGAATGGTGAATTTTTTGTTTTTGGGCAGGGACAAACGCAAGGACAGAGGGATTTGCGAGGTTTGTCGAAATCTGCTACAATAATACTGAATAGGAAAGGATGTGGAAGAATGGATAAAAATGAGTCCGAGCTTTTCAACGAGGTCTATCGAGAGATTTGCGGTTCAATGGGACTGGATGCGGCGATTGCCATCTATCAGATGTACAAGGGTCAGCAGATCACATTCCCCATACATCTATTCAACGCCAAGCGGATACAGATTAGTATCATCAAGGAGTATGACGGCTCTAACATTCGCGAGTTGGCAAAAAAATACGGCTATTCTGAAAAGACTGTTAGAAGGATGATAAAAGACAGCTTGGAAGATGACTGACACACACATAGTGTTAGATATAAATTTTTTGTGAAAGAAGGATAACGCAATGGAATTTTTTGAAAAGCAAAAAAAGAAATGGAAAGAGTACAATTTGCCCGAAAACAGATATGAAAGAACAAAGGCCACAGCGGCAAATCAAAAGGCACGAAACGAGTTCAAAAAACTTTTGGAAAAGCAAGAGAACATAGCAGAGATCACCGAAGAACAAGAGGCGATTCTTTTTTCGCAGGCGTACGAATTGCTTCTGTTAAAAAACCCTGCTGCTGCGAAGTACCCAGAGTTTGCGGAATATAATGTTGAGAAGAATGAATCTGTTTATAAAGTGACAGGATATGTTGATTGTACCAATTCTTATGGTGCGCAAGTTCGCACACAGTATATTTTTGAGTTAATGAAAGTGGATGGAGAATGGACGTGTCTCCATGGTGGTCTTGGAAGCATATTGGTATATATTTTGGTGATAGGACTTCTTATTTCTGGTCCATCCATATTTGCTTGTTGCTCTCTAATGAATTAATAGGGGGATCACACACTTTTCTGTGTTCCTCAATCATTCCGCCCCACCGTGAGAATGCGGTGGGGCGGTTTTCTGTTCATTTTTTGGCTTTTCGTTCTCTTTTTTTGGTTTCTTCCGTAGGAAGGGGAAGCGCATCATCCTTGTATAACTCGGAGACTTTCATCTCGGAAAGATGCCACGATCTGAGGGCGGGGGACAGGGGGTGCTGAAATCGTGCATTGCCTTGCTTGTTGGAAAGACATCTCAACTTGGGTTCATAGGGCTTTAGTGCTTCAAGGACTTGGTTCTGCCGTTTGAGAAAGGTTTTATTTGTTGCCTTTCCCACTCCCGAGGCATAGATGATGATATCGGCATCTTTGGCTACATTGTCTATGTGTTCAATGTTTTCTTGGTCAGCATCTTCCGCATGGGCGAGCCGCCAGTCGCCAATGGTGGCAAACAGATTGACGATGCTTACACTTCCATAGCCCAAGCGGGAAGCATTGTTAAGTACAAGCATAGTTGTATTGTCCAGTTCAATACCCGATGCTTCGCTGGGAGTGAGCATGACAATGGCAAGATGTGGTTTGTTCTCATCCCATATCTTTTGAAGTAGATACCGTTTCTTTCCATCGTCGGAGTAGAGTGCGGTCGTGGTAAGGGTTGTGTGAATGGTTTTCATTTGATGTTCCTCCTCTTAATCTAAATCGTTCAAAATGGCTTTGGGGGTGATGGCGTATGGCGTGAAGAGCACAACAGAGAAGTCATTGTTAAACAGATAGAGCGATACGACATAATCCTCAATCTGCTTTGCCCATTCTATGGGATGATGGTAAATGTTGACCATTGAGGAGAGGGATGGGAAGTCGTGAGCATCGTCCACGACGACAGAATATCCTCCCACCTCCATAAAGTTGCGATGTTCCCCGTAAGCCCTATCAAGAGCCGAGGTGGTAGAGAGCAGTTCGTGGGTGACCTCTTTGGGAAGAAGATGCCGTATTTGGTTGGCGTGTTGTTCATTGCCGATAAGATAGATCATAGAAACCTCCAAAATAAGAAATGCCGATAACACCACTTGGATGTTATCGGTTCCTTATAATGATATATATTTGAATTTTGCGGTTATTCATCTTTCCATAGACGGGATAATAGGGTGTTGATATTGGCTTCTGCTACATCCATATCATCAAATACCTCGATGTTCCAAAAACGTAGCGCGTATTCTGTGATTTGCTTCTCCGTAAGTGATATAGGTGCTTTGTTCTCATCGACAGCCACCACATACATCATTCCTGCAATAATATCGTCCCCTATTCTTCTGTTAGGCGTAAGATTAGCTAAAAATCTATCCTTGTTAAAGATGGCATATATCTGTTTCTCCAGCTTCTTAGCCTCTACGTCGCCTTTCTCACTTGCTCCTATGTTGACGGCTTTCTTGAAGGCTTTCGTTGTCGGCTCAATATAACAGATCTTGGGGGTCTCCATCGGTGCGATCTCCAACACTTTAATCTTTTCTTTCCTCATAGCTTCCACCTCTCAATCCAATGGAAAACGTTCTCGTTCGCAATCGGAAAGTAGGTTCTCTAACTGAACTCTTTCAATGTACATACGACCACCAATAAACTTAACGGGTATATACTTCTTAACAAATGATCGAATCTTCTTCTTGCTGATGGGTAGGTACTCTCTATGAACGTCATCAATGCTTATGTACTTTCTTTGGGACTCTATCTCATTCGCCCTCCTTTCGGTATTTGGTTCTTGCTGATAGGGGTAGTTGATTGTTCGCTGGCATAGGTCTTTCCCTCAAACAACCTGAATACTGTTACTGACTTTCCGTAAGTCTTTAGTTCCTCTACCTTGGCTAATGCTCTGCCGATCGCGACTGCTTCACTTTGGGTAAGGGCATCGGTGGAGAAATAGCTTTGATAGACTTGGGGATTCTTACCCTCAACGGTTGCGTTGATGGTATCGATAATAATATCCTTGAAGTCGCGTAGGTCAACATCTTTGTGTTGAGATACCGCCAGTCTGCACTTCCTTCTTGCCGTTGGCATATATTCACCTCCTTGTGGCTTAATAATTATTTGTTGGTATTTTTGAGTAATTAAAAGGAAACAAGCGTCTCTGCGTAGCCGCTTGTTTCCTTTCTATTATTTTGTTGGTTAGTTGGATGAGATGTTCATGAAATGTTTACAAAGATTTTTTCTCAGCCTCCCTCCAAAAAGCTGCCAACCAAGAGTCGACAAAAGCGTTGTCATGTCCGTCTTGGCAAGGCTTGGCTTGGGCTGGTCAAACGGCTGTTTTTATGATAAAATAAGGGTACACGAGCAGTGTCGGGGAATTGTCTAATAGACAGGGTTGCTTCCGCGACAAAGCAAGTGTACAAAATTCAATATAAGGAGGATATCACGTATGTTTGATGATATCGAGATTAGAAACGGTTTTTTATTTAAGGTTTCCCGTAGCAGTAGTACAGGAAAAAAGAACACAAGTTGTTTGGGTAAGGCGATCTTCATTGATGCTATTGAGGAGAGCATTGAAACAGGGCAAGTTCGTTGGAAACTTCATTTCAATTATTTGGGAAACACCAAGTATGTTTCTGTTGAAAGGAAGGAAATCTGCGATAATAAAGCATTGGTTTCCGCGCTGGCATCTAAAGGTGCCGCTATAACTGCCAAGAATGCGGAGTATTATATTGATAGCTTGCTTGAACAAGAGTGTAATCTAATGCAAAGCCAAAAGATATTCCATAATGTAGGCTGGATATATCTTCCTGTTGGCGATCAGAGGTTCCCCCACTACAGAAGTATCAAGCTCTCTGGAACATTAGATGCTAAATATGCGGGCGACTATCAACTGAACCCGATGGGAACATTGGCTGGCTGGTGCGACCTTGTAAAAAATGAGGTTCTTGGTCGTGTTCAGCTTGAAACTGTTCTTCTTGTTGCCTTAGCGGCTCCTGTTGTCGGACTTATAAGTTCACAAACAACGGGAGAGAATCCGATCGTCCACTTGAATTTCGATTCTGGCAAAGGCAAGACCACGGTGCTATACCTTGCCGCATCTGTGTCGGGTGAGCCGTTCGACGGAAAAAAGAGACAGTATGATCGCGGCGAACCGCATGAGTCAATCAGCATCTATCAAAGCTGGGGGGCAACGGAAAAAGCAACTGTGACTTCTTGTGCTGGCAATAGAGGTGTTGTTGTTGTCTTGAATGAACTTGGTAAATATGCTGGAAGAGATCTAACCTCTGTGATCTTCAATCTCAGTGAGGGCTCGGATATAAAACGTTTGAAGAGCAATTTGCAGAACTCAGTTACAGAAGGCTACGACACAACGTTTTTAAGTTGTGGAGAAATGTCGTTGCTGAAAAAATGTAAAAGCAAATTCAATGGTATCAGGGTAAGGGTCATGGAGATAGAAGAGGCAATGACGGAGAATGCCGAACACTCGCGCAGGATAAAGGACGGCGCACGCAAGAATAATGGATATGCCGCCCCTGTACTTGCCAAATACATAATAGACAATGGCGGTGCGGATATGGTACAGCAACTTTACAATGACACACTGAAAGACCTTATTGACAATGCTCCCCAAGATATAGATGAGCGCTTTGTGGAAAAGTTTCCAGCATTTTTTGTGACAACGGCTAAGCTGGCAAAGGAAGCCCTTGGTTTGACATTCAACATCGAAGCGGTTATCGAGTTTTGCTATAAGTGCTGGCGTAATGCTAAACAGAGTAACGGTGCAGTTGATAAGAGCTATGAGGATATCATAGGAGAGTGCGGCATCAATGTGGCATCCTTTTACGATAAGAGGCTTCAAAACATTCCTCACCAGCTTTGGGGTGCGGTATCATATCCCAATACGATACAGGGCAATAAGAAGCTCTTGGTGGAATATGCCATCAAACGTCAGAAGCTTGAGGAGCTTTTGGAGAAGCATGGGCATCAAAACCTAAAGACTTGCATAAAAACATGGAAGGCGGCAGGTGTGATGAACTGTGAGAAAGGACGTAACACTCGTTCAAGAATCATAAACGAGGCTGGAATGAAGGAGGACTTGTATGTTTTGCAAGTGTGGGCGGATAATACCGTTAGTCCGACAAGATCATCTTTGTTGGCAAAGGCTGATGAAAGCGAGGGAAGAGAGCATGACTCAATCGCTACCTGCGATGTTGACTGCGCGTGATGTGGCGGACATTCTAAAGATCTCCTACCATGAAGCCCTGCACTTCATAAAATATAGTGGCATCGATTATCTAAGAATAGGTAACAGATATCGTGTATCTGAAGACAAACTAAAGGCTTTCATTGCCGCCAAGGGTAAGAGGTTCGTATAAAGTAATCGCCGCCCAATCAAAGGCTCGATAGTATCAAGGAAACGAATTTCGGCGGCGTGCAAATATATATCATTAAAAAAAGACCAAGGAGGAAAAGAAAATGGTTACTGGTCACGTTAGAAAGAGAAAGACGAAGGACGGAAGCTCGTCCTATCAAATCATTTTGGAATTGGGAAAAGATCCTATGACTGGTAAGAGGCAAAGGTCTTTCCAGACTGTTAGTGGAACCAAGAAGGATGCCGAGAAGGAACTTGTTAGACTGAAGTATGCGCTGGAAAATAACGGCTCGATTATTGCACCATCGGCAATCAAGTTGGGTGATTGGATGGAAGAATGGCTATCCAAGCATCTCATCAAGCAAGAAGAGACTACTAAGGCAAGCTATCGTGAAAGAACCGAGAAGCGCATATTGCCATATTTGAGAAACATTCCGCTGAAGCACGTGAATAATTCCCATGTTCAAGATTGGGTGAACCAGTTGAGCGAAGAAGGGCTTGCTCCCAAATCGGTCAAGAATCTGTATCTCATTTTGAATGGCGCAATGAAGAAGGCTAAAAAGCTTAACATGATTGACCATAATCCTTGCGATGATATCGACCTGCCAACGATTGAGAGATATGAGGCAGAAGTATATGATGCGCAGGAAATCCAGCAATGCCTTAACGCCGCCAAGGAAACTGACATGTACTTGATCGCCGTGTTAGAGTTGTCTTTAGGTTTGCGCCGTGGAGAGATCGCTGGCTTGCAATGGTCGGATATTGACTTGGAAAACCAAATGATCTTCATAACCCAAAATCGCGTAAATGCGGGCGGCAAGAAGGTCGTGAAGGCTCCCAAGAGCAAAGCAGGTAGAAGGGTTTTGCAGATTGGTGATAAGGTTGCCGCCCTGTTGAAAGAGGAACATCAGAAATATTGCAAGGAAGTGGAGCGAAATGGTTTCGTTGATAGCGGCTATGTCATCCATAAGAAGGATGGAACGCCCTTTAGTCCCGATTCGCTGACACAGAAGTGGATAAGATTCCGCCGAGCGCATAATTTGAAGGAGATCCGCTTTCACGATCTTCGCCATACCTGTGCAACGCAGATGGTAGCAATGAAGGTAGATAACAAGACGATCCAAGCAAGAATGGGTCATGCTGATATCCAAACCACCCTAAACATCTATGCTCATTGTCTTCCTTCCATGAATCAAGAAGCTGGCGACAAGCTGGATGTGCTCTTCTCCTGATCCAAGCCCTTAAATGTGGCATAGTATAATGACCGACTTACAATAAACCCTGTTATAGATTATGAATACACATACTGCTTGCACCGCTATGAAAAACGGTGCTTTTCTTTTTGCCCACTCGGTCTTGCCGTCATCCCGCCGTCACGAGCAAGGAAAGAAAGGGCAAAAAAGATAGATAAATAAAGGGCTGAAGCAAGGCTTGACCTTCGGGCAATCATACTGAATGACAGGAGGGATGTGAGTGAGAGAAAATGAAGTGTTTAAGCTTTCCCTCAAATTTAGCGGGGAATCGGGATTTTCTTCGGCTTGCCCTTATTCCGCATGGATTCTTTTGCTGGACTCGACAGGGAATGCGAGGGGGACTTGGCGGGAATTTCCCGTGGTTTCAGGGGCGTCGTCGTCTCCGTCGTCGCCCAAGGCGACCGATATTTGGTGAAAATGTTAGCCGTGCCGCCCAAATGACGCCCAAAAAGACGGCAGAAAACGGAAAGAAACGGAACAAAACGGAAAGTCGAGGTCAAGATGACAAGGCAAAGAAAAACCCTTGAAGTGCCTGCTGTAACAAGCATTTCAAGGGTTTTTGTTTTGGTTGCGGAGGCGGGATTTGAACCACACGACCTTCGGGTTATGAGCCCGACGAGCTACCAGGCTGCTCCACTCCGCGATATTAAATTGGTGCCGGAGGCCGGGGTCGAACCGGTACGAGTGTTACCTCACGGGATTTTAAGTCCCGGGCGTCTGCCAATTCCGCCACTCCGGCACGATTACCTTTCGGCAACATTAGAATTTTAACATAACATATCTCAAATGTCAATACCTTTTTCGAAATTCTAATATTTTTCGCTTGACAACATTCGCATATTTTTCACACTTTTTTGCAATATGTAAAAAATATCGTTGACTTTTTTACATATAAACTGTATAATTGCTTTGGAATACAAAGGTTTTAGGCT
>JAZSPB010000073.1:0-2552 GCA_045537235.1 Eubacteriales bacterium
CAGCTACGATTTGCTTGAGGACAAGGGGAAATTGTTCGAGGAATATATTGAACTTTCGGAAAAAGGGATATTATACAGAGACTAAATAAAGCATAAATGGAAGGAATAGAAGTTTGAAATAACATCCGTCTTAGTCCGAAAGAAATGCATGACGAAAAAGACTACTGCAAAGTAGTCAAAAAAAACAATATTCATACAAGATTAAGAAGTCGCAGGGGTAACAAGATACCCTTGACGTTGAAGAATAAAGATAGCCTCGTCTACCGAAACAGTACGATGCTCAGGAGGACTGTTTTCCCGAGTATAAAGGTCAGCATTGTAAGGCTCATTCTTTTTGAGAATGTTGTAGATTGCAGTCAGTAACATTCTCGCAATCGCGATGAGGGCTTTCTTGTGACCTCTGCGCTTTTTAATAGATAAATATCTGTTGCGGATTTCGGGATTTTTCTTAGATTTAATTGCCGCCAAAGCACATTGAACAAGTAAGGGCTTGATGTAGTCTCCAGCGCGACCGACGCGAGTGGTTTTCTTCTTTCCGGCACTCTCATTGTTCTGCGGAGTAAGACCAGCCCACGAGCAGAGATGCTTGGAGGTTGGGAACACGGACATATCCACGCCGATCTCGGAGATGATTCCGATGGCGGCAAAGGCCTGGATACCCGGCACCGTAGAAACGAGATTGATCTGCGGAATATATTTTTCCGCAACGGAAAGAATTAAAGACTCAACATTGAGCTTGCAAAGCTCAAGACTATCCATATGAGAACGGATAATACGAAGCTTTTCTGCTTGTTCGGGACAAAATTCACCGTCCACAGCGGCAAGTACTTCTTCGTCGGTCGCTTTCATACGTTTTGTTCTGAAACCTGACACATCAGTGATTTTCTCGGAGGGATTCTCTAACATCCGAGTGATGATACTCGTAGAAGCCTTGCCAAAGACATCGGAGAAAACGTCATCCAATTTGATGTTGGAAACGGTGAGACAGTTTTGTGCGCGGTTCTTTTCTCCAACAACAAAATTGGTCAATTTCCAACGATAGCGAACCAAGTCCCGAAGCTGACGGATATCAGCAGGAGGGATGAAGCTTCCCGAAACAAGATCATGCTTGAAGATGTCTGCGATCCATTTCGCATCCTTTTTGTCGGTTTTCTTTCCCTTGATCGCCTTGACGTATTTGGGATGAGCAAGAACGACGTTGCAGGTCTGCTCCAAAATGTTGTAAACGGGAATCCAATACTTTCCCGTGGACTCCATACAAACGTCCTTGCAGTTGTTTGCGGCAAGCCACTCGGCACAAAAGCGGAGATCTTTTGTGAATGTAGAAAAGCGTTTGCTTTTGTAGGTGGTAACACCTTGCTCATTGGTGGAAGCAATACAGGCATAGACGAATGATTTGTGGACATCCATTCCACAGCAGATTGGGTAAACAATTTTAAGCATAAACACATCCCCTCAAAAAGCATTTGAGAAAGCAGACAGGGACTGAATGCTCACTGAAAGATTGAAGTAATGTCTCTCCAAAGATAAGTTTACAGGGTTCACAGCCCTACTCATTTGTGCTTGAAAGAGCATTCGGCACACATAACTATACGGGTAAGCGAAAACGCTTCGCCACTCACCTTCACGTGTTGTGTAGTGTGTCTGCTTTCTCAAGTAATATTTTAACACAAATTTTTGAATGCTGCGTTACCGCACTTGGATTTCATATCCCTTTTGTGCCTTGAAGCGCAGCGGAAAGGAATGGTCATAACTATGGATTTTATACCACATATAGAAATATATCCAAATTACGAGGATGGCATTTCTGACGATTACAATGGGACGCAAAGAATTGCGACAAATTCATATTTTAAGGACGGCGACATTCTCTATTTAATGGGCGGAACGGTGCTTTGTAAATATGATATCAGCGATAGCAAAAATCCGAGACTTTTAAGCAGATCAGATATTGCTGCCGATCACACGGGAGATCCCGCAACGGATTATATTCGCAAGGAGAGTGCTCACTCAACTGCAATTGTAGATATCGGCGAATACCTGGTCATATCGCTCAGAGGCGGTGGCGGCGGTGTTAGTAATATGGCAGACGGTGTGATAGTCGGGAACATATCGATTGTAAACAAGAAAACACTTGAAAAGGTTCGGGAGTTTAATTTTGAAAACAGAGTTACGTATATAACCAAATACAAGGATATTTTGATTGTATCCTTTCATTTTCATGGTTTTTATATTTATAAAATAAATAAGGATGCGGATATTATTTCCTGCATTTTAAAGCACATATTGGTTGAAAAGCCAAGGAGTGCTTCCACAAGAGAGTTCCAAAACAGTACGATTTTTGAAGTTAAAAAGAATAAAATAAATATAGCGTTTGCATCCTATCTCTATGGCATAAGCGTTTTTACCTATGATATGGAAAACAACCTCCTTTCTCCTTGCGGCGAATTAGATCCGAAAGTCTTTCGTGATATGCACGATTCAAAAACTGGCGTTAAAAATACTGTTTTCGGTCTTACTTCAAAGGGTAACTTTGTATACGCCGGTATCAC
>JAZSPB010000063.1:0-3008 GCA_045537235.1 Eubacteriales bacterium
AAAAACTTTTTTAATGCGCCCTTATTGTAGTTTGAGCGAACATAGCGGTACCCCATGGGGTGCAGTATGTTCGCTCAAATTTTATAAGGGCGCATTAGAAAAGTTTTTTGCGGAGCTTTTTTTCAAAAAAGCGACCTCCCGCGCCCGCAGGCGCACGGCGCTTTTATCTCGTCCACCCCTCCCCATTGATCTCGTGAGCGCGGTGGATGGTAACGAAAGCATATTTGTCGGTTTTGTTGACAATGCTGACAAGCTCGGCATATTGACCCATGGTAAAGGAGACCATCACCATCTTTTTTTCTGTACCGGAATAACCGCCCGTGGCGTCGAAGATAGTGGTTGTCCGTTCCAGCTTTTCAATCACGCGGGTGTTGATCTCGTCGTATTTATCGGTGACGATCTGTGCGATAAAGGCACGGGACGAACCGAGGAACACCTTGTCCACCACGACTGCGCTGATAAAAGCGGACAAAATGCCTAACAACGACAGCACAAAATCACCGATGAGGAACATACCCAAGACCACGATAGACGCGTCGATAACGAAGATCACGACCGAACTTTTCCATTTCTTAAATATCTTGCAAAGCGTGAAAGCCAAAATATCCACACCGCCCGTTGAGCCGCCGCCGAGGAAGGTAATGGCACATCCCGCACCGACCAGCACACCGCCGAGGGTGGCTCCCAGAAGCAACGCGGTGTCCGAATGGGCACTGTTCTGAAGGCTGAAAAAGCCGCCAAACACATGGGGATCGACCAACTTCAAAAACACCGAAATGCCAACGGGATAGACAATAGAAGAGATCAGTGTTTTCATAGCAAAACCTTTACCAAGAACGATCAGTCCCACAAAAAACAATCCCCACGTCAGCACCGTGACGATAAGATCAATGGTAATAAACTCCACGGGAATCAGTCGATTGATAATAATAGCCAAACCCGAAACGCCACCCGCCACAAGGTCAAAGGGCAGCACAAAGATTGCGGTTCCCGCCGCAAGGATCAGCGTTCCCGCGACGGTGAGAAGTATATTTTTTAAAAGTAAAAGCCATTCGGCTTTGGTATATTTCATAGAATCTCCCTTTTATACCGTTTCTCCCCGTTCTTTAGCCAACTGCCGCTCTCTTCGCTTTGCGGCACGAGCCTCCATCTTGTGGCGGTAAAGCTCCTCGGTAGCGAAAGACAGCTTGGTCACCACATCATTCTTGGTAGGATAGCAATACAACGAATCGCGATCGGTAGAAATGTCAATGCAATCCTCGGGGCGAACGTAGCAATAATCGTATTCGATATGTACACCGTACATTCCGGCCACCGAACGGTGAATGCGGTAAGGCTTTCCCTCATACTCTCCCTCCACCGTGAAGCCGTCATATCCGTGAGTTAATTTAGCCTTGCCAACATGTTGGAATTTCATGCAGGACGGCAATGAATAGATATCAACTTCATCCTCAAAACCGTAGCGACCTTCCTCCACCTCGCGACGAACGCAGGCACGTTCCCACTCAAACCAATCGGGAATATGGGAAAACTCGGTCTCGCCGTTCTTGGCTTTCAGCTCTCCAAGCTCGGTCAGCTCCCACTCTTTGCCACAGGCGGCACAGCGCAGGATCGCGCCCTCGCTTTCCATCTTTCGCTCCTCCATGCAATGAGGGCACTGATAAAGGATCTTGTGAAGTCCCTCGGCGCGGAACGGCTCGACAATGCGGATGCCCTGCTCCTTTTGCCACTTATATTCATCATACTGCATAGCGGCTACCAGTTTTTCTTGGATCTCCTCCGCACTCATTTTTTCCACATCCTCGGCTGACAGCACCTTGGTCATGGTAGTGTAAAGCGGCACCTTTCTCGGCTTTCGGTAGTTCCAAAAGGGGGTGTGCAAATGATTTCCGTGGTGAAGAAGCACCACCACAGGCACCTTCATCTTCTTGACCAGTTGCCCCATGGAATCGGGCAGGATGGCCGTGGTACCCACAGGCGAATATCGTGCCTCGGGATACATGGACAAGATCCCGTGATATTTATTCAACACCCGATCCACCGAGTCCACAAGGTGACGGTCGGTGGTAAATTTGCGCTTACACATACAGCCGATCCACTCCATAAGGATAGGGCGGCGATAATATCCGTCCACCGTAGCAATATTATATGTCTTATGCGGAAAGGTCGCAATGGCATTCAGGTAGAAATCCACAAAATACATATGATTGTTCAAAAGAATGTAAGGCGGCTTGAGACCCTCCATACCGATCTTCTCGATCCGATATTTCTTTCCCATCATAAGAATTTTACTCAAAGCATACATCAAGCCCGTAAAAATACCGAGCTGACGAAGGGGAGGCTTGGCCGTGTTGTAAGGACGGACACCCTTGCCGTAGGGGATCTCATCATATATGGTCACATTGTCCATAGCGATTACCTCTCTTTGTCGAATTTACATTATTTTACCATATTTATTAAGAAAAAGCAACCCCCACCAAACAAACGTCGGAAATATTTGCTGTCCTTGACTAAAACGCGTTAAATGCCGCATACTAATAGAAAATCAAAAAAAGAAGGAGAATAACCAATGTTCTGTCAATCCAAACGGTGCCAACCCGAAAAAAGCACGCTGACCAAGCTGTCCGAAGCAGCCATGCTCGCCGGCGGTATCCTCGCCATAGCCTATTTCGGCTACAAGCTCATGGACAAGATCCGCTGCAAATGTCAAGACAAAAAAAACGACATCTGCGGCTGCGGATTCGACGATGAAGTGACCCACGAATATGACCACGTCAGTGAAAATGACAGCCTCTGCCACGATAAAAAAGACTATTACGGCAAATGCGGCTGTTTCGACAGTGAAGACGGCAATCCACCCGTTTCCGACGACAAAAGCGCAGAAGAAATGCTTTGACCGTGCGCCTGCGGGCGGGGGAGGTCGCTTTTTGAAAAAAGCTCCGCAAAAACTTTTGTTCCGCGCCCTTGCTGATGTTTGAGCGAACATACTACACCCCATAGTGTCTCAC
>JAZSPB010000057.1:0-18808 GCA_045537235.1 Eubacteriales bacterium
CATGTTCGCACCAACTGCAAAAGGGCACAATAGAAAAGTTTTTTGCGGAGCTTTTTTTCAAAAAAGCGACCTCCTGCGCCCGCAGGCGCCTTCCCGACAGTCATCAACGACAAAGAGGAGGATCTTATGAAGAAGATTGCATTTATTGGGGCAGGGAGCTTGCAGTTTACCGGCAAGTGTATCCGAGATCTGCTCACTTTTCCCGAGTTTAAAAGGTGCGAGTTTGCGCTGATGGACATTAACCGCGAGAATTTGGAGAATATCACACGGGTGGTTAAAAAGATCGTGGAGGCTATGGGGTGTCCCGATTGCGTTATTTCTCCCACGATGGATCGTGCGGAGGCGTTGCGCGATGCGGACGGTGTGCTTTGCACCGTGTTCAACGGCGACGTGGATATTTGGCGGCATGAGATCGAGATTCCCATGAAATACGGGGTGGATATTAATGTGGGGGATACGCGAAGTGTTTCGGGGATTTTTCGTGCGCTGCGTAACATTCCGCTGATGTTGGATATTTGCCGCGATATCGAGAAGTATTGCCCTCGCGCTGTGTTTCTCAATTACACCAATCCCATGGCCATGCTGTGCGGTGCGATGCTGAAGCACGCCAATGTAGAGGTCACGGGTCTTTGTCACAGTGTGCAAGGAACGGCCAAAAAACTGGCAGGGTGGCTGAATGTTCCCCTTGCCGAGCTGGATTACCACTGCATGGGTGTCAACCATCAGGCCTTTTATACCAAGCTCTCCCACAAGGGGGTCGATCTCTATCCCCGTCTTCGTGAGCTGGTGTCCAACAATGCTGATATTTATAATGAAGAACAGGTGCGCAATGAGATGTTCTTGAAGCTGGGTTATTATGTTACCGAATCCAGCGGTCATAACTCGGAATATAACCAATGGTTCCGCAAGCGTCCCGATCTGATCGAAAAATATTGTACCCATTCCACGGGTTGGAACCCCGGTCTGCACGGATATTCCTTGGATCTTCGCATAGAACGCAAGGCCAATACCGCCAAGCAATATGAGGATTTTTTGAACAAGGATGTGGATACGACCAAGAGCTTGGAATATGTGGCCGATATTTTTAATGCCCGTTTCGGTGACGGCAAACCGTTCGTCTTCAACGGCAATGTCATCAATCACGGCTCGATCCCCAATCTGCCCGACGATGCCTGCGTAGAGGTGCCCGTGGTGGCCGACCGCATGGGACTCAAAACGACCGTCGCGGGCAAGCTGCCCGATCATTTGGCGATCCTTGTGAATACGACGGCTCGGCTGGAGAGTCTGGTGATCGAAGCCGCGATGCGCCGTGACAAGGAGGCTGTTTACTACGCGGTCTACAACGATCCGCTCACCTCGGCGGTATGCTCCTTGGAAGAGATACGCTGTATGTGCGATGAGATTTTTGAGAAAAACCGTGACTATTTGGGAGACTACCATTAATTAACGGTGAAATTGATAGCAATATTTGTCTCCAGGTTGGCAAAATGCGACTTGTTGCATCGGGGGCGGCTATGGTATAATGAAACTGTCTATAATGATGATATTGTAGAAACTATTTTTTGAAAGGAAATTTGTCATGAAAGCAACTAAACTTTTGGCTTTGCTTTTGGCGCTGATGACCGTTCTGTCCATGTTTGTGGCTTGCGGCGGACCCAAGGAAACCGAGTCCGACGACGGAACGACAGCAGACACCAAAGAGACAACCGGCGACAATGAGACTACCGGTGACAATGAAGACGATGACACTGCCACGGAGACCGAAGAGAAGGATGACCTTGGAGACGTTAATTTCTCGGCTCTTGAAAAAAACACCGTCACCTTCTTCGTAAGAAACGGTAAAGAGGGCGAGATCTATGTGGAAGAGTTTAACGAGGAACCCGTAAACGACGCTACATACAGACGTAACCAGACGGTTCAAGAGCGTCTTGGCATTACCATTGCTCATGTTCCTCAGGCTTGCGGATGGGGCTCCGACGGACACTATTCCGCATGGAATGAGACTCTTCGTAATGCTATCAAGACCACCTCTCACGACTTTGACGCAGCTATGATCTACACCGGCGTTAGCTCCTCCTTGGCGATCGAGGGTTGCTATTTGGATCTGACCCAGGTAGAGCCTATTTCCCTTGAGAAGTCTTGGTGGAACCAGAACCTTTTGAAGGAAGCTGTTATTTACGATCAGCTCTACTTCGCATCCGGTTCTATCGCAAACTCCCAGTTGGCTGAGGCAAACGTGCTTTGGTACAACAAGGACATTTACAACGAGTATTTCGCAGCTTCCGATCGCAAGGATATCTATCAGGTCGTTCGTGACTATGAATGGACCATTGATTACCTTTACGATCTGGTTGCCGAGGTTTGGGACGATCAGGATACCAACGGTGAACACAGCTCCGGCGACGTAGTAGGTTTCCTTGACGGATCCAGTGGCTCCAACGGTGCTATGGATGCTTGGATGTATGCTCTGGGCTGTGACTTGACCAAGATCGATGAGACCATTGGCGAGCCTGTTGCTTGCTTCTACAATGACCACACCGTTCAGGCTTTTAATGCACTGGTAAGACTCAACACCGAGAATTCCGGTACCTTCCGCTCCGGTATCGATAGAGGTGATACCACTTTCAATAACAATAAAGTTATGATTACTTTGGGTAAAATGAACAGTGGTAGCGGTCTCAGAGATGTGACCTTCTCGTACGGTGTCCTTCCTCTCCCCATGTTCGATGAGGATCAGGAAACCTACCGTTCCATCCCCGAGGTTACCAGCTCCATGGTAGTTCTTCTTTCTACCGTCGAGGCGGACCGTCTTAAGATGGTTGCTTCTACCGTTGAGTTGATGGCAGCAGAGGCACACAAGCAGATCAAGCCTGTATACGTTGAGGTTGTTTTGAAGTCTCAGCAGTCCAACTCTCCCGATGATGCCGAGATGGTTCAGCTTATCCTTGACAGCATGGTATACAGCTTTGGTTGGATCTTCTCCTCCACTCACATGGGTGATATGGGTAAGGCGTTCCGTATTGCTGACGGTAGCCGTGACTTGACTCAGTTCTATGAGTCCAAGAAGTCTAACTATGAAGGAATGCTTGAATTGCTGATCGACGGATTTGCAAGTCTGTAATTTTCGGTGATATAAGAAAAATTCCGCGGATGCTTCGGTGTCCGCGGTTTTTTTGCGCCTGCGGGCGCGGGAGGTCGCTTTTTTGAAAAAAAGCTCCGCAAAAAACTTTTCTATTGCGCCCTTGCTGACATTTGAGCGAACATACTGCCCCCTATGGGGTATCGCTATGTTTGCACAAACTACAATAAGGGCGCAATAGAAAAGTTTTTGCGGAGCTTTTTCCAAAAAGCGACCTCCCGCGCCCGCAGGCGCCATCTGAAAACACAAAAAACACAAATATCGAGATGCTAATTTGTGCAATGTTTATAAAAATAGCAAATTATATCTTTTTAAATGACAATATGTGACTTGCTTGGGACGTGAGAATATGATATAATAACAATAACCAAAATTTTTTAAATTTCATGAAAGGGGAATTTAATTTATGAAAGCAACCAAACTTTTGGCTCTGTTTTTGGCATTGATGCTCGTGCTGTCCATGTTTGTGGCCTGCGGCGGCTCCAATGAAACTGAGTCCAATGACGGAACCGAGGCTGACACCAAGGAAACCTCCGGCGGCGATGATACCTCCGGTGAGTCTGCCGGCGGTGATGACACCGAAGCCGAGACATTTGAAGACGATGACCTTGGAGACATTGATTTCTCGACTGCTGAGAAAAACACCATTACCTTCTTTGTAAGAACCGGTTATGAGCACGAGGTTTGGGTTGAGGAATACAACGAGGAACCTTTGAACGACGCCAGCTACAGACGTACCCAGACTGTTCAGAATCGTCTTGGTGTTACGATCAAACAGATCAACCAGGAAGGCGGATGGTCGAAACACCAGGAGTGGAACGATACCCTTCGTAATGCTATTAAGACAACCTCTCACGACTTTGATGCAGCAATGATCTATGCAGGAACCGGCTCGTCTCTCGCTATCGAGGGATGCTACATGGAGCTTTCCGGCATGAACAACATTTCTCTTGGCAAGTCTTGGTGGAACCAAAACCTTTTGAAGGAAGCTACCATCTACGATCAGCTTTACTTCGCTTCCGGTTCTATTGCCAATAGCCAGCTTTCGGCTGCAAATGTTCTTTGGTACAACAAGGACATTTACAACGAGTATTTCGCAAATACCGATAAAAAGGACATCTATCAGGTCGTTCGCGATGAGGAGTGGACTCTTGACTATCTCTATGATCTTGTTGCCGAGGTTTGGGACGACATGGATACCAACGGTGAGCACAGCTCCGGCGACGTTGTCGGTTTTGGTGGCTCTGCACACGGTGCTAGCGGCGGCATGGACTCTTGGCTGTACGCTCTTGGCTGTGACTTGACCAAGATAGACGAGACCATCGGTGAGCCCGTTGCTTGCTTCTACGATGACCACACCGTTCAGGCTTATAACAAGCTTGTTAACTTCTACACAGAGAACCCCGGTGCGTATGTTAACTTTGTAAACGGCGGTAATACCGGTGACACCAGTTTCGTTAACGGTAATGTTATGTTCACTCTTGGCGGTTTTGGTAGTGGTGCTAATTTCCGTGAAGTAAATTTCGCATACGGTGTTCTTCCCGTACCGAAGTTCGACACCGAGCAGGAAACCTACCGCTCCATCCCCGAGGTAACCAGCTCCATGGTAACCATTCTCTCTACTGTTGAGTCCGATCGTCTTGACATGGTAGCAGCTACCGTTGAGTTGACCGCGGCAGAGGCACATAAGCAGGTTAGACCCGTATACGTAGATGTTGTTCTGAAGTCTCAGCAGTCCAACTCTCCCGATGACGCAGAGATGGTACAGCTCATTATCGACTCCATGGTATACAGCTTCGGTTGGATCTTCTCCTCCACCCACATGGGTAACATGGGTAAGGCCTTCCGTGTTGTTGACGGTTCTCGCGACCTGACTCAGTACTACGAGTCCAACAAGGGTAACTACGAAGGAATGCTTGAATTGCTGATCGACGGCTTTGCCGGCCTGTAATTCGACAGTAATCCTATTCTAATAAAATTCTCCCCCGCCGAGTTTGGTGGGGGAGTTTTTTAGCGAGGCGAGTGCGCCTGCGGGCGGGGGAGGTCGCTTTTTTGAAAAAAAGCTCCGCAAAAAACTTTTGCCCCGCGCTCCTACGAAAGTTTGAGCGAACATACCGTACCCTATGTGGGGGCAGTATGTTCGCTCAAATTATATTAAGGGCGCGGGACAAAAGTTTTTGCGGAGCTTTTTTCAAAAAGCGACCTCCCCCCGCCCGCAGGCGCACTCCCTCGCTAACGCGCTACACCGCTTTTCTTGGCGGCTTGAATGACAGCTTGGGCTACTACGGGGGCTACGGATTTGTCGAGGGCGGAAATGATGATATTGTCTTCTCGTAATTCATTATCGGGGATGAGGGAAGCCAACGCGAAGGAGGCAGCCACCTTCATTTCCTCGTTGATCGCGGAAGCACGGCAATCGAGGGCACCGCGGAAGATGCCGGGGAAGGCAAGGACATTGTTGATCTGGTTGGGGAAATCGGAGCGACCTGTGCCTACGATGCGAGCTCCTGATTCAAGTGCCAAGTCGGGCATGATCTCGGGAGTGGGATTGGCCATGGGAAAGACAATGGCATCTTTTTCCATGGATGCCACCATTTCTTTGGTTACAATGTTGGGAGCGGAAACACCAATAAACACATCGGCGCCGCGCATGGCATCGGTAAGAGTTCCGTGCAGACACTCCTCGTTGGTCAGCTTCGCAATGTCGGCGTGGAAGGGGTTGAGCGTTTCGTCGTCACGGCAAAGAGTGCCGAAGCGGTCGACCATGGTCAGGCGCTTGACACCGATGTTCAGCAGATGACGACCGATGGCACATCCTGCGGCACCGGCACCGTTAATGACAACGCGTACGCGGTCGATCTGTTTGTTTACTACCTTGAGAGCATTGATGAGCGCAGACGCTACCACGATGGCGGTTCCGTGCTGATCGTCGTGGAAGACGGGGATGTCGCAGACCTCCTTGAGCTTTTGCTCGATCTCAAAGCAACGGGGCGCGGCGATGTCCTCCAAATTGATGCCGCCGAAGCTGCCTGCCAAAAGCGAAACGGTGCGCACGATCTCGTCCACATCCTTGGAACGGATACAGAGAGGGAAGGCGTCTACGTCCGCAAAAGCCTTGAAAAGAGCGCATTTTCCCTCCATGACGGGCATTCCCGCTTCGGGACCGATATCGCCCAAGCCTAAAACGGCGGTGCCGTCGGTTACAACAGCAACCAGATTGTGTCGACGAGTCAGCTCATAAGATTTTTCGGGATCCGCGGCAATAGCAAGACAAGGCTCCGCCACACCGGGGGTATAGGCCAATGACAGGTCTTCTCTACTCTCAATGGGGCAACGTGCCACCACCTCGATCTTTCCTTGCCATTCATAATGCTTTTTCAACGATTGCTCTTTGATATTCATATCGGTTCTTCCTTCGGAGATAAATTTTATTGCTTTGTTGTGTTAGAGTTGATTTTGGGGGAGGGCGCCTGCGGGCGCGGGAGGTCGCTTTTTGAAAAAAAGCTCCGCAAAAACTTTTGATCCGCGCCCTTTTTGCAGTTTGTGCGAACATAGCGATTCCCCATGGGATGCAGTGTGTCCGCTCAAACTTTGGCAAGGGCGCGGATCAAAAGTTTTTTGCGGAGCTTTTTTTCAAAAAAGCGACCTCCCGCGCCCGCAGGCGCCCTCTCCCAAATCAACTCTAACACAACGAGCCAATTTCTTTATCATCATAGCACAATTTGGTGGGGATGTCAAGGGGTGGTGGGGCGAAACAGTTTAAAGGCGGCGGTTGACATGACGTAAAGTCCTCCCGCGCGGTATTCGCGTTTGATCGAGAGGTATATGCCTTCGTCAAGACCTGTGATGTTGGCGGGGGAGCCGTTGATCAGCAGAATGCACATCTTTCCGCTTTCCATGAAGGACGGAGGGCAGAGCATTTGCTCCTCTGATACGGGTGAAACGCCCAGTGCGTGAAGCTGTTGCCAAACAACGCCTTGTGAGCGGCATTCGATGACTGTGTGGCGGTTGGCATTTTGCGCAGTGACACCGATCTTGAAGTGTATGCCTTGATGCTCAAATTCAACAACGCGGATCGCGCCGAGGTCGATGGCTTTTTTTGCGTGCTCTTTATACACCGACATCAGAGTCCGTTGCGGCTCGGTACGAGTGAATTCCATGATGTCGGAAATGTTGCAATCCAGTGTTTCGCAAATGGACAGAAGTGTGTCAGTGGTGACCGAGCGGTTGGCGACAAGCTTAGCCAACGTTCGTGTACTGATACCCGTGGCGCGGCAAAGATCGGTTTTGGTCAGCCCTTTTTCGTGGAGTAGAGTCCAAAGCTTGGTATAATCGGTATACACGGTATCCCTCCTTTACTCGATATCCGTATAAGAATGGTTTTGACTTGTCAACGAGGGATGGCAAATGTAGGGTGAGAGATTTTTCTGTTTTCATTCTCCGAATAGGGTGGTGATGGGAATGTTCAGTGTGCGTGCCAAAAGGGGAATGAGCGTGATGTCGGGATAATTGATGCCGCGCTCCCATTTGTGCACGGCCTGCGCGGATATGCCGAGCGCTTCGCCTAACTGTTGAAGCGTCATGCCGCGTTTGGCACGGTGGGTTGCGATGATTTTTCCAATATCCATGCTTTTTCCGTATGGTTTTTCGGTCATGATCTTTTCTCCCGTCTTTTTATTTCATACATCTGCTTGCTATCAGTATAACAGATTATCTTCATATTGTCAATAGTTTTTTACAAATGTAAAAGAAAACTTTCTTTTTTGCTTTCTATTCTTCGAATAAAGTGGAGATGGAAATGTTTAGTGTGTGAGCTAAAAGGGGAATGAGCGTGATATCGGGATAATTGATGCCGCGCTCCCATTTGTGCACCGCTTGCGCGGATATGCCGAGCGCTTCGCCTAACTGCCGGAGTGTAAGCCCTCGTTTGGCGCGATAAGCTGCAATAACTTTTCCGATCTCCATGCCTTTTTCGCGTTGTTTTTCGTTCATGATCTTCTCCCGTTTTTCTGAAAAATTAATTTTTGTAAATCTATTATACTCAATCTTTGAGTAATTGTCAATACTCCATTTTTGAGTATGGTAAGATTTCTTTAGAAGAAAACGAGAAACCGAGGAGGAACGGAAATGGATTATCGAAGCAGACTCAGAAGTGTGAGAGAGGACAGAGACTACACGCAAGCAGAGATCGGTCGGGTCATCAATAAATCGCAACAGGGCTACAACCACATTGAGGCGGGTCGAGCCGAGCTCAAGATCGACGATCTGATCGCGCTGTGCCGATTTTATCATCTCTCCGCCGACTATCTGATCGGTCTTACCGACAAGCCTGCCCCGTTTCCCGATTGACCGCGCCAAGCGATAAAAATTGCGGAGCTGTTTCCCAAAAGTAACAGTCATTTCTGTGAAATGCAACTGCGTTGACAGGCATTTGACAGAGAGTCACTTTTCGGAAATAGCTCCGCAATTTTTATAGGAAATGTTATTCGTTGATCAAATGGAGACGATTCCGAAGGCATCCAGCACGGATGAGATAAAGATCAGCAGGATGCAAACGGGTGCGATGTAGCGAATGACCACCGAGAACATTTTCTGCGCTTTAAATTTTCCGCTCAAGGAGATCTCATCGATGAGGGTCTTGGGCTTCAGGAAATATCCGACAAACAAACAGGTGGCAAAGGCGACGATGGGCATAATGATGCTGTTGGAGGTGAAGTCAAAGAAATCCAAGAACGGCTTGCCGAGGATCTTGACATTCTTCCACAAGCCATAGCCGAGGGCAGAGGGAACGCCCAGCGCAAGGCTGACACCGAGTACCGTAAAGCAGGCGGCTTTTCGCCCCAATTTGAGTCGGTCGCGGAAAATAGAAACTACCGTCTCCATCAGAGAGATCGAAGAGGTGAGGGCGGCAAGAAGCACCATGGCGAAGAATGCCGCGCCGAGGAAGGTGCCGCCGGGGATGGTGTCGAAGATCTTTGGCAGGGTGACGAACATGAGTCCGGGACCTTGACCAAGAGCTGCTTCGTCGCCGTTCGAAAAGGCGAATACGGCGGGAATGATCATCAGTCCCGAAAGGAAGGCTACGCCGGTATCGAAGATCTCGATTTGGCGGGCAGCGCTTTCGATGCTGATGTCTTTCTTCATGTAAGAGCCGAAGGTGATCATGATACCCATGGCCAGTGACATGGAATAGAAAAGCTGTCCCATGGCAGCGACCACGGTCATGAGAGTGAATTTGGAGAAATCGGGCTTAAGGTAGTAGATCACGCCGTCCCATGCACCGTCGATAGCAAAGATGGCATAAAGAGCGATGCCGAGAATGAGAACGACAAGAACGGGCATCATGACCTTGCTGACCTTCTCAATGCCTTTTTCTACACCGAACAGCACGATAATGGAGGTAATGCCGATGAACAGGGCAAACCAAAGAAGCGGTTCTGCTGTTTGGGCGGTGTAGTTGTCGAAGAAACCGTCTGCCGCCATATTAGCGGCATCGCCGGTAACAAAGCCGAACAGATACTTCATGACCCAGCCGCCGATGACCGAATAGTAGGGCAGGATGATGATGGGAACCACCGAGCACAAGGGGCCGATGAAGGAAAATCGTTTATCCAAGGCGCGGAAGGCACCGATGGCGCTCAGCCCCGTCTTTCGTCCGATGGCGATCTCGGTTACCATGAGGGTGAAGCCGAAGGTGACGGCAAGGGCAATATACACCAGCAAAAAGATGCCGCCGCCGTAATGGGCTGCGAGGTAGGGGAACCGCCAAATGTTGCCCAGACCTACTGCCGAGCCGGCTGCCGCAAGAACAAATCCGATCTTGCCGGTAAAGGAACTTCTGTTAGAATTCATTTTGGTACTCCTGACTGTGAAACATAGACTGTAAAAGCGCTGCAAAACAGTGGGTCGGTGCTCGCTGTGGGACAGTGCTTTCCGCGTTGACGTGCGGTTTTTGCACGGTCGTCTTCGGGGGCGCGAGACAAAGCTTTTGCAGAGTTTTTCCCAAAGTGACTCTCGTCACCCATGCCAAACCGTGTTTGGAAAAATATAACATCTTGAATTATATCATATAATGGTAAGAAAGTCAAGTTCTTTGGGCACCTGTCATTTCGATTTTAGTTTGTCCGACATGAGAAGGTTTATGAGAGGGCGGTGCCGCTTTTCGTAAAAGCCCGAAGCTTTTTTGTGAGCGACGCCGTAGCCTTGGAGAGATGCTTGCCGTAATACCGATCTTTTTTGACACGCACCGAGACCAACGGCACACAGACAGCCGCACCGAGTGTGTTCTTTTCAATGATCTTTACCCAATAAACGTAGTCCACACGCGGACGCGACGCAGTTTCGCCCTCTGCGGTGCGGTAAATATATGAGACGGAACATTCGATTTCGGTGGAGGCATATTCGGAGATGACCTGCCGAATCTCGGCGCGGGTCTTTCGCTCCAGCTCCCTGATTTTTTCGATACTGTATTTTTTGCTTTTCTTGGCTCGCCATTTGCCGACAAGACCGCTTACATCGTCTTTTATTTCGTCAACAAAAAAGCCCTCGATCTTTTCTCCCGTGTAGCCTTCGATCAGCCGACGGGCGCGGCGTGTGCGCGAAATCTCCGAGCGCATGAAAAATAAAGAACGGCGCCGGTTGGTTCCGTGGATGGTAAAGGTGTCAAAAATATATGGCAGTGCGCGTCTTCCGCGACCGTAATTTATCTCCGTGAAGGAGACCGATTTCCATGGGATGTCTTCCTTGAGGAAAAACATATAATAAATGCGAATGCCATGCTCGTCCATGACAAAGAATTGGGGAAACAGGACAAAACAGCCCAAAGGGAACAAGCTGATAACAAGAAAACCGCAACCGAGGGCGAGATTTTCTTTAAGGACAACGAGACTTATGACAGTCAGCACCGCAAAGATCAAGAGAGACAGGAGGTTGATCCGATTGATGAAAAAGTGTTTTCGCATAAGGATTCTCCTATACCGCGTTGCCCTCGTCCACCGACATGCCGTCTCCGAAGTCATAAAAGGTCTTGCCGACATAGACCAGCATACCCATCTGACCCTTTTCAACAGCGGTATAAAGCTCCTCGGGAACGGTGAATTCCAAAAGCTCATTTCCCTCGGTCTCGAAAACAATGATAAAGGCCACGCCGTATTTGGCATTCTTATAGCCGCCACTATAGCCGGTCTCCACGCGCATATCCGCTACATGAGCGCTGACTACCGTGGGAAGAACGGGCTCTTCGGATTCATCAATAGCCTCGGTGTCCCAAATTTCGGAGGCACTGTCGCCATTGCCCGTGCTTCGCGGTCGGAGCACAAGAAAAAAGACGGCGATCAAAATCAGAACGGGGATACCGCCTATTATGAAATAATCGGGGATACTCAATGCGTGAATAATCATAATGCTTTTCCTTTCTTCTCTTATCGCCGCCGCAGCTCCCAAAAAGCAACCGCACCCGCCGCCGCTACGTTGAGCGAGTCAACTCCGTGAGACATGGGGATTCGAACGGTATAGTCACAGTCTGCAATGGTGGTGTGGGAAAGACCGTCTCCCTCGGTGCCGAGAATGATGGCCAGCTTTTCTTCGGCGGTCAGCCGTTTATCATCTATACTTACCGAGTCGTCGGACAGTGCCATGGCCGCCGTTTTGAAGCCCAGCGCACGCAGACGGTCGATGCCGGGATGGGGCCAGTCGGTGTGTTGCTTTCCGATTCGTGTCCAAGGCACTTGAAATACCGTTCCCATGCTTACACGCACCGCCCGTCGACATAACGGGTCGCAGCAGGTGGGTGTGACCAGCACAGCATCCATGCCCAGTGCTGCCGCCGAACGAAATAACGCACCGATGTTGGTCGAGTCGGTCACCGCTTCCAAGACCGCGATGCGCCGCGCGTTCACGCATAACTCCTCCACCGAGGGAAGAGCAGGACGGCGCATGGCACATATGGCTCCTCGCGTCAGTGTGAAGCCTGTCAGCTCGGTCAAAAGCTCGCGTTCGGCGGTGTAAATCGGGATGTCTTTGCATCGTGCGATAATGTTTGCCACCGCGCTGTTGACCAGCCGTTCGTCAGTCAAAAGAGCGATGGGCTGACAGCCCGCATTCATAGCCACTTCAATGACCGTGGGGCTTTCGGCAATAAAAATTCCTTTTTCCGGCTCCAACCGATTGCGGAGCTGAGCTCCCGTAAGCCGAACGAATACGTCAAGCTCGGGGGCGGAGAAGTCTTTGATCTTTGTAATGTTTGGCATAATTTGATTGCTTTCCTTTTTGACACCCTCCCGGGGAATCGCTATGTTTGCACGGATCATCGTGGGGCACAGGACAAAAGTTTTGCGGAGCTTTTTCAAAAGCGACCCTCCCGTCCCCCTCCCGTATAACATAAATCTGTTTTAATATTAACATAGCCGCCAAAATTTGTCAAGTCCGAAAGCGGGTTCCGAAAAACAGCCCCTCTCGATCTCCCCTTAAATTTAACCGCTTTTCCTCCCAAAAAATGTTGGGACAATCGTGCGCAAATAGGTTGACTTGCCATATAAATTGTGATATAATTTATTAGTAAATGCCAATTTTTATAAGATATCCCATTGGTTTTTGATAAATTTGCACGAACAGGAGAATTTGTATGATGAATAATGCGGCGCGTGACGTGATTCGCTGTGTGATGGATAATACTACACTGGTTCAAAGAAGTGAGATCGAGGACTTTAATGCCATGTCCCGATTGATCGTGGATCAGTCGCAAGAAGCACTTTTCTATAAGGACGGACAGGCTCTCGACCTGTTCTTGGCAGGTGCGCACGAGCTGAAATCGGATAATGTGCCTTTGATCAAGGGGCTTTTGGGAAAGCTGTTCGGTACCAAAACACCTTTTCCGTGCCATGTGTATTTTATCAACAAGGTCTCGGTGCTGGATCTTCTTTGGGGGCTTCCCGCTCCCATTGTTTTGGAGGATCCCCAGTGTCACTTGATCGTCCATGTCAGAGCCAGCGGACAGATGGCCTTGCGCGTGATCGATTCCCGCAAATTTGTGGTGAAGGCGGTTGGTCAGCTTCCCGAGTTTACCGTGGAAAATATCCGCCGTACCGTCAAGGGGATCATGATGCCCACACTGACGGGAATTATCGCCAATACCATTGTGAATGAGAGGGTCGGTATTCTTGAGGTGGCTCCTAGGCTGGACGAGCTTTCGGTCATCGTGCAAAATGCCTTGAATGAAAAGATCTACGACCTCGGTCTTGCGGTCTCTCACTTCAATATCGGTACCATTTTTGCCGATGAGGCGGATCTTGCCAAGCTCAGACAAGCCAGAGAAAAGCGCCTTGAAGTGATGAACGATGCCGACTTGGAGGCATATCGTACCGAGGTGACAAGCCGTGCCAGAGCCAATGCCCGTGCCATGGAAGGCTATACCTACCAGGATGAGCGTCGGTTTGATGTTCTGCAAACGGCGGCAAGCAATACCGGCACCGCAGGCGGAATGATCAACACCGGTGTCGGCTTGGGAATGGGCTTGGGCATGATGAAGGAAGTGGGGCGCGCTACGGGCGAGGCGATCCAAGATACGGTCAGCGCGGCACCTGCGGCGACTCGAAAATGCGCCAAGTGCGGAGCCTCGGTGTCCGATACCGCCAAGTTCTGTCCCGAATGCGGCGAGGCATTGGCTCCGTCTAAGAAATTCTGCCCCGAATGCGGTGTGCAGGCCGAGGGAAGCAGTCGTTTCTGCTCGTCTTGCGGTCATAAATTTTGACGGCAGCAGCTTGATTTGATAAAAAGGAGATTCTTTTATGAAAAAGCGTTTTGGTGTCATATCCTTGATATCCTTCCTCATTGTATGCGGACTTTTGAATTTGATCCTGTTTTTGACGGTGCCCGATGAACGGCTTTCTTCGGGGGTGTTCTGGTTGGTCTGGAGCTTTACTTTCCCCTTTAATTTGGCAGTTATGGTGTTGGTCGGCGTTTACCTTTTCAAGAAGGAACGGGAGGCATCACTGTTAATTCCGGCGGCAAAAACCGTTATGATGGCGGCTTTTTCGGTGTATGTGGTTATTGGTGCTTTTTTGATGTATCTTCCGATCAACTCTTTTGTGTTCCCTTTGATCTTGGAGTGTGTGATCACGGGTGTGTATCTCATTGTTTTGATGACTGCGTTCCGCGGCGTGGATTATGTGACGGGGAATCGCGAAGAGACGAGACAGAAGGTGCAGTATATCCGCTTGCTCGGGTCGGATCTGGAAAGCTGCTTTGTCAATGTGACCGATTCGGCACTTAAGGCTAAATTGGATGACTTGGCGGAGCAGATCCGCTTCAGCGACCCTATGAGCCATCCTTCGCTTTCGGCTTGCGAGGCTGAATTGAATGTGGTGATCTTTCAGATCGTCAATGCCGTCAATTCGGGAGAGCTGGACGGGATCGATGCTGATATCAAAAAGGCCAAGGGGCTTTTGAATTTTCGAAACAGCCGTTGCGCTATTCTCAAATGAAACAGCTTCGCGAAGTCGCCGTTAAGCATCTTATTACCTATTCGTTTTTACCGCCTGTGATCGGCGCATTGCTTTGGGTCACGCTTTCTCTTTGGGTCTTGCCCCGCACGGAGGGGATTGTTCAAGGGGCGGTTTTGGTGGTTGCGGCGGTGATCAGTTACCTTTTGTTGGAGCGAACGGTGATCGGAATCGTTTTGCTCTATAAGGCATTTGCCCCCGAAAAGGTGCGGGCAAGATGTCGGTTTACCCCGACTTGCTCGACCTATATGATCTTGGCCATCAATAAATACGGTCTGATTCGGGGCGTCATCAAGGGGATCCGTCGCCTTTTGCGGTGTAAGCCACCCAACGGCGGTGTGGATTATCCGTAAATTTGTACTTAATTTGAAAATTTATATTTGTGGAGGAACACCATGGAAAAGAACAATTCCGTTATCAGCAAGCTGTGTCCCAGATGTCACGGATGTATGCTGGAGTTCTACGAGAACGAAAAACACGTCACCTGTTATGCCTGTGATGAGAGCATTCCTGTTCGGGAATTGCTGGAGTCGCCCACTGTTGCCCCCGTTGTACCTGCCGCGGTTGCGGAACGGTCGGTCACCGCTTTCGGTTCCGGCGCTGTGATGAACTTGATGACAGACATCGATTCTCCCGAGTCCGGTTTGATCTATCTGGAGAACTTCTTTGCCAACTATGATTGGGATGCCTACAAAAAGAGCAGTATCATTCTGATCGAAAATCTCGAGACCATGGTGGAGAAAAACAAGATCCGCCAAGGTGCTTCGGCCAATTCGTGGCTGTTGGATTTCCAAAGTGTCAGTCTGCCGCTTGCCAAAAAGCTGGAGGGACGCAATGAGCTGGAAAACAAGATGGCAGATTTGTATAACGAGGAGGACAATGCCGGTATCCTTCCCATTTTCGATCGCCATAAGGAGATCACCCATTCGTTGATCGCCAACCGTGAGGGGCTTCTCAAGCGTTTGGAAAATGACATTGCCTTTGCACAAAAGCTGGGTCTTGCAGAGGACAAGCTGAATCCCATGAAGGATAATCTGGAAAAGCTGACCGGTCTTATGAATGGTTTGGCTATGGTTTCTGCGATCTCCGAGATCCCCGCTGTGATCCGCATGAAGAAAAAGATCAACGAGAAGATGATCCTCAAGTACAGAGAGCAGGGAATCGACGCAGAGGATGTATATCGCAGAGCTTGCGAAATTTACGACGATCCTTCTCGCGACAGGAAGGAAGCCTTGCGTTTGTTTGAGTCGATCCGCGGATATTCCGATTCGGTGGAATACATTGATCGCATCAATGCCTTTTTCGGTTATGAGGGCAAATTCTTCTATTTCTTCAACCATTACTATGTTTTCAAGACCAAGGAATTGCACCCCATTTTGGATCCTACCGCAGGCAAGAAAAAGAAGAAAAAGAAGAAGGACGAGAACGAGGAACAACCCGAGGAGACCAACTACGAGGGTCGCGTCTATCAGCTTCATGAGGTGATCAACAAGGAGCCTGCCGAAAACCCCATTGTTAAGAACATTACCGAGATCATTACCTTCTACGGTAGCCGACTGTACTATGTGAAGCTGGGCAAGGTCATCTGCTCCTATGATATGGTTACCGGCATGGAGATCGAGCTTTGCCGCGGTAAGAAGGGCGACCTCAAGATCTTCAATGAGTTTGGCTCTGTATACAGCAATGCTACCGGAACTTCGCTGTTCATTCGCAAGCGTTTGGAACTGGAGATCCTGACACCGGGATGTGTCAAGAAGTTCTTTGGCAAGAAGGAGACGATAGTAGAGCGCAAAAACAACTATGCGGTCTATGAGATCAATCTTGCGGAGAATATTTGCTGCCAGGTCATTGACCATGTGGTGGATATTTCTGCCCAGCATGATGAGTATCTGTTCTATACGGTTGCCAAGGAGGACGAGGAGCAAGACGAGAAAGGCAAGCTGACGCTGATGACTCTCAATACCTCGACCTACGAGAAAAAGCAGGTGCTCAGCGAAAACTGCGAGATCAATGCCGTATCCGGCTCCAAGGTCGTATATACGCTTTACGCGCCCAATGTGTACAATATGGATCTTCATGTGTATGACATCCTCACCGATTCGGATACCGTCATTGAGACTAATATTTATGATTTCTTCCGTGTGATCGGTGACAGAGTTTACTACTATGTGGGTAACCGCAAATATCGCCCACTGTTCTCCAACAACTTTGAGGGAACCGACCGTGTGGAGATCATGACTCGCGTGGAGAACATCGTCGCCGTGATGGGTGGCTGGATGTATGTGGTTAAGGGCAAATCCCGTAATGCACTGTTGATCAAAATGAGCGTCGACGGAAAACAGCGCGTGACCATCGGTTCTCAGATCAAGCGGATCGTCAAGATCACGGACAGCTTCCTGTATTATATTGACTACAGAGATGTTCTTCGTGTCGTGCGTACCGACGGCAAGGATAATAAACCCATTGCCGGTAATTTGGATGCCGATAATGTGATTGTCGATCTGGATCATATCTATTATCTCAGACGGGAACGTGTGACCGACAGTGAGAAAAATTATGAGTCCCGTTCGCTCTACGTTATGGATACGGACGGTCATAATGTTCGCAAGCTGCTTTTCAATGTGCTTGGAATGAAGAATTATGACGACAATATTCTTTACATAGAGAAAGCCGACCGTATTCGCTATCATATCCGCTATCCCGCAAAGCGTAAGCGCGATGAGAGAGAAGAGACCAGAACCTTCCGCTTTACCCGCTATTATAAATTTGATAAGGCGGAATGCACGTTTGACAACTTCCTCAATATTGGCTTCCCGCATCCCTCCAAGTATGAGTCTCGCGGATGTATCGGCAAGGGCGTGGAGATGGAAAGCATCTTTACCGAGGTTCCGATCAAGCCCGAGTACGAGCACAAGGGTGCTGAGGCAGGAGAAGCTCAAATTGAACAGATCGTGGAAAGAGAGCTTGAGAAGGATGCCAATGCCAACGAAAATGCAGTTGGTTGTTTTGGCGGCAAGCGCTGATCGAACGGCTTGCTGTTAACGAATGAAATAAAAAAGACCACTCGCGCGAGCATCTGCAAAATTAGCGGTAAAATGAAATTAGCCACCACGTTTTTTCGTGGTGGCTTTTTTTATATGCTGAAAGCAAAGAAAAGCCCCGCGCGAAGCGGGGCATAGATTACGATTCCTTTTGTTTGGTAACAATTAACACTTTTACACGTTCGCAAAGTTGTTCGAATTCCGAACTTACCTTAAGTGTATCAAAATCTTTTCCTTGTAAATCTCTTAATATGTTACTCGGATATACGCAGTAACATGTGGTTACTCCATTCATATACGTGTGAATAAATATCATTCGTTCTTCAAGCGCATCGGGATCGTTATAAGGGCTTTGCCAATCTTCTTTTGCTCGCCATTCCATTCCGTTAAGGAAACGGCATGATGTAGGCAGCAGCACCTCATCTGTAATCAGCATAATGTCCTCTAACAGTTTAACTACCTTTTCAATCTGTAAAAGTGCTTTCTCTTGATTTCCCAATGATATTAAACGCAAGGCTGATTTCAATCCTAGTTCCATACGATCTGATATCCACATATCAGGTCTATCGTCCACGGCATCTCGTCGTATCAACGAAAGCATTGCTTCCATAAAATCATCCGCATAATCGTTATTACTTTTATCTTCTCCCCATTTTAACAAATGTCGAGGATAAAGCAAATTGTTGAAAGCGTGATATAATTGGTATCTTCTTTCCGGCTCGAATCGTTCTGCATCACCACGATATAGATATCGCCTGAAAAGCAACGCACGTGCAGAGCAATCAAATGAGGTGGTATATTGTTTAAGAAAGCTTTCAATGTTTTCTTCTTCCTCAATCTCTGCCATTGTTTGGATCGTATGCGGATGCATAGGATGACGTTCAAGATATGCTTCTGCCAGCAAACGTACTTCGGGAAGAATTTTAGGATCACGGAAAGCACGTCCGTTTCCTTCACTCCATGGACGCCACGCGGAGTCGCTGTCAAGATAATTTCTTCGTATATCGCGAAGAAGATCTACGATTTTATCGGCATCATAATCTCGTTTCATACACTCTCGACGAAGCTCGTCGAATGTTTTAACCGCTCGTTTTTCTTTCTCTATTTGAGGCATTCCAAGAAGCTCGTCA
>JAZSPB010000130.1:0-3436 GCA_045537235.1 Eubacteriales bacterium
TCGCTCCTTCGTCCCCGTCCCTCCACTATCTACTCCGCCTTTTTAGCAGCGTACTTCGCATCGAAGTGTTGCGCGAGGCGGTAGACGTTGAGGTTGATTTCGGCCATAGCTGCGCAGAGCTCTTCGTAGGGCTCGTGCCAGTTGTTAACGATTCCCTTGTTGGCATCGATATTGGACTGGTCGCGCCACTCGCCGTCTACACCGTTTTTGAAAATGACCTCGGGGCTATCGTCATCGTCGAGGTACTGATGCCAGTGCCAGCCGATCACGTTCTTGGATTCGATCAGGCGGAGGGTGAAGTTCTGGTAGAAATCGCCTCTGTCTTGCTGGGTGCGTACGATCCAGCCTGCGCCACGGGTATTTTTCAGGGGGTCGGCAGGGTTATCAAAGCTACCGTCATTTTCCAGTGCTTTGGTATAGAACTCGGTGATCATGATGGGGAGATTTACATTTTGAGCGATCGCATAGAGATCGTCGGCATTGGGTTCCCACTGACCGTACCAGTTGATGGTCATACAGTCAAGGTAAAGGGAGGCAAAGCGAAGAACCCAAGGTGAGTTTTTGACCTTGGTCAGGAAACGGGTACCCAGCATCATGTGATTGGGGTCGTATTTGCGGAACGCGGTGGTTACCACGTTATAGTATCTGTCCCATACAAAGCCCATGAAGATCTGCATCAGCTCGTCGTCGATGTCTTCTTGGGTGGGATTCGCCTTACCGGTCATGTTAATAAACCAAGTCCATGCAGCGGCATAGGAATAGTGGTTGACCGGCTTGGAGTAGTCAATGGTCAAATAGTTGGTAAGCATATTGCTGTCCATGGGGAGCTCATTATCGGTGGTATAACCGATGACCCACGGGTCGTCCTTATTGGACTCGGCTATTTTTCCTCGGGTATCGGCATAGGTGACAAAGCCGGGATCGAACACGGGCATGGTGTTGTTCTCGGAGAAGACCGTGGAACCGCCCTTGGAGCTGTTTACGCCGATGGAGGAGCCGTAGGATCCCAAAAAGCCGATGGAGGACTGGGAGGCCAGCGTAGACTCCACGCCTGCGATGATCGTGGAGCGTCCAAAGTTGAAGCCCAGATCGTCCTTGAGCCAACGGACAGTCGCGATCGCCCACTTTTCGGAGGTGCCGTACTTATCCAGTGCCGCCTGCTTTTGGTTGGGCGAGCCGAGGTAGTTGAGACCGACACTACTCATCGCGCGGATGTAGCAAGGATAGCCCAGCGGGTCGATGATGTACCAGCGTTCACCGAGCTTCTTGGAGTAGAAGAAACCGGTCGCTTCCTGCTGCATATTGGGATCCATCCAACCGCCGTAGATATCCATGGGATATACGGTATCATAGTCGGAATAGTCGCCAAGGTCATCCAGTGCGTCATAGGTACGGGTGGGGTGCGGCTTGTTGACATTTTCCAATGTCCAGTTGCCGAAGCCCGAGTTGCCGGAATACACGATCTTGGAAAATTCGTCCTCATCGGAAACGATCAGATCCGCATCATAGGAGTCGACGGTTTTCAACTCCTCATAGCGAGCATACCACTCATCAAAGCACTGCTCTGCCCAATCCCAGATCGCCTGATTCTCGGTCTCGTCATCCACAAGCTGAAAGGCATAGCTGGAAATCGAGTCAGCCTTGGTGGCGATAAGTGCGGTGGTCTTGGGATTGATGCGGTTCTCGCCCGCCGCACCGGTGGTGGTAATGCGGATCAAGAAAGACAGCTTGGTTTTTCCCGCAGACAGAACGCTTTTTACGGCATTGGTCAGATCCACTGCGGAAAGCCCTCCGATCACCGCACCCTCGTAAAGGAGCGTTCCCTCAGCAGGCTTGGTATTCCATGTGACCGTATCGGTTGACCATGCGTCGGGATCCAACTGATAGACGTTATAGTAAAGCGTCATGGAGGAGTCAATGACCGTAAAAGAAGGATAGAAGAATACCTTCTTGTACTCAAAATTTTTAAAGGAAGATACATCGAAGGTAAACAGAGCTTGGCGGGTAAAGCCGGCAGAAGAATTCTTGAGCGACAAAACCTCTTCGGTGTTGGTATCCAGCCCAAGCTCGGCATTTATCGTGCGCCAGTTTTTGTTGGCATACGCGGAGCCGTTACGGATATATGCTTTTTCCGTAGGAGAAACGCGGAGCTCTTGACCGAAGGCCGCAAGCTTAGTCATATCGGCATTTTCAATGACATCCGCATCCTCTGCGACGGGCGCGAGTCCGCAACCGCAGGAGACCAACATCAAAAGTGCCAAAACAAGAGCAAGTATCTTTTTCATATTTCCTCCATTGATTTGGTGAAATTGTGCCGAGACTTTGGACGGAAAACTCGGCGGTAATCATTTGAATTATAACACGAACTGCCAAAAAAGTCAACCGACGGAAAGCAATGTTCACACACACAGTGCTATTTTCGTGGATTGCAACAATTTTTCCTCTTTGTCATTGGTTATTTTAACCACAACCTTCAACCGATCTTGGCATTGATATACTCGGCATAAAATTCGTCCGGTCGGGATTTGATGACATATTCGTGAAGTCCGTCGAGGGCGGGCTGAAAATGATTCTCCCCCGTTTCCGCATCCACAGATGCCACACCGCGCACCGCCTTATAGCCCGCCGCAGTCGGATCGCCCGCGAGAGCGAGACAAACCAGCATAGGATCCCACGACCGCCGTCCGCAGGAGGAGCGGTGATCGCACAGCACGGCATAGAGGTGATCGTCCTTCGCAAGACCGCCCCCCGTGAAGACGGATTCCCCGACCTCAAAGCCGAGGAAGGTAACGGGCACAGGACAATCGCGGCAAAAAACATGAGCGGCCTTGCAAGCACGGGCATTGCGAGCGAAATTGTTTTCCTTTCCGCCGTCCCGATCCCAACGACCCGCCATAACCCACAGATGCTTGACCTTGGCGGCCATCAACTCTCTGCCGCTCAAGGGGGAAAGTTCGTCCGCCTCGCTTTTGAGAAGGGCGGCAACCGCATTGAGATAGCCGATCTCCATCATTTCCAGCGGTTCTTCCGCCTCCGCGAGCAGGCGGCGGTACAATCGCACGGCATCCTCGGCATCATCATTGGAGCGATAGGTTACGGCGTGGGGCGCCAAACGCGCTTGGTAGGGTGGATTTCCACCGAAATCGGTGGCTTCGCGGTCGATTCCGAGGGGGGGAGTGGGGACACCATCCAGTTGCCAAAAGCCGTCGAGGGAGGCGGCGGAAAGTTCCATGGTGGCATTGATGATGATTCCTCGGAGGGTGATGGCGCCGTCGGCTACGGCGCGGGTGAGGAGACGCATTGCGACAGCATCGTCGCAGTCGGTCCACCAGTCGGTTCCAAGAATCAAATTTTTCATATTCGATACCCCTTTTTCTTGAATTGGTTACATTATAACATGTTTTTTTCAAAAAAGCAATGGCTTTTCAAGAAAAAG
>JAZSPB010000144.1:0-5726 GCA_045537235.1 Eubacteriales bacterium
AAAAGCTCCGCAAAAAACTTTTGTCCCGCGCCCTTTTGGGTGTTTGCGCGAACATAGCGATCCCCCATGGGGTGCAGTTTGTTCGCTCAAACTTTGGCAAGGGCGCGGAACAAAAGTTTTTGCGGAGCTTTTTTCAAAAAGCGACCTCTCCCGCCCGCAGGCGAGCTCAATGACTCTTCCGATAGGTCTGCGGAGTAAGGCCGGTCCGTTTTTTAAAGGCCTTGTTAAAATTGGCGAGATTGGAAAAGCCGCAGGCTTCGGATACCGACAGCACCGTCATATCGGTGGCACGGAGCAACTCCACCGCGCGCTCCACTCGACTGACCAAAAGGTACTCGTAGGGGGTCATACCCGTCACGGTGCGGAACCACTCATTCAAATGGGATTTACTCATATTTCCCGCGTGAGCGATATCCTCCAAGGTGATGTGCTCACTCAAATTTTCCTCGATAAAGCGGATGGCTGCGCGGATGTCCCCAAGGTGCAATACCGAGCCGCTGATGCTGTCGGAAGGCGAAAATCCTTTGACGACCTCACACAAAAGACGGGGGATCAGTAACCGCAAAGAAAAGCGATCGTCCTCAGCGAATGCAGTGCGTACAGCCGCCACAAGCGAACGCACCGTCTGATCACCGCGCACCCGTGCGGAAAGGGCAATATCGGAGCGAACCAAACAATTGAGTCGCCCCGCCTCAATGTAGTCCGACAGCACGCGCCAAATATAAAGCGATGAAAGGTGAATATTAAAAGAAACCAACGCGTCGCTGGTGATGGTAGGTACACAGTGCTGTTCATTGGGACGCACCAAAAACAGGTCACCCGACCGAATGTCAAAGTGCTTTCCCTCCAAAACATATTCCCCTTCCCCCTCAACGATAAAGCCCAGCTCGATCTGCGTGTGGGTATGGTTGCGATAAATGTCCTGCTTGCGATATTTAATGCTGTCAAACAGCGTAAAAAGCTCGTTTCCGGAATTCTCCGAGTAATAGGTCTTTCTCATTTCTCATCCTCGCGCGGCTCATATTTCAATTATCATTATACACCCAAATCCGAAAAAGTCAAGTCACCGCAGACAATTCAAAATATGGTATCACAACTCCCCAAGATTTGCGGAGCATTTGAAAAGCTTTTATGGTATGATTAAATTGTATCTTAACGAAAAGGAGCCAGACTATGCTTTTAACCGATTATTTGCGTTCCGAGCCCGACCTGACATGGCAGTTGGCACTGCAATCGGGTGTAACTCACGGCGTCATCCGCCTCCCCGAGGACGAGGAATTTGATCCCACAGACCGCTCTCATGTCCGTACTGTTGTTGACCGTTTTCATACCCATGGCATAACTCCCGTCATCGTGGAGCCTCTTCCCAATGCCCTCCATGACCACATCAAGCTGGGCGACAGCCAACGCGACGAGAGTATCGAGAAGTTTATTAAGCTCATGGAAAATCTCCGCGAGACCACCATAGACACCATTTGCTTCAATTTCATGGCTCACTACGGCTGGACACGCACCGCCAAAGGGCTTCCCGAGAGAGGCGGCGCACGGGTCACGGGATTCAAGCTGACGGATTTCACCCCCGACGAAACCGTGATCTCGTCCGAGCAAATGTGGAGCAACTATGAGTATTTCATCCGTGCCGCCGTTCCCTATGCCGAGAAATACGGCATCAAGCTGGCGCTTCACCCGGACGATCCTCCCCTGCCTACACTTGGCGGTGTGGCGCGCATTTTCACGTCCCTCGATGCCATCCGTCGCGGCATCAGCCTTGTAGACTCTCCCAATCTCGGCGTCACCTTCTGTCAAGCCTGCTATTATCTGATGGGAGAGGATGTGGAGCAAGCCATCCGCACCCTTGCGGACAAGTTCTTCTTTGTCCACTTCCGCAACGTACGCGGTGAAAAGACCGACTTCCGTGAAACCTTCCACGACAACGGTGAGCTTCCCATGGCACACCTGATCCAAGTCTATCGCGACGCAGGCATAGACGTCCCCATCCGCGTGGATCACGTACCCACACTGGCGCATGAGTCTATCGAACAAGCAGGATACGATGCTTTGGGGCGCTTGTTTGCCATCGGATATCTCAAGGGCATTTTGGAAAGTCACGGCGCATAAGGAGACGGATATGGCATTTCATCTTTATGACAAAGTGGAGATAACTCTCCCCAACTCCAGCATCGCCACACTCACCGCGCCGAGCGGAAAAACCTTGACACCGGTTCCCATTCCCTTGACTGACATCGAGTTTTCTTATGATGACATGGGTTATGAGTCGGTTCGCGCCGCAGGAGAGCGACTTGCCGTTCGCTTCTATCCCGATGAATGCGGCACATATACCCTTCTTCATGACGGAACCAAGCAAAAGATCCGTGTGACACGCGGCAAGCATCACGGATATGTAGAAACAAGCCGTCACGATTCTCGCTATTTTGCCTTTTCCGACGGCACCCCGTACCTTCCTCTTGGCATCAACTTGGCTTTTCCCACAGCCTATCCCCGCCCCGACGGAGGCTTTGGATACATGGGAATGCGGCAATATGAGGAATGGTTCCGTGCTTGTGTCGAAAACGGCTGTACCATGGCTCGCATTTGGCTGGGACATGAGTACCTTTGCCCCGATACCGAGGAGGTGGGTGTATTTGACAGTGTTCAATTGGCCAAGATCGATGCGCTGGTTGATCTCGCCCGTCGCTACGGTCTGCGCTTGAAGCTCGTCATTGAACAATTCCGCTACTTTGACTACACTCGCACCGCCAACAGCGATTCCTATGAAGACGATGTATTTCGAAAATTCAACAAAAAACTGTATAAAAAAGGGCGCCGTTGCGAGAGCAGCGCCGAGTGGCTGTCCGACCCGATCTGGCAAGATGCATGGCTATGCAAAATGAAAAAGCTGGCCGAACATCTGTCGGGAGATCCCACCGTCTTCGCCATCGAGCTTTGGAACGAAATGAACTGTATGCCCCGCGAGAATCGCCAAGAATGGAACCAAAAGATGCTCCCGGCCGTCAAGAAGCTCTTTCCCCGTCACTTTGTGACAAACTCTCTCGGAAGCCTTGACAGCGACCGCGTGATGGAAATTTACGAAGAATTTTGCTGGGATTGCTCCGACCTTAAAGAGATCCACCGCTACCTTGACCGCGGTGCCAAGCATGAGGTTTGCCATGACAGCCTCATCGACCTTGCTCGAGATGGTCTTGACCGCGTGCTTGACCCCGGGAAGCCCACTCTCTTTTCCGAGTCGGGCGCCGTCAACAACGGTCACAGCGGTCCCTTCCCCCACTATTTGAATGACCATGAGGGAATTCTGTTTTGCGACGCGGTTTATCCCCCTTTGTTTCTCGGTGCGGCCGATTGCGGTCACATCTGGCACTGGGATGCCCGTTATGTGGAAAGCAAAAATCTGTATCGCCTGTTCCGTCCCCTCCGTTCTCTTTTCCGAGGCATCATGATCGATCGGGAGGACTTTCGGTGCGAAACGATCGAGGATGATCAAACCATCCTTCTGCTTCTCCGAGGAAAAAACACGACCGTCGGCTATCTCCGAAACAAAGCTCAATGTTGGCAAACGATTCTGCGCGACCGTAAAACCGTACCGCCGCTGACCGACAAGACGATCTCTGTCGCTATTGACGGCAATATGAAGTGGATTCCCATCCGAAAAGGAGACCGTGTCAGCTATGAAAAGAATCGGCTGATCCTTCACTGTCTCGGCTTCGGTATTCTTCTCCGTTGGGATCGGTAGGTCGCCTGCGGGCGCGAGCGGTCGCTTTTTTGAAAAAAAGCTCCGCAAAAAACTTTTCTATTGCGCCCTTATTGTAGTTTGAGCGAACATAGTGGTACCCCGTGGGATACGATATGTTCGCTCAAAATTTATCAAGGGTGCAATAGAAATGGTTTGTGCACTTTCGAAGGAAGTGGGCTTTTCTACCTTCTCGCCGCAGGTGCTCTTATCTCTCAAGCTTTTTGATCGGCTCTTTTATGCGCAATTCCTCATAGGGAAAAAGGGTGGGACAGAAGGATACGCAAAGGTGGGTTTCGCCGTCCTTCGCGTAGGTATCAAAGGTCAAGAAGAAACGTTTCTCGACTGCCAGCTCCTCACACCGCTCAAGCTCGATATAGCGGTGCTTATGAAAGCTCCATATATCGTGCTCACCTTGCGGCAAGCGACAAGAAAAGCGGATCATCGGTCGCCCATCATCGCATCCCAACTCCACCAATGCGGCATATTTCGGGCATCGGCGGAGGAAAAACAGCAACAGGATCATAACAGCCATGAAGGAATCGCCGTCAAAAATGTGACGTTCCCGTTCTGTCATAGACTGTTCTGTTTTGCGACACGTTACACGGCACCCGCCGATGCGTGCCCACAAAAGAATATTCCGCTCCAAAAACGACAGAAGATCCTCCTCGACCCATTCCATCGGAGGCATCTTCACCCCATCCTCGTCCAACGGCTTTGAACACAGTTCGACACGTCTTTTTTCAGACTCCTTTTTAAGGAGCTGCGCGATATGCGGAGAAACACTGTCGGTCAATCCCATCTGCTCCGAATAAAATTGCGCCAACGCCCCGCGATCGCCGCAAACCACAACACCAACCAACAGTCGCATGGCTCCCATCAAACGGCAAAGCACGATCATACTGCCAAAATCCGTATCTGCAAAAATACGAAAACTGGCAAAGCTGGTGCAGTTTCGCCGCAAATATCGCCACTCATCGACACGCATATATTGCCGAATATTATTTCCCGGCCGCAAAACGGAATTGATCCGCCGCACACCGTGTATATTGCCGTCATAATCAAAAATAATCACATTGGTGCAACGAGCCACCGCCCCTTTGTGCGCCTTTTTTCGCACTCTATCCTCGGATAAAACGCTCAAAAAAGTTCCCCCCCCTTGTATAAAATCCGTCAAACAGTTATATACTGATTGTAGCACATTAAAGGAAAAAACACAAGTCCCCTACAGCTTTTTTCTTTATTACTCAAGCATTTCTTCCGAAAAGAGCAAAAAAATCCAAGAAATTATAAAAAAAGTATTGACAAGACAGCAAAACCGTGCTATAATATTTGGGCAAAGCCGAAGAGAATTCGCCGGAATGGCGGAATTGGCAGACGCCCGGGACTTAAAATCCCGTGATACGAAAGTATCGTACGGGTTCGATTCCCGTTTCCGGCACCATATCGCGGAGTGGAGCAGCCTGGTAGCTCGTCGGGCTCATAACCCGAAGGTCGTAGGTTCAAATCCTGCCTCCGCAACCATAAGAATAAACCAGTACGAAAGTGCTGGTTTTCTTTTTTGTTCAGGATTTGAACTGCAAGCTTTCTTCATTTTTGCCCTATATAGGTCTTTTCACTATTTTTCACAAAATATTTTATATTTCTATACACAAACTATGGAAATTTGTCCGAAAGTATGATATTATTGACTCATACAAAGTGAAATCGGAGGATTTTGCATGGAAAACAACATCGAATATGTATGGAAGGACAAAAAACGCACGATTTTCGGTCTTCCATGGACATTTACAACCTACAAGCTGACAAAGGACAAGCTTCTTATCGAATCGGGCTTTTTAAGCAAGAAGGAAGAAGAAGTCCGCCTTTACCGCATTATGGACCTTACACTCAACCGTCCGTTCTGGCAGAGAATCTGGGGACTTGGCACTATCCATTGCTGCACAGCAGACAAGTCCACTCCGGAATTTGACGTTCTCAA
>JAZSPB010000086.1:0-19120 GCA_045537235.1 Eubacteriales bacterium
CGTTCCCATTTAGAAACCGCCTGGGTAGTAATTCCAAGATGCATAGCCAAATCTTCCTGTGTGTTTCCTTTCTCTTTGCGCAACTTTTTTAGTTGCTCACTCAAAAATATGTTCATTTTGTTCCTCCAAAACAAAGTAACAAGCGCTTGTTCTGATTATATTATAACAAACAACATGTAACAATACAATAACCGCGTTGTTCAATTTCGGTTGTTTTTATAAACGATTAGTTTAATATTTCGCACAAAAAATGTCGCAGGTTCAAGTCCCGAAGGCACGGAAAAAGTTGCAAAAAACAAAAGGACAAAAAACAGTCCTAAAAAACCGAAAAAGCCTTGTAAAACAAGGCTTTTGGTATAGGTTGCATTTTTGACCTATGAGGATGGAGCTGGTGACGGGACTCGAACCTGCGACCTGCTGATTACGAATCAGCTGCACTACCGACTGTGCTACACCAGCCCGCTTTGTGTCACGCGCGAAACCGCGGCACTTCAATAGTATAACCGATTTTTGTCATTTTGTCAATAGGAACAGGCAAAAAAATTGAGCAATTTTCATTTTTGTCGCAGGATAGTTGAGCACGATCTACTTTTCGCGTTGCTCTTTTTTCAAAAATCCTTGTTGTGCCGCTGCCATGAGTTTCTGTCCGCATCTTTCGGTATAGCGGCGAATTGCTTTTTCTCGGCTTTTTTGGCATTGCTTTTTCACGGCGCGATCAATACCGACATATGCCCGACGACCAAGAGTGATAAAAGGCCATGTCAAGTAGTATACGGCATAAAGGAATGCGGCTTTTATGGCAAACACCACATACTCCGAGGCACGGATGACCCATCTTCCCACGGTGAAATGATAGACGGCAAAACCAATCCCCAAGCCCAGCAAAACAAAGCCTCGAAACTCCCCGCTATTATGCGAGAACAGCAATAAAGCCGTTGTAATGCCCACCGTCAAACAAAAGACAAAATCTTGAACCACCAAAAGCACCGATCGCATTACCCGAAGCGGCATTTTCTTCCCTTTGGGAGCGCTGTTTTTACAAAAGGGCGAGCGAAGGACAGGGGCACACGCAGCTCCTGTATATCGGCTCATCCCCAGCATAACGCGGCTGATTCGAACAACATCATAAAGTCCTCCGAGTGCGGCGCCGCAGATCAAAGCAGCAACAAGGAGGCGAACAAGAAGATCGGGTTGAATCCCCATTACCGCATCAGCCTTGACCAAAAGCCGCGATGCTCGGAAGGCTCCTCCTGATAATTGATCCCATCGATGTGACCTTCAAGAACCACACATCCCCGTTCCACATCCAGTACCTTGACGCGCAGTCCGTCCCCGTCTATCTCTACCTCGCCGCCGACAGTCATTATTCTGACCGACTGATCGTCAAAGCTGAGGATCTCCTTGACACCGCTCACCGTCATAGAGCGTCTATCCTTAAGACAGATCTCATGACGGACGACACTCGGCACTTGTTTGCTTTCATTCATACGCCTGCCCTCCGTAGCATTGATATACTACAATTTATGAAGGGATCTTGTCAAATATGCCGACTACTCGTCAATGACCTCGTAGAGCTCGGATGCCGAGTTCTTGTCCACATTATCCTTGACACACCGAACGCGAACCTTGAGGGTACGCTGACCGAAGGAGACCTCAATGACATCACCCTCCTTGACACTGTACGATGCCTTAACTACCCGTCCGTTGACTGCAATGCGCTCGGTATCGCACGCGTCATTGGCCACGGTACGTCGTTTGATAATACGAGACACCTTTAAAAATTTATCCAATCGCATAAAGCTTTCCTCTCTTTTTCAAAAGAATAAGGCAGACAAAGCCTTAGCCCGTCTGCCTGTAAAAGGTTCTAAAATTACTTGATAGCGTCCTTAAGACCCTTGCCTGCAACAAATGCGGGAACCTTGGAAGCAGCGATCTCGATGGTAGCACCGGTCTGGGGATTACGGCCGGTTCTTGCGCCTCTTTCTCTAACCTCGAAAGTACCGAAACCGATGAGCTGAACCTTCTCGCCCTTCTTAAGGGACTCGGCAACAGCGGAGGTAAATGCGTTAACAGCAGCCTCTGCGTCCTTCTTGGTAAGATTTGCGTTAGCGGCAACGGCATTGATAAGATCTGTCTTGTTCATGATTTAAAACCCTTTCTTTTTTGTTTTTTCATGTTATGATTCATAACATCTACATCAATATTATACCATTTAAATCGCAAGAAATCAAGAGGTTTTTTGCTATTTTCGTACATTTTTAAGAAAAAAAACACATTTTTTTGTTATTTTTCCTTATTTTCGCACCAAATTTTGTCAAGCTCAACCAGAGAAACCTCGGAAATATCCTTTCCTTGTTCCAAAACATGATTTTCAATGCGTTCAAAACGATCGATAAATTTGTCGGTCGCATCACGCAAAGCGTCCTCGGCACTCACTCCGAGCTTGCGGCAAAGGCTGGTAACCGTCAGCAAAAGGTCACCGATTTCCTCGTGAATATGGGCAGAATTCCCTTCCTCAATGGCCTCCGAAACCTCTACGAATTCCTCGGACAGCTTATCCATCACATCGGACACCTCGGGAAAATCAAAGCAGGAGGCTTTCTTGCCCACCTTGGTGGCTCTCATGAGCGCAGGAAGCATGGGCGGTACGGCGCGCAACTTGTCGGTAACCGTCTTGCGGCTCTTTTCATCGCTCTTGATGCTCTCCCAGTTTTTCAGCACTTCTTCGGAGGTGTCTGCCACGACCTCGGCAAATACATGAGGATGACGATGGATCAGCTTGCGACAAATCTCATCAGTGACATCACCAATGGCAAACTGCTTTTCCTCCTCGGAGATCCTGGCATGAAATACCACCTGCAACAACACATCTCCCAATTCCTCACGGAGAAGCGCAGGATTTTCGGTATCGATCGCTTCAATGACCTCATAGGTCTCCTCGATCAGATCATTTCGTATACTTTTATGCGTCTGCTCGCGATCCCACGGACAACCGCCCTCGCCGCGAAGAACCTCCATGATGGTAACCAGCTCTTCAAATCCGTACTTATCCTTTTGAAGCAGTTCACAGATTTTCTGTTTGTTTTCCATTTTGAATGCCTTTCTTTTATTATATCTATTATACCCTTTATTATATCCTTCTTTTTTTCTCAATCCATCCCGACAGTCGTTCTCCTGCGGGGAAAATCGCCATATCCTCTGCCTTCACTGCCCCCAGCTTCGCGGCAAGCAAAAAATAAACACTGCCGCAGATCAAAAGCGCAGCGACAAATGCCACAATCTCCGAAAAACGAGTCACCAAAGGCATATAGAGAGCCAAAGCCGCCGCCATTGCCGCAACCGAAGCTACCAAAGGTTTTATGAAGAGTGAAAACAGATCTTCACAGATCACACTGTATTTTTGAACAAAATAAAGATTCATCCCCACCGCAACAAGGTTGCAAAGTAAAGTGCTGATAGGCGCACCGAGCAAGCCTATCCCGGGAATACCGATCAACAAATAGGCCGACAAGATCTTGACGGCAATTCCCACCAGCATGGACACTATGGGATGCAATACCTTTCTATGGGCTTGAAGCACCGCACCTGTGACTCCAACGAGGCAAGAAGCAGGAACCGACAGTCCCAAAACAGCCAATAGAGGTGTCGACACCGCAACCGCCTCGGTTTGATCCGAAAACAGCATGGTGAGGATGGGATGGCTAAATACCGCAAGTCCGAGTGCACAAGGGATCGAAATCAACGCACACAAACGCATCGCCGTGTCCACAAAATGCGCTTCCCTCTCCCGCGCCCCGCTCTCAACCGCATCGGTTAGGCTTGGTACCAAAGAAACCGCTACGCCTGTCATTAGAGAGGAAGGCAAATGATAAATGGGGACAGCCAAGGTGCTGTAGCTTCCGAACAAAGCCGTCGCAACCGAAGCTTGCTCACCGATATCTACCATGCGATGCAGGATCAGAGTCATATCTGCCACACGGGTGAGACTTGACAAGGATGCGCTAACCGTTACGGGTACGGCGAGAAACAACAATTTTGAAAAAATCCGCCCTACAGAGTCTGTCGAAAGATCCGTGCAAAATACGTCTACACGGAGCCGCTGCCGCGCGCGGGAAACCAGAAGGTACAGCATAGAGATTGCCGAGCCTGCCACCAAGCCCAGCACAGCAAAAGCCGCCGCTTCCTGTGGTCTCTTCCCCGTTCGAACGGCCCACACCGCAAGGATAAGACCCAAAACCAGTTTTCCCAATGCCTCGACAACCTGCGATACTGCCGTGGGGATCATATTTTGATTTCCTTGGAAATATCCGCGAACCGCACCCGAGACAGCCACAAAAAAAACAGTGGGGGCGATCAACGCAATGCAGATACGGGAATCGGGGCTCCCCACAAGACGGGAGAGCCAATCCGCCCCCAAGCTCATAACAAGGGCACCGACAAATCCCAACGCCAAAAACAGCGAAAAGGACACGCCCCATATTTTCTTAACGTTTCGAAGCCGTCCATGAGCAAGACTTTCGGAAACCAAAATGGACAATGCCACGGGAAGTCCCGCGGTTGCCATGACAAAAAACAAAGAATACAGCTCGTATGCCGAGTTGAAATACCCCATTCCTTCGGCACCTAGGCTGTGCATCATTGGGATCTTGTATACAAGCCCTATGACCTTAACCACCGCCGTGGACAGGGTGAGCGCCGTCACGCCCGAAAGGAACCTCTTTCCCGAGGCATCGTTATTCACGCAATCACCGACCTATCAGTCAAAATAATGCTTAATAACGTCCTTTGCTCTATACTTAAGATTTTCGACATCTATGGTTTTATACTCACCGTCGCAGTAAAGCACCCGTCCGTCTACCATGGTCATGCGCACATCAGAGGAACGGGAGCTGTAAAGCAAGGTGGTTTCGTATCCGTATGAAGGAATATTATTCACTGTGTCAAGATCGACAAGAACCGCATCAGCGCGATACCCCTCGGCAATGCGTCCGCACAGGGTTCTTCCTTGAGCGCGTGCGCCATTCTCGGTCACAAGAGGCAACATCTCACTTGCCGTCACACTTTCAGGTCTGCGGCTGATCCCCTTGGCCAAAAGAACAGCATATTGCATTTCTTTGAAAATATCCAGATTGTTATTGGAGGCTGTACCGTCGGTTCCAAGTGTTACATTGATGCCGTGATCCAACATCGTCCTCAAGGGCATGACACCGCTTCCCAACTTGAGATTGCTGACGGGATTATGCGCCACGGTTGCGCCCTTTTCGGCAAAGAGTCGCTTATCATTTTCCGAAAGCCAAACACAATGTGCTGCCGTAACGGGAACATCAAATAGGCCGCAATCGCAGAAAAACTCAGTAGGTGTTCTGCCGTTGCGACGGCTCATTGCCTCCAAATGCTCCTTTTCGGTCTCGGAAATGTGTACCTGAACACCAAGCTCCCTCTCGCGAGCGTACTCGGCCACATAGCGGCTCATGCGCTCGGTATTGGTATACTCGGCATGAAGACTCATATCGATGCGAAGTCGTCCGTCATCTGCGCCGTGGTAATCGGAGATCAAACGAGCCGACTCCAACACGCGGGAGTCCCTCGAAGGATCACTGTCGTCAAAGGACACGATACAACGAGACAAATTGGCCTTGATACCCGTATTCAACACTACCTCTGCCACAATATCCTCAAACATATACATATCCGAGAAGGAAACGATACCGCCGCGAAGCATTTCGGCTATTGCCAATTCAGTGCCTACGCGAACCGACTCGGAAGTCAACCGATCCTCGGCAGGAAATATTTTTTCATTCAGCCATCGGTCAAGAGGAAGGTCCTCTCCGTAGCCGCGGAAGATGGTCATAGCTGCGTGACAGTGGGTATTATACAGACCGGGGATCAGGAGTCCTTCCCGTCCGTCGATCACCTCGTCATAGTCCTTCTCTTCATGCGGTGCGACGCGACCGACATGACCAAAGACGCGGTCGATGACCTCTACCGTTACCGCATCATTACCGAAGCCGTATGCCTCGGGCAATTTTACATTTTTGATCAGAATATTCATGACAAAACCTTTCGTTTATACAAATCCGTGCTTTTCATAAAATTCCACAACCCCTCTGTTGATCTCACTGCTCTTATTGTCGCGAAGATACTCGTAAGGGTACTTATCGTTGAAAATACGCTCGATCTTGATCTTTCCGTCCTCGGCGGTGCGGTAGTCCACCAGCTTTGTCACAGCACCTGCACCTGCCGCCAAGATGGTATGTACTTCTTCCATCATGTACACGTTGTAAAGACCTTCGGCGCCCGGCTTGGCAAAGCCCACATTCTCGAAGTTCCCGACCGTGTTTTTCTGGCGGTACATATAATAAGGAAGATAGCCTGCCTGCGCGGCGCGAAGCTGGGAATAGTCTACACATTTTCCCACATCGCCGCCGGTGATCGAATAGACCTTTGCACCTTTTTGGAGAATTTCCGCCGACTTTTTGACGCAGAAGGTATGCACTGTAATATTATCGGGAGAAAGCTCTACGATCTTGTCAAAGGTAGCGGAAAAGCTTGGGAATTTATCACCGGGCAAGCCTGCGATCAGGTCGGTGTTGATATATTGTATGCCCGACTCTCGCGCGATATGATATGCCTCGTAGAAGGACTCCACCGAGTGGGCACGTCCGATCTGTGTCAAAACCTCCTCGCAAAGCGATTGCGCGTTGACACTCATGCGCGTGACACCGTACCGCTTGGCGATGGCCAGCTTGTCTGCCTCAATGGTGTCGGGACGACCGGCCTCAAGAGTATATTCCTCCAAAGTTGCCGTGTCGATTCTCGACGACACTGTACCCAAAAGTTTCTCCAATTGCTCTGCGGTAAGAGTGGTGGGGGTACCGCCGCCAATATAGATGGTTTTCACATGAAGTCCCAGCTTATCCACCGTGTCAAAGGTATCGTTAATGTCCAAGCAAAGCCGCTCCACATATTCGGGAATGAGAGACAGCAGTCGCTTGGAGGTATACGAAACAAAGGAGCAATATGCGCAGCGCGTGGGACAAAACGGGATAGAGATATAAATGCTGCAATCGCAGGGATCGGGATGACCGATAATCTCCTTTTCCATGCGTGCCACATCAACGGCAAGACCTGCTTTTTTTGGGGTAGTCATAAAATCGGAGATCAATGTTCGCTTGGCGCGCGTCTTACTCATGCCGCTGTTAAGCATTTCCATGGCTACCTTGGAGGGTCTTACTCCAACAAGCATTCCCCACGCAGGCTTATAGCGGATCAACTCACCCAATGCGGTAATGACCGCACCGCCTACGGCAAGTTTTCTTGTCCTCTCCTCACTGACCGCCTCATTGAAGGGATATTCCTTGACGGCCGAAGCCTCATTCTTCCCTCTCTTAACGGTAACTTCGGCCACCGCTTTTTCTTCTGTACAGGTCAATTTCAAATCAAGAACAGGGGTAGCTTCCGTTACCTCCTCATCGGTGGGAAATTTCTCGCCGGGGAAAAAGATCATGCAAAGGGTCTGGACATAATATCGGTTTATATTTCCATCAATATATAATTTCATGTTTGTCCTTTCCCTTCCATTATTTGATCAGCACCTTGCTGTCCATCACGATGGTCACGGGACCGTCGCCCATGATGTTAACGGCCATATCCGCACCAAACACACCTCGTCCCACATGAGGGACACTTTCGCCCAGCCGTTCACAGAAATACTCGTAAAGCGGTTGTGCCACAGAAGGATGCGCCGCAGACAGGTATTCGGGACGGTTGCCATGGCTGTAATTGGCCAGCAAAGTGAAGTTGGAGACAACCAAAGCCTCTCCATCCTCAGCCATGATCGAGCGATTCATTTTGCAATTCTCATCCTCAAAAATGCGAAGCTTTGAAATCTTGGCAGCAAGCACCTCGGCATCCTTTTTCTCATCCCCTGCGGCCACGCCGAGAAGGATCATAAGCCCCTTTCCGCACGCACCGACGATATTCCCCTCTACTGTTACAGACGCCCCGGTTACTCTCTGGATCACCGCAATCATAGTTTTGCTCTCCTTTAGTTATACATATCCTCTGGTCACACTGATGACATTTTTCAATCCCTTCAAACGTGCAACGATGGAGGAATAATGCTCTGTATTTTTACAACTGATCTTCAAATTGATCATCACCTTTTCATCCTGTCTCTTGGAGGTGTTGATCTGAAGAATGGATACTCTCATATCGGCCAAGGCTACAGAAATGGCGGCAAGAACACCGATATTATCATCGGCAAAGACTTGAAGCATTGCCTCGTAATGGCTGGTACGATTGGACACACCGCCATTGTCCCAGTGCGCCTCCAACCAACGGGACTTGTCATTGTCCTCTCTGGCTTGTGCCTCGAGGACATTGGGACAATCGCTCTTGTGAATGGAAATACCGTAGCCCTTGGTGATAAAGCCGATCACCTTATCTCCGGGAAGCGGGTTACAGCAACGGGCAAATTTCACCTTACATCCGCTGGCACCGTCAACCACAATTCCGCTGTCGGATTTGAGGTTTCGAGGCTTTTCCACCACTTGGATGGTTTCCTCGGTAACCACGGGCTCCTCTATGATCTCGGGCTTAACCACCTTGTCAAACTCGTCACGGAGCTTGTTAGCGATCTTAGAGACCGTAATACCGCCGTAGCCGATCGCATTGTAGAAATCCTCCGCCGAATTGTATCCGATACGAACAGCAGTTGCCAGCACCACCTCATTTCTCTGTGTTTCGGTGCTGGAACGTCCGAATTTCTTGAATTCCGCCTCGATCATGGATCTTCCGACCACAATGTTGTCCGCTCGCTTTTCCTTCTTAAACCATTGACGGATCTTGTTGCGAGCCTCGCTGGTCTTGACGATCTTGAGCCAATCGCGGCTGGGTCCCTTGGTTCCCGCAGACGTGATGATCTCCACGATCTCGCCGTTCTGCGGTGCACGGTCAATGGGAACGATCATACCGTTGATCTTGGCACCGATCATCTTATTGCCCACCGCCGTGTGGATAGCATAGGCGAAGTCGATAACCGTGGAGCCTTGCGGCAACTGGATAACATCGCCCTTGGGGGTGAATACAAATACCTCGTCGTGGAAAATATCGGTCTTGATGGCATTTAAAAACTCATCGGGATCGCGTGTTTCGTTCTCGGTCTCCACAAGACGGGATACCCACTCCAGTTTTTTGTCCATATCCTCCTTGGAGCGTTCACCCGACTTGTATTTCCAGTGCGCCGCGATACCGTACTCCGCGATATGGTGCATCTCATAGGTTCGGATCTGCACCTCAAAGGGAATACCGTCCCGTCCGATGACCGTAGTGTGAAGCGAGCGGTACATATTGGGTTTGGGCGTGGAAATATAATCCTTAAATCGACCGGGAATCGACTTAAACATCTCATGGATCAAACCAAGGACAGTATAACAATCCAGCTCGGTATCCACGATCACACGGAGTGCATAAAAGTCATAGATCTCATCAAAGCTCTTGTTTTGCGTATACATTTTCTTATAAATGCTGTATACCGACTTGATTCGCCCTTCCAGTGTAAACTTGATATTGCATTCATCCAGTTTATTCTCCACCATAGAGCGAATGCCCTCGATGAAGTTGAGATTTTGACCGTATTTTTTCTCAATATCGGTCTTGACCTCCTCAAAGCCGATGGGATCCAGGAATTCAAGGCTGAGATTCTCCAATTCCTGCTTGATCTTCTGCATACCCAGACGGTGTGCCAGCGGTGCGTATACCTGCATGGTTTCAAGTGCGGTAATTCTCCGCTTTCCGTCAGGCTTGACACCGAGAGTGCGCATATTGTGCAAACGGTCACACAGCTTGATAAAGATAACACGGATGTCCTTGGACATGGCCAAAAGCATTTTTCTAAGGCTCTCGATATGTGCTTCTTCTTTATCCTCGATCTTCATCATGACGATCTTGGTCAGACCGTCCACCAGCATGGCCACATCCTCGCCAAACTGCTTGCGTACGATCCCCAGATCGGTTTTATCGGAGCAATCCTCTACCGTATCATGCAAAAGCGCCGCACAGATCGAGTCGGTATCCAAACCCAATCCCGCCACGATCTCGGCCACAGCCACAGGGTGGGAAATATAGGGGTCGCCGCTGACACGAAATTGACCTTCATGAAGCGACTTGGCATATTCATAGGCGGCCTGTATTTTTTCAACATTGTACCGCTGTTGATCCCGCTTGAGAAGGGTCAACAAACGATCAAAGCCGGTATCCATCTTATCACTCATAGGAAACTCCTTTTCAATCACTTACAGCCTGCGCGCAAACGCAATAAAAGGGGCGAGCTATCTAAATTCACCCGTGCGGCCGACATATCCACATGGAATTCGATCAATTTTTCATCCAGTCGGCAGATCTTGCACAGCGCCATCTCATCAAGAACGTCCAAGATCAAACGGAACTTGATCCAATGAATCTGCCCGTTAGAATCGGCATTGACTCGCGCAAACATTTGGTTTTCCGCAAGCACCGTCACATCGGCTCCGTTATAGGCGCGAAGCAACCGATATACCACCGCAAAATCATTCCGCGAAGGAAGGACATCCTCCTCGGGGGAAAATTCTGCTCCGTCAAGAATGTCACGATAGCGCTTCCGCGCCTTCTCCATCCGATTGGAAAAGCTTTCGGCATACCGAATCTCACGGACAAGAAGTTGAACGGTACGACTGCCGTTATATTCATTGACATCCACATTGAAAAGCATATCGACCTGTTCACCCGAATTATAATTAAAGGCTTCATAGCAAGCATGAAACATAACGGCCGCCAGCGGCACTCCATCCTTTTCCAAGCGGAATTTCAAATGGCTTCCGTTTCCGATCGGGCGTGTGCTTACCACCGTCACATCTCGCATCATAAAGAGCGGTGTGGGGTTGGCGATGCCGAAAGGCTCTAAAAGCGCCATGTTTTCGGCAAATGTCATAGAAAGCTCCGAGGGTAACAGCTCCATGTCCGCCTTGACTGTGGAGAGCCACATTTCCTCTGTCTCATGTGCCTTTATGTAATCGTTGATCGCTGTTCGGAATGCCTCCACTTGACCGCGTTCCAGTGAAAGTCCCGCAGCCAATTCGTGACCGCCGTATTTCACAAGACAGTCACCGCACGCGCAGATAGCCTCGATGAGATTGAGTCCCTCGATACTTCTGCCTGAACCGCGTCCCATATCGTGTTTGTCTCGTCCGCTTCCCTCGTTTCCGCGGAAAGTGATCAGGATCGCGGGGCGACCGTACTTTTCCGAGACCTTGGAAGCCGCAATACCAATAACACCGGGATGCCAATCGTCATCTGCGATCACAAGAATTCGATCCTCTTTTAAATTACATTGCTCCTCAATGCGGTCATCCAAATATCGCATGATAGCAGTCTCTTCCTTTTGCCGCTCGGCATTAAGCTCGCAAAGATTTTCGGCCAGTAGGTCGACAAGATTGCTTTTCTTACATTCATCGGGACTTGCCAGCAACAGCTCCACAGCACGGGAGGCATGAGCCATCCGTCCGGCCGCATTGATTCGGGGACCTATGCCAAATCCGATCGTCGAGGTATTGATCACCGTCATTCCCTTGTCGGAAGAGATCTTCTGCAAAAGCGCACGAAGACCCGGACGCGGATTCTTTTTAAGTTTTTCAAGTCCCTGCACAATGATGGCTCGGTTTTCGTCTACCACGGGCATCACATCCGCCACCGTCCCCAACATGACAAGATCGGAATATTGGCGATAGATGTCCATGACCGTTTCTGTGGAGGGGCAAGACTCCCCTCGCAAAAGGGTCTCCACGGCGGTGACCAGCTTAAAAGCCACACCCACTCCCGCAAGGTCGGAAAAAGGATATTGGCAATCGGGACGGTGCGGGTCAATAACGGCAAGAGCCTCCGGAAGGATTTCGCGGCACTCATGGTGATCGGTGACCACAACATCAATGCCGAGGCTCATGGCATATTTTACCTCATCAATCGCCGTGATGCCGTTATCTACGGTTATGATGAGATCACAACCTTCTTCCCGAATCACATCGATAGCTTTGCGAGACATTCCATACCCCTCCGAAAAACGGTCGGGGATATAATATTTCAATTTTAAATCGGGATTTTTTGATTTCAAATACAAATACAATACCGCGGTGGACGAAACACCGTCGGCATCGTAATCACCTATAATGGTGACCGCTTCGGACTCACAAACGGCGCGAACCACTCTTTCCGCCGCTTTATCCATATCCTTCATGAGAAACGGATCGTAGATCGAAAGATCGTTTTTTCGCAAAAACGGCTCGGCCTTGTCTGCGGTATCGTAGCCGCGCAAATACAACAGCTTGGCACACGCCTCGGTAATACCGAATCGCGAAGCAATATCATTAATGGCACAAAGGCTTTCTGCGTTCTCTTCCAACGCGCCAACCTTCCATATTTTACGGGTTTCCATATTCTAATTTCCTTTATTCTTGTTCTGTTGGCGCTGCGGAATTACAAATACGCACAATTTCAATGTCGCAACGTTTGGATATCACAAATTTGGAATACAACCACACACCGAAAAAGCAAATGACAAATCCCACGGCCAGCGTCACATATCGGTACAATTCCCTCTCAAAGATGTACCCCGAAACCGCGTATAAAAGAATACCGACGATCACGGGAACCAAAAACACAAGCGCGGAATAAAACAACACCCGTTCTGTAGCAGAGCGCACTTCTACTCGATCCCCTTCCTTGGCACCGATCCGATTATCGGCCTTGGCGGTAAACCGATTGTTCGAACCAAGCAAAGAACATACACCGCAACCTTCACCCGATGTCATTTTGTGGCATCCTTCGCAAGCGGATTTCCGTTGCACCTCCACGATGGCATGATCATCTTCCACTCGGATCACTTTTGCCGTAGTCAGCATATCTTCAAACCTTTCTTAATCGTTGGTATCTTTCGGGAGCTTGTTAGAAAAGCGAGCCATGATAGCCATTGCAACGCGAATTCCGTCTACTGCGGCACTGGTAATCCCCCCCGCATATCCTGCTCCCTCTCCGCAGGGGTACACCAAGTCATCTGCCAATGCGGTCAATGCTTCTGTTCGCTTAATGGTAAGCGGCGCAGAGGTTCGGGTCTCGACAGCGGTCAAGATCGCATTTTCCGCGCCAAAACCGGGAAGCCGTTTATCAAATACGGAAATGCCTCGCCGCAATCCCTCACTCACGAAATCGGGCAAGATACGATCCAGTGCCGCCACACGGCAATGTCCGTTCATATAACTTGGCAACACCGCGGTCGGCTCATTTCGAAGCTCTCCTCGCATGAAATCCCCTACTGTCTGAATGGGAGCGGCATAATCACTTCCTCCGAGGGAAAAGGCGGCACGTTCCAACTCCCTTTGAAATTGGATCGCGCGTCTCACGTCATTACCGCAATCATTGGGCGTGACCGAAACGGCAAGCGCGGCATTGGCATTCTTTCCGTCACGGGCATAATGGCTCATGCCGTTGACCACCACTCCTCCCTCTTCGGAGGCTGCTGCCACCACCTCTCCGCCGGGACACATACAAAAGGTGTACACACCCCGTCCGTCGCCTGTGTATGACAAATTATATTCGGCGCGTCCCAATTTGGGGTGCCCTGCCAGATCGCCAAACATGGCACGATCGATATTTTCTTGCAAATGCTCAATACGAACCCCCACGGAAAAAGGCTTGGGGGTCAAAAGGAAGCCCTTTTTCATCAGCATTTCGTAGGTATCTCGTGCGCTGTGTCCCACGGCCAAAACAAGGGATCCGCAAACGATATCTCCAACCGTCGTTTTGGCGATCAACGTATTGCCAACTCCGCGAGAAATCGCTTCCAAACGGCACTGATACATCAAGGTTCCGCCCATCTCTTCCACGCGATGCAAAATATTGTCCACGACCGTTCGCAAAATGTCTGTTCCAATGTGAGGCTTGGCTTTGGTCAGCACATCGTTCGGTGCGCCGAACTCATGCAAGGTACGGAGAACATAATTGCAATTTTCATCTCCGATCCGCGTAACCAATTTGCCATCCGAAAAGGTACCTGCGCCGCCTGCACCAAACTGAATATTGGTATTGGAATCCAAAATCTTTTGGTTATAAAAGGCATCTACGGCACGAACGCGGTCACCAACCGATGCGCCTCGGTCAATCACAATGGGACGGTATCCGTTTTCTGCCAAAAGAAGCGCGGCAAACATTCCGCAAGGTCCCATCCCCACAACAAGCGGTCTTGCACCCATAGGTTCGCTTCCAAAGACAACACTCGGCTCCCCAAAGGATGCCAAGCGAACCGATTGCCCCAAAAGACGATCCGGATCTACAGAAATCGGTCTCTCTGTCTCAACCAAGACGGAGCAAACCGCACGAATATCCCCTCTTTTTCGCGCATCTAAAGACCTTTTATAAAGGCGAAAATGAAGCCCGGTCGGTTCCACACCAACCCGCTTCATTTTCTTTTTTGCGCTGTTTATGATCTCATTCTCCTCCGCATCGAAGGGCAAAGACAGGTTCGACACGATAAAGGAGGTGGCTTTGATCTTACTCATAGTACAAAATCCGCAAGATCAACCACTGCCGATGCATCGGCATCCGCTCCATCCGACTCCGACGGATTTTTCGTCGGCTCATTCAGATTCATGATCAGAAGCCAAATAACAATGGCAGCCAAAACACACACAATATACGATATGATATTGGAACGCCGACTGGTTTTTACGGCATAATCCTCGTCTTGGGACAAGGATGCATCTATGTTTTTCTCTCTGTCCATACGATCTCCTTACTTATTCTTTCGATCCGAACCGTTCTCTTGAGGTTTGCGGTTGGAATGCACCAACAGTTTCACAAGATCCTGCTTCAAAGAATTATAATTGAAATTTCGCTTCAAAGAACCGTCGGTAGCGATCGAGATAATGCCCGTCTCCTCCGACACCACGATGACCACCGCGTCGCTGGCTTCACTCATACCGATAGCCGCACGGTGACGAGTGCCGAGGCTTTGGACGATATCGTCCTTGGTGGAAAGGGGAAGAAAGCATCCCGCCGCAAAAATGCGGTGTCCGCGAATGATGACCGCACCGTCATGGAGCGGTGCCTTGTTGAAAAAGATATTGCGGATCAAGAAGGGAGACATCTGCGCATTGATAAGGACACCCGACTTTATGTATTCACCGAGTTTGGTGGAGCGCTCAATAACGATCAGTGCACCGGTTTTGGAACGCGCCATATCGCAGACCGCCTCGCAGATCACGTCAATATCGGCGGTGGTGCTGGCAATCTCCTTCGTATCCGAGGGGGCAAGCCCTTTCAGACCCGAAAACGGTGAAGTGCCCATTTTTTCCAAGCCCGCACGAAGCTCCGGCTGAAAGACAATGACCACGGCAAGAAAGCCAATCTGATAGAAATTGCGGAAAATAAATTGGATCGCGTGCATCTCCAGAACCGAGCTGACGATCAAAAGGGCAACAAAGATCAGAAGTCCCATCGCCAATTTTCCCGCTCTTCGGTCACGCATAAATTTATAAGCAACATAAAGCAGCAAAGACAAGAACAAGATGTCCAGAGCATCGACATAGGAAAAATCGCTCAAGTATCGCCAAATATGATTTTCCCAAACATTTGTAAGAAAAGCCAAAAGGTTTTTGATAAAGTCTGCCACGCTTTTACCTCCGCAAACTGAAATCTTATATATTATATCATATAAATAGCGAAAATTCAAATAAATTTGAAAATTTTTTTGATTTTTTCGCGCATTTTTTCAAAATGTCGTGTGGGAAGGGGGGGAGAAAATGCAATGTTTTTTATCACCAACATCTAATCAACCAAAGTGCAAGCATTTCCCCTCCCCTTGACGATTTTTCAGTCAGCTTCTGCTCAACGCAATTTTAAACATATTCCAAAAGAACAGGAATAGCAAAAGCAAAGAAGATCAAACAATATAATCCATTTTATTATCCCCTTTCCCATTGTCAAAAAAGCAAGAAAAAGCATTTTTGATGGAAATAAATGCTAAAAAGAAAACATTGAAATTTCTTTTTCAAAACACAAAAATCGTCAAAACCCAAACAATTAATGGTTTTCCATCAAAAACCATTTTGAATTTAAGAAGTTTTATATTCAAAATAGTGCTTTGCTTCAAAAGTGTCGAAAAAGGGGAAAGTACCCAAAACAAATCATCTTTTGGTTGAAAGCTGCCGTGAAATCCTTCCGACAAAATACTTTTATTCTTCATTACCGCGTCTTCTTGACGATATGAGAAGAATGATCGGCACAATGCAAAGCAGTGTTAATGTCAAAACAACAACAAATTGGCGCATATCGTCCTTGGACTTTTCTGCATCGTCCGGAGTCGTTGTTGAATTCAATTTTGCCTCTACGATTGCCTGCGCCAGTGACTCGTCATCCAAACTGTTACTGTGAGCGGCTAAATTTTCAATATAAATCTCATAGGCCGCATCGCTTTCTATCGGAGCAGAAAAAACACGAATATTTCGTACGGAGTCGTTCTTGTCCAGCTTCAAGGTGCTCAAATAAACGGTAACCTTTTCACCGGAAGAAATTGTCGCACTCACCTCACACGAAGAATGATCTCCGCATATTTCAAAAATCACTTTATATTCCGTGCCCGACTCTCCGTCGATTGCCACATCCATTGACAGCATATCCACCACACTCATGATCTCATCTGCCGAATAGTCATATATGATCTCCGAGTATCCTGCTTGTTCAGCCTTGGGTGTGATCGAAGCTACCAAAACCCGACCAAACTTCTCAACATCTTTTACGGTCAGCCGGGTTGTTTTGTCAGCATACCAATCGTAAATACTTCTTCCCTGCTGATAATCCCACATTATATACCGACCTTTCAGATCGCCCGAGGACATTTTATAATTTTCGTAAACAAAAACATTTCTCGTTTGTACCTTATCAAAATCAAACCCGGGAATGACCTCTCCCCATTCGTCAATCTTGAAGGTGTCCAGAATCGCCTTGTTTTTCACCTCACCCAACTGCGTATCTATATATTTTACGGTATCAAAAAGCTGTTCTATTTCCTTCCCACCCAAATTTTCTGTGGAAAGAACCATTGCCGTCGCGCCGGCGGTCGACAATCGATAATAGGCATATACATACGAGTAGCACAAAGTTTGAATGCGCACACTGTCTTCGGGCATCCAATAATACAGATAGCTATCCTTAATGCACTCATATTTCTTTTCAAGGAACTGCAACAGAACCGTGAGTGCCTCAATATTTTCTGCCGAAAAAACATTAGGAGAAGACGTCTCTCCCATCAAAACACCGGGAATCGTGTCATCTTCAACCATAACTCTTATGGCAAGTCCGTTACCAAATCGATCATTTAACAGCTTACAAAGCGAGGTTAGAAACAGTTCAGGTGAGGACATGGATCCTCTTTCCGTCAACCGAGCAGTATAGTCATTTCGATTGCTGACGGGAACTACAATATCCATATATCTTTCTTGAGCTCGTGCAGCCTCTGAAACGGTATAAAGCACATCGGCATAAAGGCGTGTATATTCTTTTGCTGAAATGTTCCACCGAGAATATCCGTCGATATCATCTGCCGCACGACCGACCACAATACCGCTCACAAGCCCATCGCTTTCCGCCGAATACCGCTCACACAAAAAATCGGTATAAGCAAACAATCTCAACCGATCCGCATCGCTCATAGGAGCCTTTGGAGCGTCCGATGCCGTCTCATTCTCTATCGCAAAACTTTCTTCCGACAACAAAAAACGAAGATAGACTCGACATCCGTCCGCACCATATTGCTTAATCTGTTCGTCCAACTCATAAATATAGGATCGATCTATGTAAAAATAATTGCCGTCCGCAATGTGCAACAATCCGTTGTTTTGTGGGCTCTGCAACCGCTCCGGCTCCACATCCACGATCGCAAGACCGGTATCCGCTCGATTGGCCAGCACCGTATATTGCGTATGTATGCCTTTAAAAGGAACCGCTTCCTCTTCCGCCCCCATCACGCAAGGATAATGCGGGGTGTAGGCATAGATAACCTGCCGGTCAGGGCTCATGATCGCCACCACATACTGCAAAAATCGTTCAGAAAAAGAAATATCTTTCACTTCAAATTCAAAGCGAACTGAAAGCGGCGCTGTGGCAAGGGGTGTAGCTTCATTGATCTGTTGGTGAGTAATGTGAATGCCTGCGTCAAAGGCATACACCTCTACTGTCGAGTTGCGCGTGTCAGTAGCAATGGCATGATCTACCGTTCCGCTGATCCGTACCGAGTCGGTTATCGGATCATATATGCAATTCTGAATGTCTCCGGGCTCCTCGGCGCTGTCATCATAAATAGAGACCGCACTCATAGAATACAGTTCAAGCGTACCGCTGTAGACCCCCGAAAAGCGAATGCTGATATCGCTCATTCCCTCCACGTTTTTCGGATAGATATAATAGGACTCCTTGTCACCGCGTCGAGTGATGGGAACAACGATCTCCTCAATCTCACCTCGGTAAGTATAGCGAAAAAACAACTGATTGCAAGCCGAATTGTTTTTCAGCACAATACGGATAGCATTACACTCCTCCGTTCCCTCAAGCGCAGGTGAAACTACATTCAGTGTAGGCGCGCCGTTCCGAAAAGTGACCAGCAAGGAACCGTCTTCCCTTTCCGAGAAACTCGCCAACTCCGAATTCAAGGTATCACACATAAAACGATTCGCAGAAACATCGATCTCCCCGTCTTCCCCCGTAACCGCGGATATCGATGGTATTAAAAGCATCATCGCAAGAAGGATGCTCAAACAAAAAACATATGTTTTTTTCATGGGATTCTCCTCGTGAAAACAATATCATATTCTTATTGTACCATATTCCCCTCAATTTTTAAAGAGATATCCTAAATCTTTTGAAAAAAAGATACATAAATCGCAAAAAAGCAATATTTTATAGCGCTTTTTTAACAAATGGAATGAGGGGAGGCGGCGCCTGCGGGCAGGGGAGGTCGCTTTTTGAAAAAAGCTCCGCAAAAACTTTTGACCTGCGCCCTTTCTGTAGTTTGTGCGAACATAGCGATACCACATGGGGG
>JAZSPB010000022.1:0-22932 GCA_045537235.1 Eubacteriales bacterium
AGCAATTGGCTGTTCACAGCAGAAAATACAATGATTTTCCCATGCGTCCGCTCGGTTGGAAGTCCCCTAATGAATACTTGAACCACTTCTTGTCCACCGGCGAAGTTTTCTGACTCATTTTTGTAACACATCATTGACAAACCTACACGGTAATTCACGGTTGAAAAATCGGCGTGTGTGTGCTATGATGAGGATGGACTTATTAATCAAGGAGGGTGTTTATGGAAAGAGAAAAGCTCGGCTCCCGTCTGGGATTTATTCTAATCTCGGCGGGTTGTGCCATCGGTTTGGGGAATGTGTGGCGTTTCCCCTATATTGTCGGTGAATATGGCGGTGCCGCGTTCATCGTGATGTATCTGTTGTTTTTGGTGATTTTCGGTCTGCCGATCATGACGATGGAGTTTGCCGTCGGTCGCGCCAGCAAGAAGAGCATCGGTGCTTCCTTCCGCGCGCTGCAGCCGCAGGGTGCGAAGTGGCACTGGTTCGGCTGGATCGGTATGGCGGGCAACTACCTACTGATGATGTTCTACACCACCGTCACCGGCTGGATGTTCGCCTATTTTGTCAAGATGCTGCGTGGTGATTTCATCGGGCAGACCCCGACGCAGGTGTCCGCGCAGTTTGGGGAGATGACCGCTGACCCGTGGCTGGTGGTCGGGTATATGGCGCTCGCGACGGTGCTCGGCTTCCTCATCTGCTCGATCGGCTTGCAGAAGGGCGTCGAGAAGGTGACGAAGGTGATGATGGTCCTGCTGTTGGTCATCATCTCCGCACTGGCGGTGCGTGCCGTGACGTTGGACGGCGCGGGCGAGGGCCTCAAATATTACCTCGTGCCCGATTTTGGTAAGATGGTCGAGGGCGGCATTGGAACGGTTGCGTTCGCCGCGCTCGGTCAGGCATTCTTCACGCTGTCGATCGGTATGGGTTCGATGGCGATCTTCGGCTCTTATATCGGACGGGACAAGCGTCTTCTCGGAGAGTCGGTCTCGGTGGCGCTCTTGGATACCTTTGTGGCATTTATGGCAGGTATGATCGTGATTCCTGCGTGCTTTGCGTATGGGATCGATCCCGATTCCGGACCCGATCTGCTTTTCAAGACACTGCCCAATGTATTCAACTCTATGGCGGGCGGTCGCGTTTGGGGCTCTTTGTTCTTCCTGTTTATGATCTTTGCCGCTATTTCGACGGTGATAGCGGTGTTTGAGAATATCGTCAACATCGGAATGGAGCTTCGCGGTTGGAGCCGCCGAAAATCTTGCTTGATCAATATGGGGCTTGTGGCGGTATTGGCGCTCCCGTGTGCGCTCGGCTTCAATGTTCTTTCCGGCTTCCAACCCCTCGGGGCGGGGAGCAATGTTATGTCGCTGGAGGACTTTATTATCAGCAATAACATTCTTCCGCTTGGCTCGTTGGTTTATGTGCTGTTCTGCACCTCCAAGCGGTACGGATGGGGATGGGATAATTTCATCAAGGAGGCCAATGCAGGTAGCGGATGGCGCTTCCCGAAAGGGTTGTATGTGTATGCTAAATTCATCCTTCCCGTGATTCTCCTTGCGGTATGGGTATTGGGCAATCTGACAACCTTTTTCCCCAACCTTTTGGGATAATGGATGCCGTGGTCTTTTCCTTTTGGCACTGTCAGCCGTGAGACGCGGATCGATTTTAAAAGTAAAAAATAAAGCAAAAAAGTAAGAGGGACACAAAAAATGAAAAACAATGTAAAACAAAAGGTGCTGGAAGGGCTGGAAATGTTTGTCGGAAGCCTGTTGATGGCGGTGGGCGTGTATTTCTTTAAGATCCCCAACGGCTTTTCGACCGGCGGCGTCAGCGGTGTGGCTACCATTCTCGGTAAGTTGATCCCCGTGACCCCCGCTACATTGATCTTCGTGATCAATGCCCTGCTTTTGGTGCTCGGCTTCGTGATTTTGGGGCGGGGGACCGGCGCGAAAACGGTTATTTGCAGTTTTGCTTTTTCGGGCTTTACTTGGATCTTCGAATGGCTGGTTCCGCTGAATGCCCCCATGACCGATCAGCCTCTTTTGGAGTTGGTCTACGCTATTTTCTTAACGGGTATCGGCTCTGCCATTCTGTTCCATGCCGAGGCTTCCTCGGGCGGTACCGATATCGTGGCGCTGATCCTCAAAAAATTCACTTCGTTGGATGTGGGCAAAGCGCTGTTGTGTACCGACTTTATCGTAGCCGCTTCATCCTTTGCGGTCTTTGGGCTTGAGGTCGGACTGTTCTCGCTTTTGGGTCTGTTTGCCAAGGCTTTCTTGGTGGACGGTGTGATCGAAAATCTGCGTGTTTGCAAATCCTTTATCATCATCACCAACAATCCGGAACCGATCGTGGATTTTATTATCAATCAAATGCATCATTCCGCGACCACCGTGGATGCGCGAGGCGAATATACTCACGCGGGACGCAAGATGATATTTACGCTGTGCAAACGGTATGAGGGTGCGCGGCTAAAGATGAAGCTCCGCGAGCTCGACCCGGGTGCCTTCGTGATCGTGCAGTCTACCAGTGAGATCATCGGACGCGGATTCCGTTCTGTCTGATGGGCGGCTTGAAATCGAAAATCATTATTACATTTATTACATAAAGAGAGGAAACGCAAATGGAAAATTACATGAAGATCATGGTCTGTGCCGATGTGGCGACTTACAAGATCCGTGAAAAGATCGACGCGGCGTATTGCAAGCCTCTTTTGCGCGACATGAAGCCGGTGCTGGATTCCGCTGACTTCCGTATCGCCAATTTGGAGTGCGTTTTGTGCGACGAGGATGTGGGCTGTAACATCACCAAGAGCGGCCCCAACTTGCGCGGCGACGTTAAGAATGCCGCTTTCCTTGAGGAGGCGGGCATTGACTGTGCGGTGTTGGCCAACAACCATCTGGGCGATCTGGGTGAGCCTGCGGTCTGTGCGACCTTGGAGCTTTTGGATAAGATGAACATCGCTTATGTGGGCGGCGGCAAGAATATTGATGAGGCTTACCGCGCATGGTATGCCGAGAAGAACGGTATGAAGGTCTCCTTTATCGCCGTTTGCGAGAATGAGTTCGGCGGCGCGACGGCGAGCAAGGCGGGCTCTGCTGTGTTCTCCATGAAGCGCCTTTGTGACCGCATTGCCGAGGAAAAGGCTTTGGCAGATTTTGTCGTGGTGCTGTTCCACGGCGGAAATGAATACGATCCCGTGCCCGGTCCCGAAACGGTAGACCGTTATCGCTTGATCGTGGATATGGGTGCCGATGCGGTGGTGGCAGGTCATACGCACTGTATGCAGGGCTTTGAGACTTATCGCGGAAAGCCCATTGTTTACAGCATGGGTAATTTCTTCTTCCCCTCGCTGACAACGGCTGCGGAGAGAGATCCTTGGAACTTCGGTTACATGGTCGAGTTGACCGTTTGTCGCGGTCGCGATATCACCTTCCGCGTCATTCCTTATGAGCTTAAGGACGAAGCACGTTGGCTTCATGTACTGGACGGTGAGGAAAAGCAGACCATTCTTGGGTACCTTGGCAAGCTGAGTGCCATCATCAACGATCCCGCCGAGGTACAGCGGTTCTTTGATGCATGGTGTACCAAGTCCGGTGCCGGTTATTCCAAGGCTTTGATCCATGATCCCCAATATTTGGAGGGTGATCTTTCCGAGGAGCTTGCCAAAAAGCAGGCGGCCTTGCGGAACCTTTTCTGGTGCGAGTCTCATGATGCTCTCATGCGCGGTCTGTTGCGCTTGGAGTATGAGGGACGTCTTGAGGAGGCACGCGCATCGCTTCCCGAGCTTTTGGAGCTTCAAAAGATTCCGAAATAATCGGTCGAATGAAAAACAAAGCGGAGACGGAATTTCACGGGCGATTTTCTGTCTCCGTTTTGTTTTTTCGACTTTTGTTTTTGATGTCGCTCGACAAATTTCTCTTTCTTTTTTAGTGAATTTGTGGTATAATAAAAGAAACTTGGACAACATATGGGAGACAATATAACATGGTAGAAAACGGTGTATGCTGTTTTACGGGGCATCGCGACTTTGAGCGTACGGCATCTCCGACGGAGATCCTTATTTTTGAAAAACTGATCAATAATCTCATTGGTTTCGGTTATACTACTTTTATCGCAGGCGGCGCGTTGGGGTTTGATACCTTTGCCGCAGAGAATATTTTGAAGCGACGCGAGCAGGGAAGCGCGGTGCGTTTGGAGCTGGTGCTTCCGTGCGCCAACCAAGCGGAGCGCTGGAAACCTTTTGAACAGCAACGTTATCAAAATATCTTGCGGGCGGCTGACCGTGTGGAGTGCCTTTATGAGCGATACAATGACACCTGTATGCACGAGAGAAACCGCCGCATGGTAGACCGAAGCTCGATCTGCGTGGCATATTGCAAGCATTCCGCAGGGGGGACGGCGAGCACCGTTCGCTATGCCGCTTCTCACGGTCTTACGGTCTATAACATTGCAGAGATGGCATCCAAGCTGTGATCTTCCTACATACGGACATCTGCAAAACCGCTTTGTGCGATGCGGCAGTGTTCGGATCGATATAGGTAGGATTTTTTATGAAAATATTTATGCTGACCGACTCTATGGACATCGGAGGCGCGGAAACTCACATTTATGAGCTTTCGCGCCTTCTGTCGTTGCGCGGTCATCAAGTTACGGTGATCTCTTCGGGAGGGCGTCTTGCGGCATTACTGCCCCGAATCGGTGTTCGCCACCTTACTTTGCCGTCTGTGTCCGATCCCCTCACGGCAATTTCCGCGATTTCCGTGCTTGCGAGATACCTTCGCCGTGAAAAGCCGCAGGTGGTTCACGCACACACGCGCCGCACCGCTTTTTTGTGTCATATTTTACTTGCGATGTTTGATTTTCCTTTGATCGTCACCGCTCATGCGATGTTTTCCCACCGATTTCCGTTGAATCGGCTTTCGTTTTTTCCCCGTGCCACCGTGGCGGTCAGTGTCGATATCCAAAAGGCTTTGTCCCGGAATTTTTCCGTGCCGACCGAACATATCACGGTTATTCCCAACGGGATCGATACCGAACGGTTTTGTCCGCGTCATGTGGGGGAGCGTCCGCTGACGGTTCTTTCTGTCAGCCGTCTGGATTCCGAATGCGCGCATACCGCGCGACTTCTTTGTGCTGCGGCACCGCTTTTTGTGCAAAAAACAGAACGTCCCGTTCGTATCCTCATTGTGGGAGACGGCGATGCATTTTCCGAGATACAAGCCATGGCAGAGCGGACAAACCGTGCACTGGGAAACTCCGTGGTAGAGCTTCTCGGCGGACGCACCGATGTGCATCGGCTGTTGAACGAGTGTCACATCTTTGTCGGTGTTTCGCGGGCGGCGCTGGAGGCCATGTCATCGGCAAGACCTGTCATTCTCAGCGGGGATGAGGGGTACCTTGGAATCGTGGATCAACGCACCTTGTCCGCCGCCCGTCGGGGTAATTTCTGTGCACGAGGATATAAGCCCGCTACGGTCACCCATCTGCTGAATGATCTTTTATATTTGGCAGGACTTTCTCCCTCGGCACGGGAAGAGTTGGGGGTGTGGGGACGGGAGGTGGTTCGGAAATTTTATTCCGCAGAAGCAATGGCGGATGCCACCGAGGCACTGTACCGCCGCGAACGGGCACGTTTTCGGGATTCGCGGCGCTCGGACGCGCTTATTTGCGGTTACTACGGCTACGGCAACTGTGGAGATGAGTTGGTGCTGAAGAGTATTGTGGAAAACCAGCTGGCCCTTTGTTCCTCGCTTCGCCTTTCGGTGCTTACCGCCGCAAAAGCCGCTCCTTATGGGACACGCGGTATCTCTCGTTATCACATTCCTTCGGTTCTTCGTGAGATATGGGGAACGGGGGCATTTATTATGGGTGGCGGCTCGCTGTTGCAGGATGGAACCAGTTTTCGTTCTTTGCTTTATTATCTTTCGCTGTTGGTTTTCGCCAATGTGCGAGGAATTCCCACTATGCTGTATGCAAACGGGATCGGTCCGCTTTCGCCACGAGCATACGGTCTGTGTCGGAAGGTGCTTTTGGGGGTAGATATTATCAGCCTTCGCGACCGCGACTCCTACGAGATGGTGCGGGCCATGAAGCTTCCCCATACACGCTTGATCATGGGCGCCGATCCCATATTGACCGCGCGACCGAGCGGAGCCACGGTGTCCCGTACACCGCCGTATATTGCCTTCTTTCCCCGCGGCGGATGCGAAAGACACGAGGCGCGTGCGCTGGTCGAGGCGGTGGCGGCACTGGCCAAGAAAAAAGATTTTGGTGTGATCTTGGCGCCTATGAGCGTTGCCGAAGATACCGATGCGATCTTGTTTGCGGTCGAGATGTTGCAAGAACGAGGTGTGAAATGGGTGACGGTTGGCTCCCCCCATCCCGATGCCATCAGTCGATTGATCCGACAGTCGAAATTGACAGTCAGCGAACGACTCCATGCCTTGATCTTGGCCTTTTCTTTCGGTGTTCCGCCGCTTGGCATTGACCGAGACCCCAAGATCCCGTCATTTTTGCGCGAGGCGGGGCTGGGGCACTGTGTGGTAAAGAATGCGTCCGAATTGGTTCGTGTTGCCGAACACGCGACGGCGCCGACTACTCATAAGCAAGCGATCCTTCATGTTCGAGCGCGGCGCGATGCCCGAGTGGCCAATCAAATGATAATGAGTGATACCTGCGGGCGAGGGAGGTCGCTTTTTTGAAAGAAAAGCACACTTTCTTCAAAAGGCGACCTCCTGCGCCCGCGGGCGCCCCCGATTTATCGCAATTTGTCGATAAAAAGTGAGAAATTTTCAAGAAAACGAAAAACACATCTTGACAAACGCAAAGATGTTTGGTATAATAACATAGTTAAATATTGGGATGTCGCCAAGCGGTAAGGCACCAGACTTTGACTCTGGCATTCGTCGGTTCAAATCCGGCCATCCCAGCCATCTTGAGTGTCTGATTTAGATGCAGGCACGAAAAAACGAGAAAAGCGGAGATTTCGAGAGATTTCTCCGTTTTTTGACTCTAAAGTTTTTCGAAATTTTGTAGATGCATTTCGGGCTTTTCGGGTCTGTAGACAGATTCGAACCAGCGAAATGCATTTTTTGATATAGATTCCCCACAGTACCAAACCCATGGACAGATTCGGACTATCGAATCAGTTCACCCTTTTTTCTACCATCGGTTGAATGATTAGAAATTTATCTAAACACTCTTGACAAAAAGTGATTAGATGAGTATAATATCAGTATAGCCGGCAATAACAGAAAGGTGGATATTCTATATGAACAAGCAAGAAATATTTAATGGCTTATGGACTATTACAAAAGAAAAGCACGACGCTTGCAAAGCAGATGCAGCATCAGTAGATAAAAACCATCCTACCGAGCGAGGTGCTTTGCAATTAAAGTCCGGCATTTATAATGTTGCTATAGCGGCGGGACTTATCTCTGGAACAGATCAGGCAATCGAATTGATGAGCAAGAGATTCAAGAATTTAATAAAGCATTTTCCCAATATCTCTAACTATTATCAAACACTGCCTGATGATCAAAAGGAAATCATGGAGATTGCGCTCTATCCCGAAGTGTTTATGAGAGTCAACTTTTTTAACACCTACAATACAGATCTTGAGCAAGCAGAAAAAGACGGCAATCCGCAAATGATCTTCAAGGCAAGAATCAAAAAAGAAGTGTTAGACGACATTTTGAATATGTGGCGAGCTTATAGAGTTGAAAATGATTTATTTGTTTTTGCTTTTGAAGATAAGGAGGGATAAGTTGCGTGAAAGAAAAACTTGAACTATTAAAACTCCTTGCTGATGAAACTCGTCTTGAAATTCTCAACATTCTCTTGAAGGAAGATTCCTACGTAGAAAAGATTGCCTGCGAGCTGTCCTTGACCCCTGCAACCATTTGTTATCATCTCAAAAAGATGGAATCAGCAGGTGTGGTAAATTGCTCTCGCTCACAATTTTACATTATCTATTCTCTAAATCGCGAAATCTTCGATAAACCGCTTTACGATCTCATAAAAAAAGACGAAGAAATCGTTGACACGGAAGAAAAGTATAAAAAAGAGGTCATAACACACTTTTTCAAATACGGTAGGCTGACACAGCTGCCGACTCAGAGAAAAAAACGAGAAATCGTATTGAGGGAAATAGCAAAGCAATTTGAGGCTGAGAAAAAGTATGATGAGAAAGTGGTCAATGAAGTCATTCATCAATTTCATGAGGATCACTGTACCATTCGCCGAGAAATGATAGCTTTTGGAATTATGACAAGGGAAAAAGAAACCTATTGGTTAGTTTAATATGAAAAATGTTATTGTTTCTGAAAAGATCAAAGAATATCGTAAAAAAAATCATTTAACACAAGAAGAAATTGGTAGGCTTTTGGGTGTTTCCGCACAAGCTATTTCAAAATGGGAACGAAAGGAATGCTATCCCGATATTACATTTCTTCCTGACATTGCTTTGCTTTTGTGTTGTAGCGTGAATGATTTTTTTACATAGGTTTTGTTGCAAACGTGGCGTTAAAAGTCCGGTAGAACGCGGAACCTTTTAACTCCCATCATCGCCAAGGGGTTAGTCTACCCTCACGCGAAAAGCCGTGCATCTAAATCGGCCACTACTGTCGGTTGCATCTAAATCGGACACTCAGCACAAAATCCGAAAGCTCTGCTTTCGGATTTTTCATTTGTGCCGCAGGCACAACATCATTTGCCCGAAGGGCAACTTCATTTCGAGCTGTGCGAGAACTTCATTGCTGCCCTGCGCGGCACAAATAAACGATGTTGCAACAAGTTGCAAATGATGTGCTTCGCAATGATGTGGGCTTATGCCCAATGATGTTGCGCTTCGCGCAAACGGAATGAAACCGTTCGCTTGGTGCGATGAAATATAGTTGATTTTTAGTTTGAAGTATGTTATAATGGAGACGGAAAGACGGTGATATCGTGAGAGAAGATAAACTCGGCGATCTTTCAATGGAATTATCCGTTGAGATTCTGCATTTAACGAAAGAACTCCGCGTAAAGCACGAAAATGTGATCTCAAACCAGATCGGCAGAAGTGCAACGAGTATTTGTGCAAATATTGCCGAAAGTAAGTACGCTCATGGTCGCGCCGACTTTATTGCAAAGCTTGAAATATCGCTCAAAGAAACTAACGAAACAAGCAAATGGCTTGAAATGCTTTGGAAAAGTGAGTATATTGATGAAGCAAGACATAAAGCACTTGACCATAAGTGCTCGACGATAAGATTTTTGCTTGTGAAATCTATTACAACAGCGAAAAACAATCTTGCTAAAAAATAAAGAGGGTATGAAATGAAAATTTCTTTTTTTAAAAACGAATCTCATTTTCATCCACGCACATCATATACTTGTGAAAATGCGGAAGCTTGCAAGGTATTAAGAGAGGCAAAGTGTGAAAGTGCGCTGATCAATCAATTTTTGCGCTCGGGAACGAGCATTGGTGCGAATATTCGTGAAGCATTTTATGCTCATGGCAAGGCGGATTTTGTGGCAAAGTTACATATCGCGTTAAAAGAATGCTTCGAAACCGAGTATTGACTTGAGCTCTGATGGAAAGCGGATATTAAAACGATTTTGAATAGATGTGTTGAGGTGAAAAGAATTTTGATTTCTTCTATCAATACAACGAAGGAGAGCAAGAATGGCTAACGAGAACCAATTTAATGGCAAAGCTCAATTCTACAATAGCAGACCGACATACCCACAAGAGTGTATTGATTACTTAATTAACAAGTTTAGTTTGGAATCTAATAGTGTTATCGCTGATATAGGTGCAGGAACAGGAATATTGACAAAACCTTTTCTTGATCTTGGTTGTTCGGCATATGCCGTAGAGCCAAGTGAGGATATGCTTGCTGAGTTGAGCAAAAATTTATCTCAATATCAAAACGTAACTTTTTTAAAAACTTCTGCTGAGAAGACCGATATTCCGGCTCTTTCTTGCGATGCGGTAGTTGTCGGCACGGCTTTCCATTGGTTTGACAAAGATAAATTTTGTGCAGAATGCAAGCGTATATTGAAAAATAACAAGTATGTAGCTATTTTAAGAATAGCTAACAATACCGAAGCAGACAAACGAATTGAAGAAATCAAACATTATTCTGAACAGGATTTGAACGAGGCAAAAGGGTTCTTTGGTGAAGGTTTTTTAGAATATGTCTGTTTTGAATATACACAGCCCTTTGATGAGGAAAGATATATTAACAATTTGCTTTCTTCTGCAAGCGCACCATTGCCAAACGATGCAAATTTTGACGAATATGTAAACAAGTGCAAGAGTGTTTTCAATAAACATTTTGAAAGCGGATATGCCGAACTGCCTTATATTGTAAATTGTTATGTAGGCAGATTAGCTACATAACTTCGTTTGCAAGCATGGCGTTAAAAGTTCGGCAGCCCGCGGAACCTTTTGGCGCCCCTCGCCGCCAAGGGGTTAGCCTACACTCTGCAAAACCCTAGTGCATCTAAATCAGCCACTCACAGTTTTGCATCTAAATCGTACACACATCCCAACAAAAAACGCACTTTTGTCAATCAACAAAGGTGCGTTTTTATATCCGTCCCTGATCCCACTCGGCGTCTCACCGTGTTCGCGCAAACTACCGAAAGAGAGCAGATCAAAAGTTTTTTGCGGAGCTTTTTTCCAAAAAAGCGACCTCCCACGCCCGCAGGCGCCTTACAGCGCGGCGTTAATCACTTCACGAAGCTCCCTAAGCGCCTCGCCTTCGGGGATGGTACGATAGGAAAGCTCGCCCAGTTTTTGTTCACAGAGCGCGAGAGTCGCATCCCGCCCGATCTTGGATTCCAAGAGACGGAGGGCGCGCAGATCGTCAAAAGCTTCGGCCATCAGCTTTTCGCGAATGGAGGGCACGACATGACAGTGGCTTCGACCGAGGATGGGGTAGCAGAGATAGGTCACGCCGGGATACATACGGTAGGTGTTCGGTGCCCCCTTGGGATCGCAACAGCCGGTGCTTCGGAAGTCATAATAGTAGTTGTAAGCCCACTGTAAGAAGCCGGGGGCGTTGTAGCGGTACATTTGCACACCGAGGACACGGGTAAGTGCCGCTGTATTGGACACCAGACGGTTGGTGCAAAAATGTTCAAAGGTGCCGCCCGTATAGTACAGCCAGAAATTGGGGCATTTTCCGTCGAAGCGCTCGGCGTATTTGACCATGGCGACGGGATTGTTGACCAGACCCTCTTCATAGAATTCCAAATGAGACATGGCATCGGCTACGGGATAGCCCTCCAGCAGGTCGGCTACCACGGCTCGGGCGGCGCGGTAGTTTTCCAATTGGTTGAGAGTCGGCTCGTCGGAGATGTGGAAGAGCAGACGGTCTTTAATGCCTTCCTTTTCGGCAAATTTGAGAAATTCAACCAAGTATGCACGGATAAAGGCGCGATAAGCTTCTCCCGTAGCATTGGTGTCGAAACCAAAGAGACGCTTGCCGTTTTTATCGTAGATATTGGGGGTGTTCAATGCGCCCCACTGGCTGAACAGATGGCTGTGCTCAAAGGTGCGGATGCCACATTTTTTGGCATGACGTACATACCGACGCATTTTGTCAAATCCAAATTTCCAGCCGCTTTCGGTTCTTTCTACCTCCACCAACTGCACATTCATGCGCTCGCGTTCAACGAGGGTGTCGAGCGGAGGGGTGAAGGCGGGGAGCAGAAGCGTGTTTTGGCGATGGCGCACCATGTTGGTGACGTACTCGTCAAACAGCTTGAAAAAGGCATTGCTGTAGGGCTTGACTTCAAACAGGTCGCAGATACAGTCTACATGGAACCAGTTGGTATAGTAGACCTCATGGGCGGGGAGCGCGGCATCGATGACGGTAAGTGACAGATGCTCCTCCGCTACGACGGTTGCCGTCTTCAGCTCGGTCATGGTCAAGCGGAGAACGTAGGTTCCGGGCATAAGCATTTGGCTGTCGGGATTGACGGTAAACCAAACCGACTGGAAATCGCCGTCGGTGGCATTGAGAAGATGATCCACGTCTTTTTCCGTGTATTGCGATTCTCCCCAGCTTATGCGGATGGGAGTCAACTCGGGCTTGGCGGGGCGGGGCATCAGAATGTCGGGAAACAGACCGGGAAGATTGGACTCATACCCCGGCTCGCCTGCGGGATTGGCGGCACTCATAGCGGCTACATAATCCACGCGCCAAGCCTCGACGGGCAGCTCGGTCTCGACGGCAATACTGACGCGATAACAGAAGTTTCCCGCAGGGGCGCGGTAGAGCGCTTGGAAGGAGAAAGGCTCATTTTTGAGCATCGATGCTGCGGAAAGCGCACGCGGGTCAATAAAGTCCGCATCGCGTCCGGGAAGATGCTTATATTGGGAAGAGACGATTTTCAAAAGTTCAGCCATAATACACCTCATAAATATTTTGATCGTGTGAAAAACAGCGGCGATCTTGCTTTTATTATACCTGTAAAGACGTGATCTGTATATGCACCCCGTGGCTGAAAATTAGCACGGGTTGGCTATTGACACATTGGACACACTATGGTATAATGCTCCCGAGGTGATGGCTTTGACAGAAAAAAAGAAGACCCCCGTATCCACAGATCGGCAGTCAAATGAATATCTCGAAGTGAATGCCTGCGGAATCGAACATATCCGAGGGCGGGATCGCGGAAGTGAGCGTCTTCGGGGGCGAAGTGACTATCACATACTTTATGTGGAACGCGGTGTCTGTCGGGTCATGCTGGACGGCGTCCTTCATGCTGTGGGAGAGGGCGGAGTGATCCTCTTTCGCCCCGGTGAGCCGCAGGTCTATCGGTACGGAAAAGAGGACGATTCGATCTCTCATTATATTCATTTTTCCGGTGTGGGTGTCAAGCCGCTGTTGGCGCGTTTGGGCATCGGTGACATTCGGGTGTTTATGATGGGGCGAAGTGCTTCTTTTGAAGAACTGTCCGAAAAGCTGACGCAGGAATTTACTATGCGGCGCCTGTTTTGCATGGATTGGTGTGCCGCCTATCTGCATGAGCTTTTAAATATCATTGCTCGCAAATATGCGTTGCGGCAGGGAAGTGTCAATCCGCGCGGCGAGAGTCGTATCAACGCGGCGTGTCGAAGGATATACAAAAATATCGCGTCGCCGCCGTCTGCCCAACAACTGGCTGCTGAAGGGTGCTTGAGTGTCAGCCGTTTCTTACACCTGTTCCGTGAGGTCACAGGCAAATCCCTGACCGAATTTATGGTTTCCATTCGCATCGAGCGAGCCAAAAGTCTGCTCGCGGAAACCGATATGTCGGTGCGAGAGATCGCTGAAGCCGTAGGTTACGAAGACCAAAACTATTTTTCCCGCAGCTTTCGAAAAGTCGTGGGATGCTCGCCGCGTGAGTTCCGACGAGAGGCGGCGGGGCAATAATGAAAGGGCGCCTGCGGGCGCGGGGAGGTCGCTTTTTTGAAAAAAAGCTCCGCAAAAAACTTTTGATCCGCGCTCTTTTTGGAGATTGTGCGAACATGGAGATACACAATGGGGTGCACTGTGTTCGCTCAAACTTCAGTGAGGGTGGAGATCAAAAGTTTTTGCGAACGTTCGAAGAAAGTGTGCTTTTCTCTAAAAAGCGACCTCCTGCGCCGGAAGGGGTTCCCGTTATTGTCGTGCTAAAAAATGAAGGAGGATTTTTTGATGAAGAACAGTGAGTTTAGTATTTACAGTGATGAGATGCGTGAGGTTAAGAGTGCTGAAGATAAGCATAACCAATATTCTAAGTATTGCGATCTTATTTATTATGAGTCCTCGGTTACACCGGGGTTTAAGATGGCAATGATCGTTTATAAGCCCGAAAAGCCGGGGTACATTGTGGCCAGCACCCATGGATGGCATATGAGCATCCCGAAATATCAGCCCATGGAGGACAAGCCCCAAAGCGAGTATTTGCGGGTATATGCCGATATGCGAGGCCGCGCTTTCTCGGAGGGGAAGCAGGACTGCAACGGTTATGAGCTTCATGACGTCATCGATGCGGTGGAATATGTCAAAAAGCATTATGCGGAGTATATTCTTGACCCCGATGTGGTGTATTACTCGGGCGGATCGGGGAGCGGCGGCAATTGCTATGAGATCCTCAATAAATTCCCCGACTATTTTGCGGCGGCAACTGCACTTTTTGGAATCTCGGATTACGCCAGATGGTATCAAGATGACTATATTTTGGGCGAGTTTCGCGACGAGTTGGATGTGTGGGTCGGTTGCCGTCCCGACGAGAATCCTATGGCATATCAGGCCAGAAGCGGTTTACACGGTGTTCAAAATCTGTTGACACCGCTGTTTATCAGCCACGGAGAGAAGGATCCCCGTGTCCAAATCTGTCAAGCGCGTCTGTATGTGGATGAGGCTAAAAAGGCGGGCAAGGGCGATCTGATCACTTATTATGAGCTGACCGGTGTGGGGACGCGCGATCATATGGGAAATGCCACCGACGAGCAGCGTGCTGTTCTGTCTCGCATGGACAGAGAAAATCGAGAGGCGCATAAGACACCCATTGCCATCCCCCAAAAAGGAAGCTTTTGGGTACACGGATATCTGGTCACCAAGCGCTTTGAGGTTTGGCTGGACAGTATTGACAAGGTGGCGGAATTGACATATGATCTGGAAACGGGCACCTTTGAGCTGGCATGCACCGTTCCCGTGCGTTATCGGTTGATTTTGAAGTAAGGGGCGGGTTATGTTTTCAACAAAAACTTTAGCTTTTTTGGCGGAAAATCACGCTATGAACAGTCGCGAGTGGTTCGTGGCGCACAAAGCAGAGTATGAGGCGTATGTTCTCTCGCCCCTTCGGGAGCTGATGAGAGCGCTGGCTCCCGTGATCACCGAGATCGACGGACAGGCGGTGACGATTCCCGCGGTAGACAAGACCATCTCCCGCATTTGGTGCGATGTGCGTTTCTCGCGGGGGATGCTGTTCCGTGAACAACAGTGGTTGTCGATACGGCGAGACAAAAAGCAGTTCCCGGGATGGCCGGAGTTTTTTATGGTATTTTCCCCCCATGAGTTTTTCTGGGGGTGCGGCTATTACCGCGCATCGGTCGAGACCATGGAAGAGGTTCGCCGCATGATCCTTGAGGGTGACCCGCGCTTTGGAGCGGCTAAAGCGGCATTCGAAGCTCACGGCGCTCTGACCCACGGTGGCGACCGCTTCAAACGCACACGGTATCCCTCCTATCCCGAGGATATCCGAGCATGGCTTGATCAAAAGAGCATCTGCGTGGTGCGCCGCGCCGAACTGAGCGAACTATTCGACCCCAAGCTTGCCGAAACAATGTCTGCTTCCTTCCGCGCTATGTCGCCCATATACCAATTTCTCATTCATGCCGAGGAGTTGGTACGCTGAGTGAGGGGTGTTGACAGAAATGGTAAGAATGAAAGTGGGGACAGAGGATCGTAATGACCGTCTGGCCCCACTTTATTTGTTTTTGATAACCGTCTTTTATGTCAGCTTGTCGGCATCGACGGCTTTTTTTGTTTTTTGGAAGTTGGCAGATGCGGCATTGGGCGTGCGGTGGTACAGGCAGGCATAGAGAATGTCTATGATGGTGATCTGACCTTGGATGAGAGGGAAGTCGGTGTCGATGTATTTGTTGGATTCCCTCACGGTGGTACAGATGCTGATATCCGAGAGATTGGCCAAAGGGGAATCGACAAAGTCGCAGACCGAGATGACGGTAGCATTGTGATCGTGGGCGACACGGGCGATCTCAAGAATGCTTTTGGTGCGTCCAGAGGAGGAGATGGCGAACAGTACATTGCCGCGCCCGAGCTGTGCCGCTTTCATCTTGGAGAGAATGATGTCGGTGTCGAAGGAGCATCCCGGCTTCAACCGAAAGAATTTCGTGTGGGCATACTGCGCCGTGACCGCAGAGGTGCCGAGTCCGATAAAGTGGATGTGATCTGCGTTTCCGAGCAGGGTCACCACGTCCTCCACGCGGCTGTCCTTGAGAAATTTGTGGCAGTTACCGACAATGCTGGAGGAATAGTCACAGATGCGGCGACCGATTTCATCGAAGGAGACGGAGCGGTGGGAGTCTATGTCAAATTCGGGTGGAATTACCGTAAAGCTTTGATTTTGTGCCAGTTCCTCGGTGATACTTTTTTTGAACTCGCGAAATCCGTCGGCACCCAGCTTGCGAAAAAAACGGCAGACTGTGGCATAGCTGGTCTCGGTCTTTTCGGCCAAGGACTGCACGGTAAGGCGGGTGACGGTGTCGGTGTGAGAGAGAATGTATTCCGCCAGCTTGCGATCCGCGCCGCGGGCATTTTTTTGGATCGAGTCCAGACGGACGAGGTAGAGAATGTGATTGGGCATGGGAAGCTCCTTTCTTGAGGGGATGTGAGGGACGGGAGGGGAGTTGATGCAGAATGGATCGTTGAGGATCCGGGGCAACACTCCCGGATAACGATTCAGCGAAAAGCTTTTATTCTTGTTTCTCCCGCTTGTTCTTTTCCATCTTACCAAAAATGAAACGAAAAATCAATAATATATCATATTTTTAATCAAAAACATGAAATTTGATATTGAAATATATCATCTTTTCCGTGTATAATAAAACAAGAACCCGACGGGGAGGAGGCTTATATGGCACCTAAAAAAACACAAAGCACATTGCTTAGCGGTCTTCTCGGAGACTGTTTTGCCAAGGTGCGCGACAATTTTTATCAAAAGATCGACGAGCAGGTTCATGCCGCCACCTATGAGGGAGACCATGAACTCAAATATGCTGAGCCCGAGTTTACGGGGAAATTTATGGATATTTGTGCTCGCTGTTATGAGAGAGACGGCGATGCGCGCGCACTTCGCAAAGGGATGGCGGTTGTGGACAGCATCGAGCGAAACATCCGCGTCGACGGCTATCTCGGTTGCTTGGGCGAGGGAAATGAGTTACAATTGTTCTCGGTTTGGAATCAGGCGTTTTCGCTTTATGGGCTGACCCGTATGTTTGAGGTTACGGGGGAGGAGCGGATCCGCGCTCTCGTTCGCCGCGCCGCTGATTGGATCGTGAATACCTTTACGGGAAAGGATGCTCCCGATATATTGGACGCGGGAAACAAGGGAAGCCAACACATTTCCTGTCTGTTTTCCATGGGACGTGCTTATATGGTTACGGGGGATGAAAAATATTTGAATTTTATCAAGTCGGTGCTGGAGTATTGCGAAACGACCGACATGAATCTTCTGACCTTTGACAACATTTTGACTCTTCGTTCCCAAAAGGGAATCGAGATGCTGGTAATATACCTTGGTGTGCTTCAATACGGCAAGCTGACGGGGGATGATCGGGCTGTCGAGGCGGCTAGACGGTATTTTGATCAGGTCAGCCGTACGCAGATTCGTAATACGGGCAACGGGACGGTTCGTGAGGTATGGACGGAGAACGGCAATGCGCCTCGCTTGATGCCTACGGAGGAAAAACCCAACGAGACCTGCGTGGCGGTGGGGATCATTGAACTGGCTTTGGCGCTGTTCTTTGACCGTCCGCGCGCCGAGTATTTGGATGTGATCGAGAAGGTCATGTTTAACCACATGGTAGGCTCCCTTGAGCGGTCGGGAAGCGATCTTGCCTATTATCAAGGCAATTACGGTCGAAAGATCTACCGCACGGCGGGAGGGATGTACCAGTGCTGTCGCTATCGCGGTTTTACTCTGTTTTCCTATTTGGATGCTTTTGCCTATCACCGGGCGGATGGTGTACTTACTCCCATACTCTACACGCCGTCCCGTTTTGAGGCGGAGGGGCTTTGGTGTGAGCTTACTACCGAATATCCTGCCGAGGGAGAACTCAAATTTTCGGTCAGGTCCGAGACGGGAGTGGTCTTGCGTTTGCGCATTCCTGCGTGGTGTCACGGATTTTCGCTGTTTGTTGACGGGATATTTACGGAAAGACAGCCGACCGACGGATATGTGGAAGTCCCTCTTGCCAAAGGGGAGCACGAGGTGATCTTAGTGCTTCGTGAGGACATCAAGGTCGAACGGCACAGCATTGACGGCAAGCCCTATGTATCGGTGGAATACGGTCCGCTTCTCATGGCGCACGATACCCATTTCGGAGGGGAGCTGTGGCAAGAGATATCGACCGATTGCAAGCCTCGGCGTGTTGATGCGGGAACGGTCGCAACCGTGCGGCTGGAGGTTGACGGAATGACACTGGTGGATTTTGCATCTGCCGGCGGAAATGATCCCGAAAACGATTTGTATACTGTATTTATACCCGAAAAAATATAGGGAGGAGCATCGATTATGATGAAAAACACCATCAAGATTCTTGCGCTGCTGCTGGCGGCTATTACGGCACTTTCGTCCTGCGGCGCACCGAAGGAGACCGAGAAGGAAAGCGAAACCATTGCCCAAACACAGGAAGGGACGGAATCGGAATTCGAAACCGAGTCGGAAACCGAGACCCAAGAAGAGACCGAAAAGGAGACAGAAGCTGTGGTGACAGAAAAATACGTGGAGCGGACTACCGACATGAAAGCGGGCGAGGGCACCGTCAAATTTCTGGGACGCACCTATCTTTCGGGCAATGCGCTGATCTGCGACCATGCTGCATCGGGCATCGAAGTTGTCATTGACTGTCAAGGAGATGTGGCGGTTGCGGCAGAGGCGAACAATGCCAACACCGTTTTTACCGTGGTGGTTGACGATGAGGTGACCAAGAATGTCATATTCGATAAGGGAAACGGGACTTACACCATCGCCAAGGGGTTGACAAAGGGGACCCATGTCATCCGCCTTGTCAATGAGGCAGGTTATTCCGGACCGTGCAAGCTGCTTTCTTTGACCTATACGGGTAAGCTGATCAAGATGGCGGATAATGAAAGATATATCGAATTTGTGGGGGACTCCATTTCAGCGGGCTATGGACTGGGGGGGACTGCCGAGGAGCTTCACGATGCTACGTTGGCTTATCCGTATCTGACCGCCGAGAAGCTGGGAGCCGACTACAGTATTTGCGCGCGTAGCGGTCTTGGTGTGGCTTACAGTGCCGGTGCATCCAATATTTTTGAGAATTATTATCCGTTTGCATCGGTAGAGCGTGGAAAAATGGCATACGATCCCGTCCGTACCCCCGATCTTGTGGTCATTAACCTGCATACCAATGACAATTATCAGTGGTACAGCAAAGGGGGCAATGTGGAAGGCGATTACTACAATTATGCGACCTTTGATGCCAAATTTGACAATATCATCAAGACGGTTACCAAAGCCTATAGCAAAGAGATTCCCATGCTTTTCGTATTTGGTTGCATGGCAAACAGCAAATGGACACTGGCGACCGACCGATCTGTTGAGCTGATCCAAACCAAGTATTTGCCCGACGGTTATAACATTAAAGTGGTAACACTTCCCACCAGTCGTGACGGTAAGGAGGCGCATCCTTCTGTCAAGGGTGCCGCTTTGCAAGCGGAGGAATTGGTTCGGTTTATCGAGGAAAATTATTATAATTGATCCGACCGTAGGGGAAGGCGAAATCGGGGATCGGTATGCCCCGAATGCCTATGCTTCAAAAGGAAAGAAAAAAAGGAGATTACTATGCTTAAATATTCCGTGTTTTTAGGGAATGTAGGAAACTGCTTCGACCGCTATTGCCGCGAATATTCCGCGCCCTTCACATTGGAGGAGCTGTTCACCCGTGTCGCCTCTGTCAAGCAGCTTGCCGCCGTGGATCTGGTCATGGATTGGGACATGATGTCGAAGCAAGATGAGATCAAAGCCAATCTGGCGCGGACGGGGCTTAAGGTCGGTTCGCTTGCCGTAGATACCTTTGCCAATCCACTTTACAAGAAGGGAAGCCTTTCCTCCACCGACCCCGAGGTGCGCGGTCACGCGTTGGAGGATGCCAAGAGGGTGATGGATTTTGCCGCCGAGATCGGTTGCAAGATCGTAACTCTGTGGCCCGGGCAGGACGGCTATGACTATATTTTTGCCGCCGATTACATCAAGGAGCGTCAGCTTTTTGCTGACGGTGTGGAGGAGCTTTGTCGCTACAACCCCGACATTGATATCACCCTCGAATACAAGATCAAGGAGCCTCGCACCCATTCCTACATCAGCACCGTGGGCGCAACCTTGCTTATGATCGAGAAGATCGGTTTGCCCAACTGCGGCATTGCTTTGGACTACGGTCACGCGGCGCTGGGCTATGAGACGGCTGCCGAGGCGGTGGCGATGTGTCATATGTACGGCAACCGCTTAAAGCATATTCACATCAATGACAATTACCGTCTGTGGGATGATGATATGATCGTTGGTACGGTGCACACACTTGAATATTTGGAGTTTTTCTACTGGCTCAAGAGAACGAGCTTTGACGGATATCTTGTCATTGATCAGTTCCCCTATCGCGAAGACGGACGGGACGCGGTGGCAGAGAGTGCCGAGTGGCTTGATGTGCTTCAGAAGGCCGCCGAGCGCATTGATCCCGCCGAGGCCGAGAAGGTTTTGAGCAAGCGCGACGGTGTGGAAGCCAGTCGTTTCATGAGAAAAATTTTGTTTGGAGGCAACCAATGAGTCTTGACATTTTGAATGCGCCCTTCATCCGCGAGTTGTGCGATATGACCGATAATATGTACCGTCTCGGCTGGAATGAGCGCAATGGCGGAAACATCAGCATTCTTCTTTCCGACCAAGAAGCGGCGCCCTATGCGGAGGGCAGAGAGGTCATTCGCAATCTGCCGCTGGCGGTTGCGTTTCCCGAGTTTGCGGGACGTTACTTTATTGTGACGGGAACCGGCAAGTATTTTAAAAACATATCCAAAGACCCCGCCTATAATCTCGGCTTGATCCGCATTTCCGAGGATGGCTCTTGCGGTCAGCTTCTTTGGGGGTATACTGACGGCGGTACTTTCACCAGCGAGATCATTATGCATTTGGGGGCGCACAGCAAGCGCCTTGCCAAGGATCCTCGCCAACGCGTGGTTATGCACGCCCACCCCACCGCCACCGTTTCCATGACCCATATTCACGATTGGGATGAAAAGGCATTTACCAAGACCCTTTGGGGCACTTGTACCGAGTGTATCGTCATTTTCCCCGAAGGTGTGGCTGTGCTCCCCTGGATGGTGAGCAGTAATGCGACCATCGGTCTTGCCTCTGCCGAAAAATTTGACCAATTCCGCATCCTTATTTGGGCGCTCCACGGATGTACCGTCACAGGCTCGACCCTCGATGAAGCATTCGGTTTAATGGAAACCGTCGAAAAAGGCGCCCAAATCTACATTAACGTGGTCGGCAAGCAAAAAGCGTGTATCGACGAAAAAATGCTCCGACAAGTGGCCGATGCCTTCAACCTAACCGTACGCGAAGGTTGGCTTTCGTAAAAAAGTGACTCCATCGAGAGGTGGGCGCCTGCGGGCGCAGGGAGGTCGCTTTTTGGAAAAAGCTCCGCAAAAACTTTTATTCCGCGCCCTTATTGTAGTTTGAGCGAACATAGCGAATCCCCATAGGATGCAGTATGTTCGCTCTAATTTTGCCAAGGGCGCGGAATAAAAGTTTTTTGCGGAGCTTTTTTCCAAAAAAGCGACCTCCCGCGCCCGCAGGCGCCCACCTCTCGATGGAGTCACTTTTTTTACGGATTCTCTTGCTTTTTCGGTGGAAATGGGGTACAATTGGGGTAGAGATATAAGGGGATGGAGGTCTTTTTATGAGGATGTATGATATTATAAAGAAGAAACGTGACGGTGGGGAATTGAGTGAGGCGGAGATCCGATTTTTTACCGAGGGATATGTGGCGGGGGATATTCCCGATTATCAGGCGGCGGCACTTTGTATGGCGATCTGGTTTCGTGGGATGAGTCTTGAAGAGACGACCGCATTGACTTTGGCTATTCGCGATTCGGGAGAGGTTTTGTCTTTTCCCAATATCGACGGGCTTCGGGTCGATAAGCATTCCACGGGCGGCGTGGGGGACAAGACCAGTTTGGTGGTAGCTCCTGCGGCGGCGGCACTTGGCGTCAAGGTGGCGAAAATGAGTGGACGCGGTCTGGGGCACACGGGGGGAACTGTGGACAAATTGGAGGCGATCCAAGGCTTTCGTACCGATCTTGATGTGAGTGAATTTGAGCGGATTGTTAACGAGGTAGGGATTGCTATCGCGGGTCAAAGTGCGACCTTGGCGCCTGCCGACAAGCTGTTGTACGCCTTGCGCGACGTGACGGCTACGGTAGACAGCATTCCTTTGATCGCGTCCAGCATCATGGGAAAAAAGCTGGCGGCTGACGACGATTGTATCGTGCTGGATGTCAAAACGGGCAGTGGCGCGTTTATGAAAGAGTTCGATGAAAGTCGCGCTCTTGCCGAGCAGATGGTTGGCATCGGAACACGGGCAGGAAAACGCACGATGGCATTGATCACTGACATGGATCGACCGCTGGGCAAGGCCATTGGCAATTCGCTGGAGGTGATCGAAGCGCTGGATACCCTCCGCGGAGAGGGTCCCGAAGACCTTCGAGAGCTTTGTGTGGCATTGACAACGGGGATGCTGTGGCTTTCCGAGCGCGGAACACGGGAGCAGTGTGAGGCCGAGGTGCGTCGTGTGCTGACCAACGGAGAGGCACTGGAGGTCTTCGCCCGTATGGTGGAGGCACAAGGCGGCGATCCCTCGTGGGTTCGTGAGAAGGGACACTTTCCCAAGGCAAAATATCAACAAACCGTGACCGTACCCGAGGACGGTTACATCATAAAGGTCGATACCGAGGGTTACGGATCCGCAGCCTTGCTCCTCGGCGCAGGACGAAACAAAAAGGAAGACAGCATCGACCCCACTGCGGGTATCCTGCTGTCAGCCAAAACGGGAGATGCCGTAAAAAAAGGCGATATTTTAGCAACCTTATACAGCTCAGACTCCTCCCTCTTCGCCGCCGCCGAGAAAAAACTGTTGGATTCTACCCA
>JAZSPB010000042.1:0-9619 GCA_045537235.1 Eubacteriales bacterium
GCCCTTACGAAAGTTTGCGCGAACAAAGCGACTCTCCAATTCGTGCAGTATGTATGCACTAACGAAACCAAGGGCGCGGGTCAAAAGTTTTTTGCGGAGCTTTTTTTCAAAAAAGCGACCTCCCGCGCCCGCAGGCGCCACACACACACACAAATCTTACTTTACAAGATCACTCATACTTTTCCACCCCGCCCAAACGGCCACTGAGGGCAGTGGAGGAGAGTTGAGAAAAGCATATTTTTTGTTTACCTTTGCGATCGAGATAGAGGACGAAGGATTTCGGCAATTCTTCATTGGCCGACTCCACCGCGCCGTTTTTCTCGGCTTCGGATAAATATTTTCGGGTAACGGTGGATACCGTTGCGCTGTCCGCGTCAAAGATACCGATGATCTTTTTTTCGCGGATATTGCGACTGCTTCCGATATGCAAATACATAATATCCTCTTTTTCAAATGAATCATTGTTAGTGATTGATATATCCCATATCCACTTTTCCGTCGATTTCTCTGATCTGACAATTTTGGGGTCTTTTTTCCTCATGATACCATTCAGGCGAATAATGAAACCAACGAAGCAGAAAGGCTTTCATTGTTGTTCCGTGAGTAAATATAAATAAGGTATTTACTCCGTGTTTTTCCAGATCGCGATGAATAGTCCCCATAAACTGATGCACTCTTACAGCTACATCAAACGGACTTTCCCCCATGGGAAGTCTGGCATAAAACTTCCCGTAATTAGACAATTGCCGTTCATATTCAGCGAACTCGTTGGGATATCGAACGCCCCATTCTGTTTTAGGAACGGCATCGAACAAACCGAACTGCTGTTCCACCAAGGTAATATCTTCTCGAATATCATCAATTTTGAGAAACCGATTAAATTCATCGCAAGTCTGTCTTGTGCGAAGATATGGACTTTTCCAAATTCTCGCCCGAGACACATCCACATTTTTTTCGCGACAATAGTCGGCTAACCACTTACCGTTTTGTCTTGCTTGAAGAATTCCTTTTTCGGTCAAAGGGACCAAATGATCGGGCGTTCGGTTCACATAATTTTCTCCTACATTGGAGATAGATTCTCCGTGTCGGATCAAAAACAGATGCATAATTTTTTCTCACTTATTCTGATTTTCCATGATTTCCCGTTCTCTATAGACACCGTTTTCCACTTCAATGATCTTTGCGGTAGGATACAGTGTAGGATCCAGCTCACAGGTGGTCATGATGACCTGTTTATTTTTGATCTCACCGATCAGATACGCGCGGCGAGCGGCATCCAGCTCGGAAAGCACGTCATCCAAGAGAAAGACGGGATACTCTCCGCACTCTTTTTTGATGATCTCACCCTCAGCCAGCTTGAGTGCCAGAGCCAGCGAGCGTTGCTGACCTTGGGAGGCATACACACGGGCGGCATTTCCGCCCAGATCGATCTCAAAATCGTCCTTATGAGCGCCATGAAGGGTAGTACCCGCGAAGATCTCCCGTTCCGCATCGGCGCGGAGCAGGCGCAGATAAGCCTCTTTGGTGACATTCATATCCTCATAGCTGTCAAGACCCGCCGAGCCGACGTAACGCAGTGTGGGGATCTCATTTTCACGCCCCGTGCACCTTGACATTTCGGCAAAGCTCTGTTTCATATGATACTCTATTTGACAAACGTATGACTGACGGAATTTTGACAGTATAGCGGCTTCATGAGCCAATTGTTCATTCCACTGATCGATGGTAGCAAGGTAGACCGAGCGGTCATCGGCGGCGGACTTGATCAAATTATTACGTTGCTTGAGGATCTTTTCGTATTTATCCAGTGCCACCACATACATCGGACGAAGCTGACTGATGGCGGCATCCATGAAATCGCGGCGAATGGCGGGGGCTCCCTTAATAAGGGTCAGATGCTCGGGGCAAAAGAGGACACAACGGAACCGTCCCACCATATCCGAAAGACGGACCACCTTATTTTTATTGATCTCATAGCTGTGACGGCGACCGCGCTGATACTTCATGGTAATATTTTGCCGTCTGCTATCGGTAAAATCCACCGAGATAGACGCAAAATCCTCACCGAAGCGGATCAACTGCTCCTCACGGGTAGCGCGAAAGCTTCGGGCGCTGGAGGCTAACCAAACGGCTTCCAGCAGATTGGTCTTACCCTGTGCGTTATTTCCGAGAAGAATATTAACTCCCTCGCAAAATTCCACCGATCCTTCAGCCGCATTTCGAAAATTGATTACTTGAATTTTGTTACAGATCATTAGTTATTCATCTTAACGGGGAGGAGCATATATTCCTCCTCGATGCCCTCCTCAGGCTCGGCAGGCTCGAGATTGATGCTGGTCAGAGGCGAGGACATAGAGATACTGAGAGTATCGGTACCGCAAGCCTTAACGCTATCGATGAGATAACGGTTATTGAAAGCGATCAAGAGATTTTCGCCCTCATGCTCCACCTCGATCTCATCATAGGTACTACCCGCTGCGGAGGTAGCAAGTACCCTAAGAATGCCGTTTTGGAGATCCAAACGAACCGACGAACGGACATTACCCGCAATTCTTTCCTCGGTGATCAGTGCCGCGCGCTCCAAAGCCGACAGCAGCTCTCCGCGACCGATCTTGATATTGATCTTATGGTTCTTGACCAAAATGCGGTCATAATCGATATAGCGACCGTCCACAAGGCGAGAGAAGAAGGTCAGGGAGCCGAGCATAAAGATAATATTTTTACGAGTCATATAGATCTGCACCGTTTCGTCCTCATCATCCAGAAGCATACGGGAAAGCTCGCCCACGGTTTTGACGGGAACGATAAAGGAGAAGTCCAACTGACTGCCATCGGCGCCCGTATTGGTGATCTCGGTATGGTTGGTGCATTTAGCCAGCTTATAGCTATCGCAGGAGACCAGCATCAAGGAGCCTTCCTTGACCTCAAAATAAGCGCCGTTCAGCACGGGGCGTTGGTCATTGATTCCCATGGCATAGGAGACTTTGCCGAGCATTCTTTTCAGAACGCCTTGGGAGATGACAAAGCTATGGTCACTGACGAGTCTGGGGATAATGGGGAAATCGGAGCCGGCGAGTGCGTTCATTTTGTGAAGCGACTTTCCGCTTTCGATGGTAGCCACCAATTTTTCGTCTACGGTCAGCATGATCTCCTCACCGTCCATGACTTTGATGGTTTGGTTGAATTTTTGTGCGTTGATTATATAGGTACCTTCCTCTATGACCTTTGCCTCGATGGTGATGCGCATACCTTTTTCAAGGTCATAGGTGGTCATGACACAAGTGTCGGGAATTTTAGCTTCGATGAGAATACCCTCGATGGAGGTGAGTGTGGATTTGCCCGAAACGGCGCACATCAGCGGCGCTACCGCTGCACTGACCTTTTGTTTGTTGAAGATGATTTTCATGAGTGTTACCTTTCTTTTTTTGTTTTTTAGGGGGTGGGGGGAGATTTTGCAATAATCAAAGTTAGTTATATAACAAAGTATTTTACTTCTTTATTTACTCAAAGAAATGGCGGCACTGACTAATGTTAGTGCTATATCTAAGTTTTTGTTACTTCTTTGCTTGCACAAAGGAAGGCGGCACTAATCCCGGTTAGTGCCTCCCCCCTATCTGCCAATCAAAAAAATCAACCCCTATCGCGCAGCGACACAGAAAGACAGATAGAAAGAATAGAAAGAAATAAGTAGAAGTAGAAATAATAGACCCTGTGGAAATTGTGGAAAAGCCTCCCGGCCCTCACTGCAAAAGCCTTTGCGCCCTCCCCGCATTGCTGAAAGCCATGTGGAAAAGACCGAGGCAATTTGTGGAAGAAATGTGGAAAACTTTTTAATCAACTCTCAAAACAAAAAATTTCAAGAAACCCACAAAAAATTTTCGTTTTTCAGTAACTCTTTTTTCCACACCGCTGTTAAAAACTCTCACCAAGGCTTGTAAATGAAGAAATCTCCTGTGCAAAACCCTGTTGAAAAACCAAAATTTACTTTAATATCCCTTATTTTGCAGTGATCTCCTTGATCAACCCGTTGATCTCCGTCTGCAAAGAAATATCCGTCGCCAAAAGCGACTCGATCCGCTGATAAGAACTAATACAAGTAGTATGATTCTTCTTATGAAGAACCTTGGCAAGGTTAGGAAACGACATTTCGGTAATATTACGAATCAAATAGACCGTAACGTGCCGCGCATGAGCCACTTCCTTCTTTCGGTTTTCCGACAGAATATCCTCTTTGGATACCCCATAACGCCGCTTAATGGCACCGAAGACCTTGTCGACCGTGATGCTGATCGGCTCGTCGCCGCCCAAAAGCTCGATCACACAGCTTTGTGCCAATTCAATATTGATCTCGCGACCCGAAAGGAAGACCATCGCCGCCATCTTTTTGATAGCACCCTCGATCTGACGAATGTTGGATCGAAGATTTTCAGCCAAAAATTCCGAGACCTCTTCGGGAAGTGTAATTCCCACCAATTCCGCTTTTTTCTTGATAATTGCCAAGCGCAGCTCCAAATCGGGCGGCTCAATGTCAGCGATCACGCCCCATTCAAAGCGAGTGACCAAACGATCCTCCAGCGGCTTGATCTCACAAGGCGGACGGTCGGAGGTCAGAATGATCTGCTTGTGTGCCTCATGAAGGGAATTGAAGGTGTGGAAAAATTCTTCCTGCGTAGACGGTTTGCCGGCGATAAACTGAATATCGTCGATAAGCAACACGTCACATTTGCGGTATTTTTCCTTAAATTCGTTCATATTACCCTTTGCCAAATGATCGATCAATTGGTTGGTGAAGTCCTCACTCTTGATGTAGAGGATCTTGGAAGTGGGCATTTTTTCACGAATTTTATTGACCACAGCGTGGAGAAGGTGGGTTTTTCCCAGACCCGAGGGACCGTGGATAAACAGCGGATTGTAGGCGCTGGGCATCTCGTTGGCCTTTTTGGGGTCGTTCTCATTGAATGCGGGATTGGACGCCACCGCAAAGCACGCGGCATGGGCAAATTTATTGGAACTTCCGACAATGAAATTGTCAAAGGTATATTCCGAATGATAGGGAAGGGTTTCGGAACCGAATTCCACAGCCTCGTTGAATTTGGGAACGATATTTTCCAGCGGTTTTTCGGCAGACTCACGTCCTTGATCGGGCTCTTTTCTGAGATGTTGGACTTGAGGCTGTTGCGGTTCGGTTTGACCGCTGAAGCGGAGAACCACTTCCACGGGGAAGCCGAGGAGCTCGCAAAATCCGTTTTTCATACGGTCGAGGTGTTTTTCGGTTATGATGTTATATTTTAGGGATGAATCGGTCGAAAAGGTTATGGTGTTGTTCTCGTAGGATTCCAGTATCAGAGGCGCGAACCAAAGGTCCACGGTGGATTCCGACATGGCATCGCGAAAGGAGGACATGACCATTTGCCATATTTCGTTCATTTCTTTGAGTTCCTGGGGAGATGCCACTTTTTTAATTCCTTTCTTTTTATTATTATATACCAAGTTAATTATAACATATTTTTCAGGGGTTGGCAAGGGGTTTGATTAAAATATATTATATTTATTTATATTAATATTACGCGCGCGTGTGCGCGAGGAGGAGAAAGTGAGAAAATCTTCTTTGGGAAAATTAAAAAAGAGGCACTAACCGGAGCTAGTGCTATACGTTTGTTTTCGTTACTTCTTTGGTTGCCTAAAAAGTGGCACTAACTATAGTTAGTGTTACGTCAAAGTTTTTGTTACTTCTTTGCTTGCCTAAAAAGTGGCACTAACTATAGTTAGTGTTACGTCAAAGTTTTTGTTACTTCTTTGCTTGCCTAAAAAGTGGCACTAACTATAGTTAGTATTACATCAAAGTTTTTGTTCCTTCTTTGCTTGCCCAAAGAAGGAACCGAAGAAACGGCCCGAAAGAGGGGGGCCGCTACGCTAGATGCCCCCCTCTCTCGACACACCCCTCTTGCTTTGGGCGGGATATAATAATAGACACGTTCTATGTAACTGCTCCGCGCGGATTTTATTCATCACAGCGCAATTTAGGACGGGGAGCTGTGCCCCGTTCGTAGCCTTGGGTGCACGAGATTAACTTTTTTTAATAAACTGACGCTCGCCATATTGTTGGGTGGGGAAATAAAACGAGTGGTTTCCTCGTTTCTTTCGGCTTACTTAAATTTTTATATGGTTGTTTATATGGTTGTTGCCGAAAGCAACAAATTTTATGCAAAATAAAGCATAGCGTTTGCCCAAATTTTTGCGTAAAACGTACCCCAACAGGCGCCCCAAGCCCTCAAGATTACCGAAATTAACGAATTAGATGCAAACGAAGATATGGTACTTGCTCAAATTTTCGCACGAAACGTAACCCGGTAGGTGACCCGATCTCCCAAGGTTGCCGAAAGCAACGCATTAGATGCAAACGAAGATATGGTACTTGCTCAAATTTTCGCACGAAATGTAACCCAGTAGGTGACCCAAGCTCCCAAGGTTGCCGAAAGCAACGAAATAGATGCAAGCGAAGGTAAGGCACTCGCCCAAATCTTTCGCGCGGAGGCGCGACCCAACGACTAAAACATGGCACCTCTAACCACGATGCGTGGCAGAGACAATCCCGTTGCGAAGCAGAGAGTTTGGGGCGGGGAATCGTCAAATCTCGCCGTTGAGAGAGGGAGAGTCGCGAGAGGGGGAGAGTCAGCGGCCGCGTGAGCGGACGCCTTCCCCTCTTGCGTGCCTTTTCTTGGTTACTTCTTTGGGCAAGCAAAGAAGTAACGAAAGCTTTGATATAGCACCAACTATAGTTAGTGCCGCCTTTCTTTGGTCAACCAAAAAAGCAACAGAACCCTTTGACCCAGCACTACCCCCAGCCAGTGCCACCACCCCAAAAATTCAAAGAAAAAACAAATGCGGCACCAACTCCAGTCAGTGCCGCACAACCAAAAAATTTTACTCTTTCTCAACAATCTTCAAATCCAACTCACCCAACGCCTTAGGATCTGCGGGAGCAGGGCAACCGGACATCAATTCAGAAGCATTCTGAACCTTGGGGAAAGCAATGACATCGCGAAGGGAATCCGCGCCACACATAACCATAGCCAAGCGATCCAATCCCATACCGGAGCCACCGTGAGGCGGCGCACCGTACTTATAGGCATCCACAAGGAACCCAAACTTGGCATCGATCTCATCCTTGGTCAAACCAAGCGCATTGAACATTCTCTCCTGCAACTGCCAGTCGGTAATACGAATAGAACCGGAAAGCAACTCAGTTCCGTTGAGAACCATATCATAACATTTAGCACGAACCGAACCGGGATCCGACTCCAAGCTGTCCAAGCATTCCTCCAAAGGCATGGTAAAAGGATGATGCATAGCATCCCAGTGCTCCGTCTCCTCGTTCCACTCAAAGAAGGGGAACTCCGTGATCCAAAGGAAATTAAACTTACCCTCGGGAATCATATCCAGCTTCTTGGCCACAATGGTACGAAGCGCGCCGAGCGTGGGAAGAACCACCTTGTTCTTGTCAGCCACGATCAAAGCCACATCGCCGCGAGCCATACCCAGCTTTTCGGTGATAGCCGTCAACTCCTCGGGCGTGAGGAACTTGGCAAAGGAACAAGCGGGAGCCTCGTCGACCCAACGAATATAAGCCAGACCGCGCGCACCAATTCCGCGAGCGTGCTCGGTCAGCTTGTCGATCTCCTTACGAGTCAAGGTGGCCGCAGCATCCTTGGCTACGATCGCACGAACACTTCCGCCATTTGCAATAGCATCGGTAAAGACACCGAATCCGCAGCCGGCAACCGTATCGGAAATGTCGTTGATCAGCATATCGTAACGGGTATCGGGCTTGTCACTTCCGTAGTTGTCCATAGCCTCGGCAAAGGTCATGCGACGCATGGGCGTCTCAATATCTATGTTCATGACCTCGCGGAAAACGCGCTTGATAAAGCCCTCGTTCATTTGCATAATGTCTTCCTGCGTGGCGAAGGACATCTCCAAGTCGATCTGCGTAAATTCAGGCTGACGGTCAGCACGAAGATCCTCGTCGCGGAAACAACGGGCGATCTGAATATAGCGGTCAAAACCGGACAGCATCAAAAGCTGCTTGTAGATCTGAGGCGACTGGGGAAGGGCATACATACAACCGTGGTGGATTCGGGAAGGAACCACATAGTCGCGCGCACCCTCCGGTGTGGGCTTGATCAACATGGGCGTCTCGATCTCAAGGAATCCGTTCTCGTAATAATACTCACGAGCCACACGAGCCACCTCGTGACGCATCCGAATGTTGTTCTGAAGCTCGGGACGGCGAAGATCAAGATAACGGTGACGAAGCGCAATGTCATCGCCAACCTTCTTGCCCGTTCCAACCTCAAAGGGAGGTGTCTGTGCCGCCGAAAGTACCTTCAAAGAAGTAACGAAAATCTCTATTTTTCCCGTCGGAAGATTGGGGTTGACCGCACCTTCGCCGCGCGCACGGACTACTCCGTGAGCCGCCAATACAAACTCCGCACGGCAACGGAATGCCTTGTCAAAGATCTCCTTGTCGCTCTCACTGTCAAATGCGAGCTGAACAATACCCGTTCTGTCACGAAGATCAATAAAGATCAATGCGCCCAAGTCGCGCTGGCGCTGTACCCAACCCATAACGCAGACCTCGCGCCCAATGTCCGACTCGCGAAGCTCCGCACAATAATGTGTTCTTTTGTCATTTGCACTTAACAATTCTGCCATTGTATATTCTCCTGTTATTTAGTTTTTGTTTCGATGGTCCGCCTGCGGGCGGGGAGGTCGCTTTTTTGAAAAAAAGCTCCGCAAAAAACTTTTATTCCGCGCACTTGGTTTGGTCGGTGCGTACATGGTGTATCAAATGGAGTTTCGATAATTGCGTGGGTCATTTATTCTGCTATTTTTCCGTCGGAAGTAAAAATCGGCAATTTTTCAAGATAGATGAGATCTTGACGATTTTGGGCAGCACCTTCAGCCAAAATGCACATCTTTCCGCAGATGATTCCGCCGGCCTCGGTGACCAGCTTTTCTACCGCACGAAGCGATTCACCCGTGGAGATCACATCATCTACGATCAAAATGCGTTTTCCGCGCATTTTTTCCGCATCGGCAGTGTCGATATAAAGCCGCTGCTCCGCCGCCGTGGTGATGGAGCGAACCTTGACCTCCATAACCCCCGTCATATAAAGCTTCGGCGCCTTGCGAGCCAACATATAGGTCTTGTCCCCATGCTGACGCGCCATCTCATGGATCAGCGGAATGCCTTTGGCTTCAGCCGTGATCAAATAGTCATATTCGGGCGCCCTTTCCAAAAGATCGTGGGCACAAGCCACCGTCAATTCGGGATCTCCAAAAATGACAAACGCACCAATCGAATAATCGTCATTCAACGGGCAAAGCGGAAGGTCTCTTTCCAGCCCCGCTATGGTCATATGGTAATATTTCATGTTGCTATCCTCCATAAAATCTTACATCTCCTTATATTATACACCTTTTTCATGAATTGTCAAGTAGACTTTTTTGTGTCTTGCCGCCTGCGGGCGGGGGAGGTCGCTTTTTGAAAAAAGCTCCGCAAAAACTTTTCTATTGTGCCCTGCCGAATTTGAGCGAACATACTGCCCCCCTTTGG
>JAZSPB010000006.1:0-10833 GCA_045537235.1 Eubacteriales bacterium
GAGAAAAGTCAAGTGTTATTTTTACTTTTTCAATTTAATATGGCTCCCCTCCTCAGTTAGGAATAATCGGATAAAGCTGGACGGTGTTGCCGCCGTCTACGACGAGCTCGGCGCCGGTGGTGTTACGGGCATGAGCGGCGAAATACCAGACGGCATCGGCCACGTCAGCTCCGACTGCTACATCTCCCAAGGGGGTGTAACGCGAGGGGACGGAGTCATAAAATTCGGGATTCTTTTCCCAGCGATCGGTTTTGATCATGCCGGGCAGCACCGCATTGACGCGGATGTTGTATTTGCCGAGGTCAAGTGCCATGGCGCGCATCATGCCGAGCTGACCGCCTTTGGAGGCCGAGTAAGCAATGCGGTCGGGGATGGCGCGGTAGGCGGTGTTGGAATTGACGAACACGATGTTTCCGCCTCCGTTTTCCTTCATGCGGCGCGCGGCGTGTTCGGACAGGCAGTAGTTCCAGACCACGTTGGTGTGGAGCACGCGCATAAAGTCGGAGAGGGGATTTTCGAAGACCTTGATGCCAAGCCCTTGGTCGGCGGCATTGCAGACGAGGGTCTCAATGAAGATGCCCTTTTGGTCAAGGTCGCGAAACAGGGCATCTACCGAGGCTTCGTCTACCTCACCCTTATCGTTCAGCGAGTCCATGGCATAGCCGTAAATTTTGACGTTTGGGAATTTCTTCTCGTAGTTTTTTTGGGTTGCCTCTACCTTTTCGATGCTTCGACCTGTGAAGACGACATTCCATCCCTCGGAGGCGAATTTTTCAACGATAGCAACGCCTGTATTGATGCAAGCACCTGTGATTAGTACGTTTTTCATTTTGTTTTCCTTTTTTAAAAATTAAAGCACACGTTTTCCCGATCTTGTATCGAAAACCATCGTTTCGTGTCCGACAGTTTCAACGGGAACGGGTTGTTTGTTTTTCAGCAACAGCGTTCTTTTTCCGCTTCCTTGGCAATGGATCGCGACATATCCCGAGGCAGCATAAACCGGCTCTCCGCTGTCGCACCAAATGTGAACGCCGCTCTTCCGAAAGATCTCTTTTGCGATGCCCTTTGAAAGGTAGGGGAGAGAGACGAAAACCGAATTTTCTTTTGCGGCTGCGGCGATCTTGCCGTTATCAAAGCGGGCGAGCGGAACGGCATCGGGGTCGGTCACGGCAAAATAGGGGGTGTTTCCTTTGGAAAGAGAAATGGTTTCATCACCAAAAGCGGAAGAAAAGGTTTGGGCACCGGTCTTTTTCACGGACATTCCCACGGAAAGGGACATACTTTCCTCGGACAGCGTTGTACCGTCGCAGAACCCACAGCCATTGAGGAAAACGGTGGTTTTGCCCTTGGTTTTTTCTTGAATCATCGTGCGCATTTCTTCTGTGATATGGGGACATCTGGCAAAAATGATACATTTGTACCGTTCTATTTCACATACGCTGAACTCGGAAAGATAGATGATATCGTAGGCGGCACCGTTCCGAACAATAGCGTCAAACAGGGCATACTGTTCGGTACCAAGCCTTGCATTAAACTGATAATACTGAGACTCAACGTCGTAAACAACCAAAACGTCCGCATCGGAGGTATAATCTCTCTTGATGAATTTTTGAGCGAATGCGCGTACCTTTTTGATCTCTCGCATCATTTTCGGCTCATCCCACCAACCGCGCTTTCGGTATATGCTGGCGACGTCGCTTGCCGTGTCTCCAAGCTCCTGCACGATTTCACTTGTAGGTACCAGTCTGTGGTCATAGAACCAAAAGCCATGTCCGCCGAAGAGCGGTTGCAGGGTATTGCGTCGAATCATGGCCACGTTGACATCAAATTGCTCCTCGGTTCCGCCGGAACGGCGTTCCACCCCAAAGGGAAATTGATCCATCTCGGTGAGCCAAAGCTTGCCGCGGAGTCTGTTAGACTCCAGAAAGGTTCGCTGCATTGGTATTCCGTTTGGTTTTCGGTTATCCATATAGCAGGCGGGACCGCAGAGGAAATCAATGTCATCCGAGGCGTAGATGTCTTCGATTTTGAGATGACCGCCGCGGGGCGAATTTCCACCGCCGAGGTAATATCCGTAAAAAGCACCGCAGAGACGCTCGGGCGAGGTCTCTTTTATCACTCTTGCAAAGTGGAGAATCGCGTCGGTTACGACTTTTTGGTGGCATTTTTGAGAATCAATATTCTGCTGAGACTTCTTGGGATCACGGAATATACCGTCATCGGTGGGGGAGAAAAGCTGCGGTTCGAATTCTGCGCTTTCGATACTTACGGTATCATTGTTCCAAGCTTTCCTCAATGCTTGGTCGTTTTTATACGTTTCCCTGAGATACTGCCTGAAATATTGCTTCATCGGCTGAGAAACATCCGTTCCCCATTGATGCCATTCACCGTTTTTTCCATAGGCTACATGAATGCCGATCAATGCGTTTCCGGCTCGCGTGTTTTTGAGTGCCAAAAGCAAGGATTTCAGTTTTTCGGAGGCCTCGCTTATCCATTTTTTTGAAGCAAAGCTTGCCCGAAGCCTCATATTGCCGTCTCCTCGGATCAGGCGATCCTGCTCACCGTCATCAAGACCGATTACGTCGCCCTCGGGGGTTCGATATACCGTGCATTCCTCGGGGTTGTCCCGAAGCCACCAGTATGGCGGATTGAGGTGAAGTCTGAGTATAATTTTGGCATCGGGATTGGCATCCAAAACGGCTTCAAGCTCGGAGGATACTGCCTCGGCATCATAAGGCTCGATTTTGTGCCAGCCGAGATGCAGGGCGGAATCGGCCTCTACTAAATGGATGCCGCATTTGGCGAAGTTTTGAATATTTCGGTAGGCATAGTGGGAGTTGGCAGCAGCACCCGGGAAATCACTGAGTCCGTAGATGATGGGAGCAATCGGTCTGTCATCGATATAAAGTTGGGGACGCCCGTCCTTTTTAATAATTTTTGCAGACATTTTAACTCCTCCTATATTAAGAGATATTATTGGAATAATTTTTTCGGAACTGTTCGCGTCAGAACGAGCCGAAGCGGTGGATGCTTTTTAGTACTTCAGCTCTCGCGCCCACGGCTGTTTTTGGCGGGATTTTGTACCGCAAAGAAGGTCGTACATCTCCCGATTGGTAGCCGCAAAACGCTCGACGCACGCATCATAGGGGCGATTGCATACGTCGATCATGCCGATCTGCTGATTTTCACCGTCAAAGCGCCCCAGCAGGGGTTGATCGTTAAATTCGAAATAGTGAACGCCGACGCAGTTGGGATTTTCAAAAGCGGTCAGCATATAATTGGCGCAGGCGGTGCCTCGATCGGCTTGCGTGACGCATCCAACGGCACCATTGGACAGCATTCCTCGCTCCAAGGTGCCATAGTGCCACTCGCCCACGATAAGGGGCTTGTGAAGAACCGAGGACACGGCGTTGAGTTTTTTCGAAGGCTCGGCACCGTAGCAGTTGAAGGAAAAAACGTCAAAACAGTCGGCCACATCCAAGCCGTCGCCGCCGACGTTTACCCCTCCGTAGCGCATCCCCATGTTGAGGGAATTGGGGGCCACAGCGCGGATGGCCTCGGAGGGAACCCGACAATACTCGGAGAGCAGGAGCTTTTTGAATATGGTCAGATCCTCAGCCGCCGCCGCGCTCGTTCTGTCAAGATAGGGCAAGGGACGGTTGAGGTCGTAAAAATCCCTGAAATCGGTTTTCCACATGCGGTTGAGGGTACCGATATTGCCGTATTTCTCGCGGAGGCGACCGATGAGAAACGCGCGGGTGGCGGAGGTGGTTTCATGAGCAAAGACGCGCTCAGCGATGTTGACGTTCTTGGAGGCAAACCACCATTCCGGTTCATTGGTCATAAAGTAGCCGATGAAATACGGATCGTCGGCGTAGGGGCGGAGTTGCGCGGCGTAAGCTCGGCACATAGCGTGATACTGCTCGGAGAACACATCGGGAAAGTCTCGGAAGATGAGCGTTTGGGTTTTGGGGAACTCTTTGAGCGTGATACAGTAGGGCATTTTGGCTTTTTTGAGAAATTCCTCGGTGCGTTCGTCATCGTAGTTGTTGACACCCACAGCAATGGTGTTGAAGCCCCAATGCTTCATGCGGGCTGTGTTGATGGTCACCCACGCGTCAAACCAATTCTCGCCGAACACGCGTATCATATTGGCACGGGCAAAGTTGAAGAGCCGTACGCCGCGGGAGGCGTCAAGTCCGTTTCGCTTGACGTACTCGGGTACCGAGGCGGCTGTTGTCCACGCGTCGCGGAACTGTGGATCATCTACCTTTGGCAGTTCTGAAAACAGCGGTGCCATGGTATCCACCAGACCGTATATGCCCGTGCGGTTTCCGTAGCAAAAGCCGTTGCTGAAAAAGGCGTTGCCGAGTGGGTCTGCCAGCCAGAAGCGTTTTCCGTCAAAATGGGGATAAAAGTGTCCTTTGGCTTCAAATTGCAGCTTTTTCCAGCCGCCGAACTCGTCGTAGTCGTCGCGGTCATAGCCTTGCGCTTTTTGCGCCGCCTCGAACTCGCCCGTAAGATAGTTGCGAAGCTGTCGGTCGGAACAGATCTTCTCCGGCCAATCGCGGTCGATATTCTGTCCGTAGCGATCTACCATGGGCGCACCTTGGACCGTCAAGTCGGGAAGGGTATCGGATACGAACAGATCGTGAAGGATCATTTTCTTGAAGTGCTTTGTGGCCTTGACACGCACCTCGATGCGGTCGATCTCGTCGATGCATGTTGGCTTTCCGCCCGTCATACATTTGAGGCGTCCGGGGAGCATGGGCGGAAAGGCGGTAGAGCTGTCGAGAAAGCGAAGCGCGATGCTGTTTTTGACCCGTCGGCTCCCCACGGTTCTTGTGTTCGTCTGTGCCAGCTGCTCATCACCGTGAAAAAAGGTATAGAAGAAGACAAGAGTCGAGTCGGCATCGGTTTCGCAGTCGATGGTCAAGTAGCCGTCACGCGACCACGGTTGACCGCCCTCGTCGGTACGAATGATAAAGGAAAGCGCGTCGGGCGGATAGTATTCGCCCTTCATGGGGGCATCGGAGACGGTGCTGATGGTATAGGGGAAGGCGGTGTTATCGGTGCTTCCCACGGTTAGGGAAAAATCCGGATGTTTGTTAAAGCTTTTCATAAATTTAAAAATAAAACTCGGTTTTGGCGGGACGAATATCGGTCAACGCACCCGTGTAGTGACGGAGCGTGTGGGGCTTGTAGGGATGGGCGAGGCAAGCCTCCTCGTTGATCTCAATACCGAGACCGGGGCGATCGGGAATGGTGATGTAGCCGTCCTTGTATTCAAGGCTTTCGTTGGTCACATCCTTGCGCCAATCTACGTCGGAGTACATGATCTCAAGGATGCAGAAGTTGGGGCAGTTGGCGGCGAGCTGGAGCGTCGCGGCATTGGCAACGGGACCCGAGGGGTTGTGCGGCGCAAAGGGAATGTATCGACATTCGGCTTCTGCGGCGATCTTTTTCAGCTCCATAATACCGCCCGCGTGGGAGATATCGGGTTGAATATAATCAGCCGCCATCTTGTCGAACATGGGCTTGTAGTCCCAGCGCGTGTAGAGACGCTCGCCTGCGGAGATGGCGACGGGGGAGCGATCCTTGACCTCCTTGAGTGCGTCGAGATTGTCGGGCGGAACAGGCTCCTCAAAGAACATAGGCTTGAACTGCTCCAATTCCTTGGCGATCTTGATGCCCGTGGGGATGTTGAAGCGACCGTGACCCTCGATCAGAAGATCGACCTCGTTTCCTACCGCCTCGCGGACGGCGGCAACGCAACGGAGTGCCTTGTCCAGATCCTTGCTGGAAATGTCAAGATAGCTCTTGCCAAAGGGATCCCATTTCATGGCGGTCACACCGCGCTGAACGGCGATCTTGGCTTTCTCGCCGAACTCCTCGGGCTCCTTTGCGCCTGCAAACCAACCGTTGACGTAGATGCGAACCTTGTCGTTGACCTTGCCGCCGAGAAGCTGATAAACGGGTACGTTCAGGTGCTTGCCGAGAATGTCCCAAAGCGCCATTTCCACGGCGGACAGTGCCGACATGAGGACGGGACCGCCGCGCCAGTAAGCGTCGCGGTAGATGGAATGCCAGTGCTTTTCAATATCCAAGGGATTCTGACCGACCAGTGCCTCTTTGATGTGCTCGACCGCGCCGAGAAGTGCCTTTTCCTTGTATTCAAGGGTCGCCTCACCCACGCCGTCGATGCCTTCGTCGGTGTAGACCTTGACGAACACCCAGTTGGTGCGGAAGCAGTCTACGGGGAAGCATTTGATGTCTGTGATTTTCATAATTTACCTCATTCTGTCGTGAAAGTTGTGTTGTTGAGAGTTATATTTTGGGCGAAGCAAAAGATCAGGGCATTAGGGTCTTTTCCTTGGCACATAACGTACCCGTGCGGCTTTTTATCATCGTAAATCGCATGGTCAAGCTTGTGGAAGGAGCAGTTGGTGAACTGAATATTTTGAATGGGATTGCTTTGACGGCCGCAAATATAGGGAAGCTCCAGCCCTCGCGAGTGAATATTGTCAAAATACAGATTGCGTATCGCCTCGCACTCGGTGTCGGGATCGTCATGCAGATGGATGTAAATGGGGATAGAATACCCTCTGTCCATAATAACATTGGAGAAGGACAGGTTTTCGATCCGTGTTTTCTCCCGACCGTAGTCGCCGGTGGTTGCCCATTTTTTCGAGGGCAGCAGAATGGAAATTCCCACTGTGGTATCTGTCATAACAAGATTTGAGAAGGTGCAGTTTCGGATGACACCGTCATTTACCCAGCCGATTCGGATGCCGCCCGAGTGGCTGGTCAGGTTGCAGTTTGTAACCGTTATTTTCTCACACACCTTATTCTCGGCAAGAGAACGGCTGTTGGCGCGGACAATGATGCAATCGTCTCCGCAGGAGATAAGTGAGTCGGAAACCGTTACGTTTCGACTACAGTTGACGTGGATGCCGTCGTTATTGGGATAATCCAACTCAGCTAAAATTTTGATTTTTGAAAAGCTTACATAGTCACAATCGTGGATCCAATATGACCATCCCGCAGGTTGATTGGTCATGGTTACGTTTTCAACTAATATGTTTTTACAGCCGGTGAAAAACACCACGCGCGGTGGAGTGGGAGCATCAATGCGGCGATAGGGCATATCATATTGGATACCGTCAGGCACCTTTTCAATAAAGGCATCGCCGTGCGCATCAATTTTTCCCTTGCCGGTAATGGAGATGTTTTCGCATTCCTCGGCATAGATCAAGGAGGCGCTTCTGTGGCGAGGGCAGTTGTCGGGAACTACGTGCTTTTTCGGAATTTCGGGATAATCTTCGCAGTTTGGGGATCCGTAAAGCACGCCGTCTGCCTCAATGTGAAGGTCGACGTTGTCTTTGAGAATGACCGTTCCCGTCATATAAGTGCCGCCCGATACGACGACCCGTCCGCCGCCCGCTTTGGTGCAGGCATCGATAGCGGCTTGAATGGCGGCAGTGTTCAATGTTTTTTTGTCGGCAACCGCGCCGAAATCTTTTACATAAAAGTCCATTTTTACACCTCCGAGTGGAATGACGTATTGTTGTAAATTACGTTATCGGCAAAGAACACGCCCCCCGTGCAGAAATTATTGGGAACGGTTTCCGCGAGAACGTCAAGCTTGTCTGCCGAAATTTGCTCAAAGGAGCAATTGCTGAAATAAATGTTTTGAAGACGGCAATTCTCACGCCCCGCCAGGTGGTTGAAATACCGTGCGGTTGCGTGGACGTTGTCAAAATACAGATCGCGGATGCCCGCGCATCTTGTGACGGGATTTTTGGCAATGAAAATGCGGACGGGATTGGTGAAGATTTTATCCATGATAATATTGGAAAAGCAGATATTCTCAACCAACGTATCCTCCCGTCCTTCGTCGGGAAGCCGTTCCTTGCCGCGCCCGGGCAGACCGATCTGAATGCCGTAGGTGGTGTTGGTCATAACGATATTGGAAAACGTACAGTTGCGAATGACGCCGTCATTGATCCATCCAAGGCGAATGCCCGAGGCATAGCTGGTCAGATTGCAGTTGGTTACCGTCACCTTTTCGCACACCTTATTCTCGGCAAGCGAGGCATTGTTGGCGCGAACCACGAGGGCATCGTCGCCGCAGGTAATGAGACAATTGGAGATAGTCACGTTGCGGCTGGAATTGATGTGAATCCCGTCATTGTTGGGGTATCGGACATCCGCCAATATTTTGACGCGGTCAAAGGTCACATAGTCGCAATCGTGGATCCAATACGACCATCCCGAGGGCTGATTGAGCATGGTCACATCCTCAATGTTGACGTTTTGACAGCCCGCAAAGAATACCACGCGAGGTGGGGTAGGGGCATCGATACGCTGAAAGTCCCAACGGGCGCCCACGGGGGCTTGGATAGGCTCTACAAAAGCGGTACCGTTTCCGTCGATCTTGCCCATACCCGTGATGGAGATGTTGGCGCAATCCTCGGCGTAGATCATGGACGCGCCGCGCATACGGGGGAGCATGGGGACGTTGACGTGTTTTTTGGGGAGCTCCGGGTAGTCGGAGCAATCGGGCGAGCCGAGCAGGGTACCGTCTGCCTCAATGTGAAGGTCGACGTTTTCTTTGAGAATGACTGTGCCTGTCATGTAAACGCCGCCCGATACGACAACGCTTCCGCCGCCCGACTCGGTGCAGGTGTCAATGGCGGCTTGAATGGCGGCGGTGTTGGGGGTCTTTCCGTCGGCAACCGCGCCGAAATCGCGGATGTGAAAGTTCATAAGATTCTCCTTTTGACGGTTATATCGCGATACTTTATAGGGAAAAGTTTAATTTATGTGCGTGACGAGATGGTTCTATTAAGCCTCATCCTTTGGGGGCTCGCGTGAAGCGGATGAGAGGGCAATGTGAGCCCCCCCTTTTCGCTGCCTGCGGCACCGACTCCCTCCGAGGGGAGCCTTCCTTTATTTCTCGGGAAATACGATCTCTTTGTAAAATTCGGGAATAACGGCGTTGTCGGCGCGGAAGATGTCGGGGGTCAGCGCGTCGAAAAGACCGATATGAAGGGGAACTGCATACCGAGCACCCGTGGCTTTGGCAAAGCGAGCGGCGTCCTCGGCGTTCATGTTGTTGCCCATGCCGTTGACGGGGAGCAGGACGGCAAAGAGGTCACTCGGCAGGGTGGGGAAGATGTCGGCATTGTAAAGGGTATCGCCCGTGACGTAGATCTTTTTGCCCGTGGCGGTCTCCTCGATGACAAAGCCGATGGCAAAATCGTCGCTGTGGACGGCGCGGACCGCGCGAAATCGAAGTCCGTACTCACTCCACTCGGTGCCGACGTCAAAGCGGACGTAGTTGTTGTTGCCGCCGTTTTTGCGTGCCTCGCTCCAGACCGACGAGGGGCAGAGAACCGTTTTGGGGGTGGACTTTGCCAAATACCGCTCCGCCGATTCGGGGTCGTAGTGATCCAAATGGTTATGAGTGAAGAGGATCATGTTAGGTTCAATGTCGAATAGCGACTCGTCTACGGGCACGCGGCGGTGCTTTTCGGGGTTGACAGCCCCCACCGAGTCGGAAAGATAGGGGTCGATGATGACCGTCGCTTTGGCAGACTCGATCAAAAGTCCGGCCTGTCCTATCCATGTGATTTTCATTTTTTTACTTTTTCCTCCGTTTTTCTCTTTACAAATATCGAAAAGGATGTTACAATAGAGACGGAAGCGCCTGCGGGCGTGGGGAGGTCGCTTTTTTGAAAAAAAGCTCCGCAAAAAACTTTTGTTCCGCGCCCTTTTTGTGGTTTGTGCGAACATGGCGGTACTCCTCGGGGTGCAGTGTGTTCGCTCAAACTTAAGCAGGAGCGCGGGACAAAAGTTTTTGCGGAGCTTTTTTCAAAAAGCGACCTCCCCACGCCCGCAGGCGCTCTCGTCTCTATTGTAACACCCTTGCGATAATATTCATAGCGAAAATATTACTTTGTTTTTGTAAAATCTTACTTTTTTGGAGGTAACAATGCAGATCGGATTTTCGGATGCGGACTATACTTGCGGTATTTATGACAGTGCGTACAGCTTGCCCGAGGTTTCTGTGACTCGCAAGCGCACGGTGACCTGCTATGAGATCGAGCTGTATGTCCAAAACGGCGGAGTCACTTACACGGACGGGGTACCGCATCAGATTCGGAAGGGGCATATTCTTTGCGTCAAGCCGGGGGATGTGCGGTACAGCGAGTTGCCGCTCAAGACCTATTATGTAAAGATCTCCGCCGAGGCGGAATCGCTGGCGCCCGTCTTGGAGGGGTTGGGGACATGGTTTTCGACCAACGATTTTGAGTACGGTCAGAAGATGATCCTTTCGATGTTGGAGGCGCGAGCGAGGGGCGATTCGCTGTTATGTCATGCGCGGTTGCTGGAGTTCCTCGCGTGGCTGTCGGCGGAGAATGACCGCGCGGTGCGGCTGGGGGGCATTGAGCGAAAGAAAAGTCGCGAGGCGGTCAGTCTTGCAATGGAGTATATGGAGACGCATTTCCGCGAGAAGTGCACGCTGGAGGATGTGGCGGCTTATGTGCATTTATCGCCGGTGTATTTTCACGGAATTTTTCGGGCGGCGGTGGGCAAGTCGCCGTACGAGTATGTAACGCGGCTCCGCATCGAGGAGGCCAAGAGGCTGCTGTTGACGGCGGGGCTGTCGATGGTACAGGTTTCGGAGGCTTGCGGATTTTCCACGCAGTCGTATTTCAATCACGTTTTCCGTGCGCGGGTGGGAATGACGCCCCGAGAATATCAGCGGCAGATGTTGGAGGGCTATTTCGGAATCAACGGCGTATTTGTCCGATGAGACGGGGAGAC
>JAZSPB010000112.1:0-13710 GCA_045537235.1 Eubacteriales bacterium
ATAGCGGTACCCCATGGGGTGCAGTATGTTCGCTCAAATTTTATAAGGGCGCATTAGAAAAGTTTTTTGCGGAGCTTTTTTTCAAAAAAGCGACCTCCCTCGCCCGCAGGCGCCGTTCCCACTACCCAAGCACCGCTCAACTCTCGTAGTGATCTGTAATGCGGGCGGCGTTTTTGATTTCGGTGGTGGAATAACCGTAACGGATCAGGGCGGAAATAATCTTTTGGCGTTCGGCATTGTCTTTAGGAAGGGAGCCGTATTTGGAGCGGATCAGCTCGGCACAAATTTCTGCGAAATCGACCTCAGCCAAATACTCCCGTGCGGCGCTGATGGCATGACTGTCATATCCCTTTTCGTGCAAATGCATCAGAATGCGGCGCATTCCCCAGCATTTTTTGACGCACAGTTCGGCCTCGCGAACAACATCCTCATCCTCGCATATATAGCCTTTTTCCTTGAGCAATTCGGCCACCTCGTCGCAAATGCGGGGGGAGAAATTGCGGTGCCGCAACTTGAGCGCCAACATCCGCGACGAATTGCGGCCGAAGGCAAGAATGTCAAATGCCTTTTTGGTAGCACGGTATTTTTCTTCTTCATATTGGAGTGCGCGAAGGGTTTCCCCGTCGATCTCACCGTCACGAAGTCCCAAACGCAACCAAGCCTCGCGGGACAGGGTGTATCGATAGGTATTCATCTTGTAGACCTCGGAGGTCTCAATAACCAGCTCGATCTCCTTCCCCTCATTTACCGCCAAGCTGCTTACGATCTCAATTTTCATCGTCGTCGTCCGATCCCAGCTCGCGGATGTCGAAGTCGTCTGCGTCGTCATCATCATCCAAGTCAAACTCGCCTTCGGTGAGATCTACATTTTCACTCATCTCGCGAATCTTGGCATCCAGCTCGTCAAACATCTCAGGATTGGCTTCCACCAGCTTTCTGACGTTATCCTTACCTTGGCAAAGGCGCTCCCCATTGTAGGAGAACCATGAGCCGCTCTTCTTGATGATATCCAACGCAATGGCAATGTCCACGACCTCGCCCGAACGGGAAATTCCCTTTCCGTAGAGGATATCAAACTCCGCCACCTTGAAGGGCGGCGCCACTTTGTTCTTGACAACCTTACACTTAACACGATTTCCGTAGATATCGTTACCGTTTTTGAGCTGCTCGGCCTTGCGGATATCAATACGTACCGATGCAAAGAATTTGAGCGCACGTCCACCCGTAGTTGTTTCGGGGTTTCCGTAGATCACGCCCACCTTTTCACGAAGCTGATTGAGGAAGATAACAATCGCGTTATTTTTGGAGATCACAGCAGAAAGCTTACGCATTGCCTGCGACATCAACCGCGCCTGCGCGCCCACCTGCGAGGAGCCCATATCGCCCTCAATCTCGTTTCGGGGAACCAGCGCCGCCACAGAGTCAACAACGACCACCTGGATCGCACCCGAACGAACCAGCGCATCGGTGATCTCAAGCGCATCCTCGCCGCAATCGGGCTGGGACACCAGCAAATTGTCTATATCTACGCCAAGGGCCTTGGCATAAACGGGATCCAGCGCGTGCTCCGCGTCAATAAAAGCCGCCTCGCCGCCTGCTTTCTGCACCTCGGCAACGATATGAAGCGCCAGTGTAGTTTTACCGGAGGATTCAGGACCAAAGATCTCGATGATTCGTCCCTTGGGAACACCACCGATGCCCAGTGCCATGTCCAGCGCAATGGAACCGGTATGTACCGACTGCACCGACATTCGCTTGTTGTCGCCCAGCTTCATGATGGTGCCGTCGCCGTATGTGCGCTCCAGTTGAGCGATCGCGGTCGCCAGTGCCTTTTGACGCCCTTCCTTATCCTCGGGGACGATGATCTTCTTTGGGGTCTTTTTGGTTGCCATAATTGCTTACCTCCGTACAAATGGTTTATCAACGCACACATTATACACCTTTTTTCACCGCTTGTCAATAGTTTTTTGAGATATTTTTTCTTAAAAAGGAAAATTTTGCAGCTCTTTTTCTTTTTTGATTCTTCAAATGCCTTCAAAATTTCCTCGTTTAGAATTTTTTGTCAACTTCAACCATTCCGATTTCGATACTCGGTGGGGGTGATCCCTTCCAACGACTTAAAAACACGGCAAAAATAATTTGTATCCATATATCCGACATTCAAAGCGATACTACCGATAGGAACCGCGCTGTTTCGCAAAAGTCGACAAGCATTTCTATGCCGCACCTGTCGAATACACTCGCCCACGCTCATCCCCATCTCCCGTCGGAACAGCCTCGCCATATAGGAGGGATTCAAGAAAAAACGCTCACTGATATGGCGCGGTGACAATTCTCGGTGATAATTTCCTTCTATATATTTATAAATGCGCTCAGCTACAGAACCTTTTTCCACCGTCCCCTCACCGCCAAAGAATGACACACCGTCACTCATGCGAGAAAAATACAAATGGATCAGATCCCCCATGGCGATCAAATGCTCCCGCCGGATCGACGGCAATGCTCGGTACAAGTCAACAAACTGCGCCTCGTCCCCTCCTCTTTCACGCGCACCTGCCACGACCTCGGCTACCGAATCTTCCTCTTCAATGCGGCACTGTCCAACAAACACGGTGCCAAGCAAGCGCCCCCGTCGGAGAACGGGAACGACCAGCTCACAAAGCCCCATATGGCATCGGTGAAAAAACGGTTTCTCATAAGCACGGGCAAGCTTGACCGCCTCTTCGTGGTCGCTCTTGTCGCAGGCCAAGCGTCCGCCGGGCAAAGAGCGCACGAAACGGCAAAAATCACAGTAGTGCCCCATATACTCTCTCGCGCCCGTTCGATTGTAGTGAAAAAAATGTTCGGTATCATAAAAACAGATCCCCACCCCCGTCAGCTCACAAAAAGAACGGATCAGGGCGGTTATTTCATGCTCGGATGACATGGTAACTCCTCTCTTCATTGCGCACACGGCAAGCTACATTTCGAATCTGTTTTCATTATACACATTTTCTCTCCGAAAGTCAATATTATGCTACCATAAATCAAATTTGTTCTATGTGTTGACGGAAAAATTTTGTTATACTGTCTATGAAAGGAGGCGATCGGATGAAAAAGTTTCAAGTTTCACAGGGGTGCTGCTATTGCAGTGAGTGTTTGTTTGCCTGTCCCCGCGGTGCCATCACCATGGACAAGAACGGTGCCCACATCAACCCCGAGCTTTGCGTCGGATGCGGCATTTGCGCCCAAAACTGTGCGTCCGAGGCCATTGTCGCCGTTGAGGCGTAACATATTATTTTAAATATTATTGTAAGGAGAAAAACAATGATCGCGTATCAAAACGGAAAAATCATGGAAAAAGAGCAAGAGCTCTCTGTCATGGGTTCGTATGACGTTATCGTGGCAGGCGGTGGTGTTGCGGGCTGTGCCGCAGCCATGGCGGTAGGTAAAAGAGGCTACAAGGTGCTTCTCATTGAGGCTACCTCTGCCCTGGGCGGTCTTGCAACGATGGGTCTTGTCAACATCCCTTTGGATTTCATCTCGGGTCTCGGCAAGGAGATGATTTCGGAGTTGGAAAAGGTCAACGGTCACTGGCACCGCAATACCGACCCCGAAAAGCACAAGCTGGTACTTGACCGCATGATCAAGAGATACAATGTTGAGGTGCTCCTTGTCACGCAGATCGTAGATGCCATTATGGACGGCGACACCCTCGTCGGCGCAGTTATCCAGACCAAGACCGGTCGACGCGCCGTGTTGGCAAAGCGCTTTATCGATGCCACGGGTGACTCGGATCTCGCTTATTATGCCGGTGCCGAGACGATCAGCGGTCGTCCCGAGGACGGCATGAGTCAAGCTTGTTCCTTGGAGTTTACCCTCGGCGGTGTGGACTGGAACAAGTACGCCACCAGCGACCTCAAGAAAAATGACCCTCGCTGGGTCGCAACCATTCGCGAGGACTTGGCTTCGGGTCTGCTTCCTTACGAATCGGATAACCATCTCAACTGGATCACCCATCTTCCCGGGCGTCCTCAAAACTGCGGCATGGATGAGGTCAGCATCTGCTTTGTTCACTCTCGCCGTTGCTATCCCATTGACACCCGTGACCTGACCCGTATGTACTTTGAAGGTCGTGAGCAGTCGCATATGCTGGCTGAGTATATCAAAAAGCGTATGCCCGGCTTTGAAAATTCCTTCCTGACTGCAACCGCATCGCTGCTTGGCGTTCGTGAAAGCCGCCGCATCGTGGGTGAATACACCCTGACGGCACGCAATCTTGCCTTTTCCGAGAAGCACGACGATGTTATCGCCATCTCCAACCACGGCTACGACATTCACAATTTTGAGGAAACGGGCAACATCAAGTGGGCGCCCATTGAGATCGACGGAGAAACGCAATACGTCATCAGCTCTCAAAGCGGCTTTGGCACCACAACGCCTCCCCCCGACGGAAAGCCTGTTGTCAACAACAAGGGGCAGACCGCTGAGTTTGCCGAGTTTGAGCCGGGCATCTACTATGATATTCCCTACCGTTCGCTGGTGCCTATTCGTGTGGAGAATCTTCTGGCGGCGGGACGCAATCTGTCCTCCGATGTGTATGCTCAATCGGGTGCGCGTCTGATTATGGCGTGCTTCACCATGGGTGAGTCGGCAGGTACTGCGACTTGTCTTTCTCTCAAAAACGGTATTACTCCTCGTGAGGTGGATCGTGTAGAGCTTCAGTGTGAGTTGATTGCGAACAATGTTAATATCGGGCAGGGCTTCCGTTCTATTCCCGGTGTGACTGATAAAACTTCTTATAGGGATGCCTATGACAATGGGGAATTTAAAGATAGCAAGGTGATTAAGCAGGGGGGCGGAAACGAGTTTACGCTTCAAAGCAAATTTAAAAAATAATTTGATATTGGTTGGCGCCTGTGGCGCGAGGAGCTTTGTTTTGTTCTCGCGCTGTGGGCGCTTATTTTTGAGGGTTCTTTTTGGGGGATTCCGCGCTGATCGGAGTTGGTGCTATGGTAAAGGTTTTGTTGCTTCCTTGCTTGACCAAAGAAAGGCGGCACTAACTGATGTTAGTGCAAATCCCCCTCCCCCATTGACATCCCCCCCAATCCGTGCTATACTTATACCATACCGTCAAAAAAAGAAAAAGGGGGGAGCCAAACATGAAAACCAAACCCAATCGCATATGGGACAAGCTCCGCGCTCTCGCCCAAAAAATCCTAAAATTCCTTTTCAACCCCCACCTGCTCCTATGTCTCGGCATCGCATGGCTGATCACCAACGGCTGGTCATACATCATGTTCGGTCTCGCCTATCTTTTCGATATCAAATGGATGTTCGCCGTCTCTTCCTTCTATATGGCACTTCTGTGGTTTCCCTTCACCCCCGAAAAGATCATCACCGTCATCATCGCCATATGGCTCCTCTCTCGCCTGTTCCCCCATGACGAAAAAACCCTCGCCGTGCTCCGTGAGGAACTCCAAAAAGCCAAAGCAGCTATCAAAAAACGGAAGAAAAAAAAACAAGATAAAGATAAAGATAATAATTGACCTCTCTATGCGCCTGCGGGCGCGGGAGGTCGCTTTTTTGAAAGAAAAGTGCACTTTACTCGCGCGCAGGCGCTGGGTGCTTTCAGTCAAACTGTATATCGAAAGGCAGCTTTCCTTTGGCGGGACGCTTTCCCGACAGAACCTCGATCGCATACTTCTGAGAGGCAGATGCCGTATAACCGAAGATTCGTCTGGGAACATGGGAAATGGGCTTGAGTGCATACGGATTTCCGAAATGGAGCACTGCGGAAACCTTTCCCGAAAGGATAAGACAGTTGACCAATGCCTCGGTACGACGTGTCAGGCAGTCGGTACCCAAATAGCACGCCGTGGTACAGAAGGTAACCACGACCACTTCATCGTGTTTTGTGGCGGCGGTCAGTACGCGATCGTTGTCCATGGGCTTGGGAAATTCGGAAATGAATTCCACATCGGCATTCGGAAATTCTTCTCGAAGCTTGGCAGCGATCTTTTCGGGATAGTACCATTTTCCCTTTGTGATCTCGGCCATAGGTGCCTCCTCGGAGAATCCTTGCTCGGTCAAAACAATAAACAACCGTTTCTTATTCACATCTTCTAAGGACGCCGTCACACCCTCGTCGGTGATGGCAGTGATGCAATCGGCCGCTACCTGCTCCAAACACTGTCTGTCGCGTTCGGTAACAACGGGTATTTTTTCTTGATTGTCGGCAACAAAGGACTGCAAAGCAAGAACACGGCGAACCGATTCGTTCAGTCGCTCTTCGGTAAACGCGCCGTCACGGTAATTTTTCAAGAGAAGCTCATAGCACTCTTTGGTGCTTCGGCGGTAATTGGGAAGGACAATATCATTCCCCGCAGCAATGCACATACCGAGAATGTTCTCCTCTCCGTATTTCTGCAAAATGCCCATCATGGCCAGCGAATCGGTGAAGAAAACACCGTCAAAGCCCCTCTCTCTCATCAATCCCAGCACCTTGGACGAAAGGGTCGCAGGATATTCGGGATCGATCTTTCGATAAGTGCTGTGATGCGTCATGATGGCAGGCAAAAGACCCTTTTTCATAAGCTCCAGATAAGGCACCATATCAAACTCAATCAACTCCTGCTCCGAAACATCGGAAACCCCTTCTGCCATATGGGTATCCAACGCGTGATCATTTCCGCCCGGATAGTGCTTTCCCGTGGCGATGAATCCGTTTTCGCAGAACACACGGCTGATCTCCTCGGCCGCCTTCAGAACCTTCTCGGGTGTATCCCCGAAATGACGCTCCACACAACCGGGACCGTCGCAACGAAGAATGTCCACCACAGGACACCATGTTCCCGAAAAGCCCTCCGCCTTTGCCGTGGCGACGATGCCGCGAGCAAATGCGCGATAGTATTCGGGATTGTCGCAAGCTGCCAGTGTCATTGCGGGGATCTTGGGAAGATCGGCACGGGGATAGCCCTGTTCCATATCCGCGATCACCAGGATCGGATAATCGGCAGCTTCCTTGATCGCCGCCATAATGTCAAGGGTCTTTTCATTAGTAGGAACTTGTACACAGCCGAGCGCGTGGTTTCGGATCAGTGACAGAGTGTACTCCAGATCCTCCGGCGAATGGCAACGACGGGCACACATAAGCATACCGATCTTTTGTTCTGTGGAAAGGGATTCTAATTGCAGAAACATGATCTTTTCTCCTTTTTTGACTTTTTGTAACATATTAAAAGAGCAACAGTGGTCGGGGGACTTTTCGTTAGTTGAGCACCCCCTCTTTGTCGCTCCAAAAGAAGCAAACTCCTTATATCGCGATTCGCCGCAAAGCCTTATTTTGGCTCAAATTTCCTCGCCATATTAAAACAAAATAAGCATTGCTAAATTTTTTTCACTTTTTTCAACATTCTATTGCTTTTCCACAAAAAATGTGCTATAATGGGAAAACAAATATTTGGATGCCTGTTTTTGCTCATTATATCATAATAACCCCTTCGTTTCAAGCAAAAAGCAAAAAAATCAAACCACATTTTTACCTTGATATCTATAAAGCCTCGGCTTTAGATATAAAAACAAATCAAAAAGGAGAAAACCACTATGAAAAACAGAAGACTCGCCATCACAGCACTCTTGCTCGTGGTCGCACTCGCACTTGGTATCGGTTATGCGTCCTTCGTAGACACCCTGTCTCTTCGCGGTACTGCCAAGGCAAACTCCAAGGATGCAGGAACTGCATTTGAGCAGGACGTTTACTTCACGGCAGCCGTGATCAAGCAATCCGGTACCGGCACAACCGCTGACGTTGCCAAGGTTACCGACGGCGACAACGACACCGTCTCTTTGGACGCTCTCAGCTTGGCATCCAAGGGTGATGTTGTAACCGCTATGTACACCATCACCAACGACAGTGAAGACCTCGGTGCAAGAATCACTCTCAACACCTTCAACGAGGGTGACACCACCAACTTCGCTTGCTCCTACTACTTTGCAACCGATGAAGCCGCAACCTCCGGAACCGATGCCATTGATGTTGCCGCTCTCGGAAACGCTTACCTCTTCTTCTCGGTTGAGCTTCTCAACACTCCCACGCCCGTAGATAACGGCGACGGAACCTTCTCCGCAACCGAGTGGGTCAGCAACTTCGACCTTTCTCTGAATGTCGTTTCCTTCGAGTAATCCGACATCCAAAAGAGGTTACAAAAGAATTTTGATCGATAATTGATCAACTCTTACAAGGAAAGGAGGAAATATCATGACAAGAGATCGCAGAATCCTTTATGCATCCTACATATCTCTCGTTTTTCTTCCTTTCCTTGCCCTTCTCGCCAACGAGACTCATTCCCGTTGGGTATTGGCGCTTATCCTCGTGCCCGTTGCGATAATCCTTCCCTTTATTATCAAAAAGAGAACCGTTCTTGCGTTTACGCGCACACAGGTGCTGGGTATTATGGTGGCTGTGGGTATCTTGTATCTTTCTCTGTACTACAGTACCGGTATGTTCTACGGCTTCGGTCGTATGGGACGTACCTTCGCCGCCTCCTTAAAGTCCTATATCCTTCCCCTCGCCGCAATAATCATTGCGATCGAAATCATAAGAACCGTTGCCTTGGCGCAATCTCGGCGTTTGGTCACAGCCCTTTCTTATGTGACCTGTGTGATCTCCGAGGTCTTGGCACTGTCCAATGTCGCCGCCGTCACCAACTTCAACCGTTTTATGGATGTGATCGGCTTGACCTTGTTCCCTGCCCTCACCGCCAATCTGCTGTACCATTTTCTGTCCCGCAGATACGGCGCAAGACCCGTCATCGCCTACCGATTGATCGTTACGCTTTTGCCCTATGTGATCGGATATTTGCCCCTGTTCCCCGATTCACTGTACTCCTTTGCCAAGGTCTTCTTCCCCCTTCTTGTCATGCTGTTCGTCAACGAGCTGTATGACAAAAAACGGCGCTATGCATCGGTCAATAAAAGCCGCTTTGCCATTCCTGCCACTGTCCTTACCCTCGTTGTTATGATTTCGATTGCCATGCTTATTTCCTGTCAATTCCGTTTTGGGATTTTGGTCGTTGCCACCGAAAGTATGACGGATGAGATCAATAAGGGCGATGCCGTTCTCTATGAGCGGTATGATGAACAAAAAATTGAAGTCGGACAAGTTATCGTATTCCGCAAACAAAACACCCTCACCATCCACCGCGTTGTGGATATCCAAAACATAGACGGTGTCACTCGCTACATCACAAAAGGTGATGCCAATGAAGATGTGGACGGTGGCTATATCACCGATGCCGACATCGTAGGACTGACCGATATCAAGATCCCCGGAATCGGCTACCCTACCCTGTGGCTCCGCGAGCTGTTCAAATAAAATTTCCCTTCCCTTTGTCAAAAACGGACGAAATGCCGAAAGTATAAATGTGAAACACCCAAATCTTAAAGGAGGCACTTTTTCATGTCAGAATCCGAAAGAAAAAGAAGATCGGAATACCGCAAAAGACGAGCGGCGCGAATGCTCATCCAAGCGGTGATCCTTACCTTTGTGGCTCTTTTGGCGATCGGCTCCTTTGCCGCCCAAACCAAAATTAAAAACGACAGCTATGTCGACAGTCGCGAGACAAGTTCCATAGATTACCGCGTGTATCTTCTCCCCAATGATTTTTATGACACGCCATATTTGGAGGGCGACCGCGCTTATATCGCCTCGCTGATCGATAAGATCATGACCAGCTTCAAATATCAGCTTTATTTGGATGCCGATCATGTGGAGTATCAGTATTCCTACTACATCGACGCGCAGGTAGAGACACTCGACCCGATCTCCAAAAAGCTGTTGTATTCCGAGAAGGAAGTGCTCAAGCCCGAGGTCACGTTGAGTCAGAATATTGACAAAACGCTCACCATTCACGACCATGTCTACACAGACTATGCCTACTTCAACGAACAGGCCAACAAGTTTGTCAACACCTACGGTCTGAGCGACGCCCAAAGCACCCTGGTGATCACGATGCACGTTAATGTGCTCAGTAAATGCGAAGCCTTTGTGGAGGATAATCGGAACTCCTATACCATGTCCACTCGCATCCCGCTGACCACCACGACCGCAGACGTGAGAATCGCCGCCGACACCTCGGTAAGAGAGACCAAGGTCTTGGCCTGCGCCGACAAGGTGCTCTTGACCGTGCTTACGGTTATCTTCATCGTCGCAACAGTCATCACGGTTATGCTGGCAGGCTTGCTCATCGCTTACGCTTACCTCACCAGAAACCACGATATCAACTACAGCATCAAGGTAAAGAGACTTCTCTCCTCCTACCGCTCCTACATACAGAAGATCAACAACATCTTCGATACCGAGGGATATCAAGTGTTGTATGTGGATACCTTTAATGAAATGTTGAACATCCGCGATACCATCCAGTCTCCCATCTTGATGAGCGAAAATACTGACCGCACCTGTACCCACTTCTTGATCCCCACCAACACAAAGATTCTCTATGTCTTTGAGTTGAAGGTGGATGACTACGATGAGATCTACGGCACCGATCCTCAAACGCACGACTTGGAGCGCGAATTCTACGCCACCGAGGAGCCTGAGGTCGAGGTCGAAATCGAAATGGAAACACCCGAAGAAACAACAGATGAAATTGAGAACGAGGAGCAAGAACCCGAGTTCGATGCCACCTTGACCGAGATCCCCTACACACAGGAGACCGAAGCCATCATCGTGGAAAAGAATGCCGACATGGAAGCCGTGGCTGAGGCAATGACCTCTCCCGAGGTGTTCCTTACCGACATTGATTTCGTAGACGAGATCGATGAAGAATATGTGGCAACCGACGAAAAGCCCGGTGTGGAAGTCATCGGCGTTGTTTGGCCCGAGAGAGCCCACAAGAACAAGATCTACCGTTATGATCCCAACGGCGAAACCTTGGCAGACGGCGACGAGGTTCTGGTTCCCACGCGCGATGCTTCCCGTGACCGCGACATCGTTCGCAAGGCCGCTGTAGCACACGGAAACCATGTAGTCGATCCCGAAACATTGAAATATCCTCTGAAAAAGATCATCGGTGTCATTCGCCGCACACTTGTTGCCCCCTTGGAAGCACAAAAGGAGAACAAAGCAGACAATAGCAGCGAAGAAAACACCGAAAACAACAAATAAAAGATAAAATTCAAAAAAGGAGAGCACGGTATGAAACAAGCTACAAAAATCTTGTTCGGTATTATGTTCTCCTTTCTTTTCTGCTTCCTTTGCGTCGGCTATGCTTCTCCGACCAACTCACTTCGGGTCGTGGGCGATATCGATGTTCCCCTGCCCCAAGCCGTCTATATCACAAAAATGGAGCCTTACGGCTCCCCGACCGCCACGCAAAGCGCCTCTTCCGTCTTCCCCACCAATGTGGAATGCACCTTGAGAGGAGCACGAAACACCTCCGTGACATACGAGATCACGGTCTTCAACAATACCCCCTATAAATATGCCTATTCCGGTCTCGAGTATACGACCGGCTCGGGATATAACGGCAATCAGTACATCGGCGTAAGAAACGGCCTGACTGTCACAACAAAAGATCGGGCAACCGACTCTTCCGGCACCTTCAATTCCTCGGATTCCATCGAGCCGGGAGAAATGCGCACCTTTTATGCCACCTACACCATCGGTCGAAATGTCGCCAACACCGAATTAAAGACCTTTATCAATTACAAATTCGGCATCCATGTGGACTCCATGGGAGCCTATGCCATTGACAGTGCCCTTCAGAAGTTTACCGAGATTCTGAACGATACCTCAACAGGCGGTGGCTATGAGACCTTGATCGACAAGATCGATGACAAATACGACGGTGTAAATAACTGGAAAGCCAACTACATCGGAAACGTGGTCGACTCCAGCAGCGCAGACACCGAAACGGTAGAAAGCTTGTTTGAGGGCGAGCTGTCACTGACACTGAACAATGTCCAAACCAATGTTACCGTCTTGATCAAACGCGAGGACGTAGATAACAACCCCAACACCGGTGACAGTTACACCGCTACTCACAGGAACGGATCGGTCACCGCCACCGGCTGTGAAATGACCCTCTACATGACCACAGACAAGCTTCAAAGCGGAAGTCCCACCATATATGCCGCCGTATTTACCTGCAATAAAAATGATGACGGAACATACGGAAATTGGTATATGATCGGTGATCTGTATACCGGTACGGCAACCATCGTCGGATACGAGGGCGGACAGTACACCGGTTCCTTCGATACCGGTACATGGGTATCCTCCGCCGCCACCTATACCGTCTCCTCCGATTACAGTTACTCGGTCGCCAACCGAAGCACCATTCAAACCATTACGCAAGCTATGGATTCCCGAGCAAATTCCAAGCTACAGTCACTTCTGCCCACAGCCAAAAAGTTGCTCGACGGCGAATACGGATCGTATGCCGGTCAAGCGATGGATGTACTTCAAGCCGCATTTGAAAAAGCTGCTCGTTGCTATACCGTCGATTCAAGCGGAAACATTACCGTAAACAGTAATGCCTCTCGCTCTCAGTTGGTCCCCTTGATCAAAGAGCTGGAAGCCGCTCTTGTTCCCTTCAAAGATATCATCGGAAGTTAAAGCACCGCCTGCGGGCGGGAGAGGTCGCTTTTTTGAAAAAAAGCTCCGCAAAAAACTTTTGTCCCGCGCCCTTTTGGATGTTTGCGCGAACATAGCGATCCCCCATGGGGTGCAGTATGTTCGCTCAAACTCTATAAAGGGCGCGGAATAAAATTTTTGGTGCTCTTTTGAAGACGGTTTACTTTTCTTCCAATGGCGATTATTTGGTGTGAACGAGGCTGCAAAAAGGCAAACAGAAAAAGTAGGATTTTTGTTCAGCAAAAATACCACATAATTTATATTATGTAGTATATTTTCTTCATTATAGCACAAATAAAAATTCATGTCAACACATTTTTGCATATGACGCATGTTCTTAAGGACAGTTTTTGAAATTTAATAAAATACGTTACCTACCGACAGGAAAAAGGATAGAGAAAGCAAATGCAATCTCTGTCCTTTTTTCTTGACAAGCACTGCATTTGTAGACACAAATGCTTCTATGTAGACTAATTCACAATTTTATGATATAATTTTATAAACCAATGCACCCAAATTCAAAAATGCCACACTATATGGATGAAAGGAGGCGAGAAAATGCAAGAAACGAACGAAATGCGTGATCGGCTTATCAATGAATTTGCCGAAAACTATATGGAGAAGCTGTTTTATTTCTGTTTGAAAAAGACGGGAAGCCATATCCAAGCTGAAGATCTAACGCAAGATATAGCGCTTCAAATTATCATAGCTTTGAACAAAGGCACTATACCAACAAGCTTTTCGGCGTGGGTATGGCAGATTGCGCGAAATCGTTATTCAGTATGGGCGAATGAAAAGCATAACCGAATCGAGTCGGTAACCGGTTCTGATATCGACGATTATGAAATCGAGGACAAAAGCGAAAATATCCTTGATGAAATGATACATACAGAGCAAATGGCTCTGCTCCGACGAGAGTTGGCGTTCATTAAGAGTGATTATCGCAACATCATAGTTGCCTACTACATTGAAAATAAAAATGTTCGTGAAATTGCAGAATCGCTCTCGTTTTCCACGAACACGGTGAAATCTCGACTTCTCCGTGCAAGACAAATTTTGAAAGAAGGTATGGATATGGCAAGAGAATTTGG
>JAZSPB010000056.1:0-8968 GCA_045537235.1 Eubacteriales bacterium
GGATGAACGCCTGCGGCAACGAGACCGGCGATGTGTGCCATATCTACCATCAGGTATGCGCCAACTTCATCTGCGATCTCGCGGAATTTTGCGAAATCGATGACGCGAGAGTATGCGCTGGCACCGGCAAGGATGAGCTTGGGTTTGCATTCGAGAGCTGCCTCGCGCACCTTGTCATAGTCAATGCGACCGTTATCGTCGGCAACACCGTAGGGAACGATATTGAAATATTTACCCGAGATGTTGACGGGCGAGCCGTGAGACAGATGTCCGCCGTGGGCAAGATTCATGGAAAGCACCGTGTCGCCGGGGTTGAGAAGGGCGAAGAACACGGCAAGATTGGCATTGGCACCGCTGTGGGGCTGGACATTGGCGTGCTCGGCGCCGAACAGCTTCTTGGCGCGCTCGCGAGCGATGTCTTCCACTACGTCAACACACATACAGCCACCGTAGTAACGCTTGCCGGGATATCCCTCGGCATATTTGTTGGTCAATACCGTTCCGGCGGCGAGAAGCACGGCGGGGGAGACGATATTCTCGGAGGCGATCAGCTCGATGTTGTTGCGCTGACGAGTCAGCTCGGCATTACAGGCATCATACACCTCTTTGTCAAATTTTTCAAGTTCATCAAAAAACATGGCGATATTCCTTTCGAATGAATAAAAATTCAAAATTATTATAGCACATCTTGTCCCAAAAAGCAATAGGGATTGGGAATTTTATCAAAAGATTTATCGGCGGTGTGAAATGGGGAGGGGTTGGCTTCCGGTGCCTGCAAAAAATGCTTGACAAGAAACGAGGGATATTGTAAAATATAATTGGCAAATTATGATTCGGTGTGCATCTGCGATGCGGATATCGTTTCTTTTGAGGAAAGCGATCTCCCTCTGCTATAGGCGCACGCCGGTAGAAAGGATCGATCGAGGATGAAAAAAAGATGGATATGGACGGTGCTCCTGCTGATAGGGCTTTTGTCGTTCTGTGCTTGCGGAACACCCGAGGTGGACGAGGGACTTCCCGAAGATCCCGCCGGGTTTGAATATATCGAGTTGGCGGACGGAACACTTTCGGTCATCGGTTACAACGGAACAGCGATCGATCTTGTTTTGGACTCCTATGCGGATCGCGCCATTACGCGTATCGAGGGGAGTGCTTTTGCGGGAAATGCGAGTATCACCTCGGTCAAGCTCGGCGCAAATGTGACCGAGATCGGGGTGGCTGCCTTTGCCGACTGTGCGGCACTGACCAAGGTGGATGCCGGTGAATCGGCAATTTCGCGCATCGGAAATGCTGCGTTCCTCGGTTGCGGCGCACTTTCCGAGGTGATCCTTCCCACAACGGTCACCAATATCGGAGTGGATGCCTTTCTTGCCTGTGACGGTCTTACTCGCGCCGAATATCTCGGGACAGGAGAAGCTTGGGCGACCGTTCTTTTAGGCAACCACAACGAGGCACTTTCCGATTGCCTTGTGACGGCGAGCGGCAGTGTTTCGGTCGATGTGCTGGCAGAGGGGCAATGCACTTCGGCGGTCTCTTGGTCGTTGGATAAAACCGGTCTTTTGACAGTGAAGGGAGAGGGACGGATCCCCGATTATGATCCCCAAAACAATCCGTCTCCGTGGGCGGCTTATGCGCTGAGCATTCGCGCGATTCATGTGACCGAAGGGGTGGATATCGTTGGAAAATGTGCCTTTTTCGGCTGTTCGAAGCTGGAGAAGGTCATGTTGGATGACAGTGTGCGTCTGATCGATGACAACGCGTTTTACAATTGCGTGAAATTGAATGATATGGTTTTGCCGTCCAATTTGCGACGCATCGGATCGGGTACTTTCTATGGATGCGAGGATCTGACTGCGGTCGTGATCCCCGATACCGTGACCCATGTGGGAAGCGGCGCCTTTATGAACTGTGAGATGCTGACCTCGGTGACGCTTTCTTCGGCATTGACCGGGCTGGAGCAGTGGACGTTCAGCGGATGTACCAAGCTGACATCCGTAGTGCTTCCCGAGAGTATTGTCGAAGTGGGAGTGGGAGCTTTTTACCGTTGTATGTCCGTAAAGGAGATCACCTTGGGCGGCGGTGGAGAGGTGACGGTTGACAAGAACGCCTTTGGCGTCTGTGGTTCATTGGTTACTGTATATTTCCGCGGCGAGTTGTCGATGTATGAGGATCTGGTAAAGGTCGAGAGCGGAAATAATTATTTCCTTTCCGCTACGGTCAAAAAAGCGGATTGAATTCAAAAAAGAGAAAAGAGAGTACAAAAGAATGAGAAAACCGGAGTTACTGTCGCCTGCGGGCAATTTTGAAAAGCTTCGGGCGGCGATCGCTTACGGTGCGGACGCGGTATATCTGGCGGGCAGACGTTTCGGAATGCGTTCGGCAGCTGACAATTTCAGCGTGGAAGAGCTTTATGAGGCGACGACCTACGTTCATGAACGCGGCAAGCGTTTGTATCTGACCGTCAATACTATGCCCCACGGTGATGAATATCCTGCCTTGCGAGAGTTCCTCACCGACCTTCGCGGTGCGGGGATCGATGCCTGCATTGTAGCCGATCTCGGCGTGATGGAGCTGGTGCGAGAGGTCTTGCCCGATGCCGAGCTCCATATCTCCACGCAAGCGGGGATCGTCAGTCCCGAGTCGGCGCTGGCCTATGTGCGGCTTGGCGCAAAGCGCGTGGTACTGGCACGAGAGTTGAGCTTTCCCGAGATCGCTGCCATCCGTGCGGCACTTCCCGATGAGGTGGAGATCGAGGCTTTTGTCCATGGCTCTATGTGCGTTTCTTACAGCGGTCGGTGTATGCTGTCCCATTTCCTTACGGGGCGAGATGCCAACCGCGGTGCGTGTACACAGCCTTGTCGGTGGAGCTACCATTTGGTGGAGGAAAAGCGTCCCGACCTGCCCATTCCCATCGAGGAGAATGATCTTGGAACATTCATTATGTCCTCGCGAGATATGAATACCATCGGTATTTTGCCGCAGTTGATGGAATGCGGCATTGACTCCTTTAAGATCGAGGGGCGCATGAAGAGCGCCTATTATACGGCGGTAGTCACCAACGCTTATCGAATGGCAATGGACAAATATATGGCGGATCCCGATGCATATATTTATGATGAGGCATGGGGCAGGGAGCTGGAAAGTGTGTCCCACCGCGAGTATTGTACGGGCTATTATTTGGGACTTCCCCATGACGAAGCGCAGCTTTGTACCAAGGATGGCTACATTCGGGAAAAAGCCTATTTTGCCACCGCCGAGGATCGTCCGCTTCCCGAGGCGCTTGCGGGTCAAAAGGACATCTATCCGTTTATCCAACGAAACAAGGTCAAGCTCGGTGACGGTGCCGAGATCATTTCTCCCGGTCGCGTGGGTGCGGCATTTGACGTGGTCGAGCTCTATGATCAGAGCGGTACACCTATCGAGTCTGCCCCCCATCCCGGTCAACACTTCTTCTGTCGCGTTCCTTTTGGCGTGCAGGCGGGAGATATTATGAGAGGAAGATAAACAAAGGGCGCCTGCGGGCGCGGGAGGTCGCTTTTTTGAAAAAAAGCTCCGCAAAAAACTTTTGACCCGCGCCCTTTTTGTAGTTTGTGCGAACATAGCAAAACGCCATAGGGTGCAGTATGTTTGCTCAAACATTAGCAAGGGCGCGGATCAAAAAGTTTTTTGCGGAGCTTTTTTTCAAAAAAGCGACCTCCCCGCGCCCGCAGGTGCCTCGACAATAAATTCAGAACATGAAAGGGCAGGAAAGTGAACGAAAAAATCAAGCTTCCCATTATTGTGGGAGCAACGGCAAGTGGCAAATCGGCATTGGCTATGCGAGTGGCTGAGGAGATCGGTGGTGAGATTGTGTCTTGTGACTCCATGCAGATCTATCGGCGCATGAATATTGGGACGGCAAAGCCTACTGTCAAGGAGCAGGAGCGTGTGCGGCACCATATGATCGATATTGTTGAGCCGTGGGACAACTTTTCTTGTGCCGATTATGCTATTTTGGCAGAGGCGGCGGTAAGGGATGTTATGGCTCGGGGCAAGGTGCCGATCGTGTGCGGTGGTACGGGGTTGTATTTGGATGCGCTTCTTCGCGGCGGACTGCCCGAGGAGGCTGACAGCGATCCTTGTTACCGAGCGGAGCTGGATGCGCTGGCGGAAGAAAAGGGGAATGAATATCTTCATGGACTTTTGCGTGATGTCGATCCCGAAAGTGCCGAGGCGATCCATCCCAATAACCGCAAGCGAGTCATTCGTGCACTTGAGGTTTGCCGTGTCAGCGGACGCAAAAAAAGCGAGATCGACCGCGAGAACAGCCGACTTGACGGTGTTTTTGAGCCGCTTTGTGTGGGGCTGTTCTATACCGACCGTGCCGTGCTTTACGAGCGTATTGATCGGCGTGTGGATCAGATGCTTGACGAAGGGCTTCTCGACGAGGTTCGTGCGCTTGAGGGCGAGGGGATTTTTGAGCGGTCGAAAACGGCGGCGGGGGCTATCGGATATAAGGAGTTATTGGGGTATCTTCGTGGAGAATGCGATCCGGCAACGGCGATAGAGACGCTGAAAACCGCTACCAGACGCTATGCCAAACGGCAATGTACATGGTTTGGAGCCAAGCCGTATGTGGAGCGGATTGACATCGAAATGCCTCCCGATGAAAAAATATTTGAAAAAATTGTGAAAAAAGCAAAAAAGGTCTTTCAATTTTCATAAAGTTGTGTTATAATATAGTGATTAGAATGGAGTATGTGTATGGATTTTTCCTATTTGGACAAAAATATGGCCGAGGTGAGGGGACGGATCGACCGCGCTCGCGAGACTTCGGGACGTACCGATGAGGTCACGATGATCGCCGCTGTCAAGAGCGGTGAGGTGGATGAGATCAACTATCTTCACAACCAACTCGGCGTGGACGATATCGGAGAAAACCGTGTACAGCAATTGCTGGAGCGCTACGAGGCATATGACCGCGAGGGGCTTCGCATCCATTTTATCGGTCATTTGCAGACCAACAAGGTCAAGTACATCATCGACAAGGTGTATATGATCCATTCGCTGGATTCCGAACGGTTGGCGGCCGAGATCGACCGTCAGGCGGAAAAGCACGGCATTCGCATGAAGGTGCTTGTGGAGATCAACTCGGGTCGTGAGGAAAACAAGGACGGCGTTATGCCGGAGGATGCGGCGGCACTTTGTGAGGCGCTTTCGAAGTATCCGAACCTTGAGCTGCGCGGCTTTATGACCATGGCGCCCATTTGTGAGGATGCGACGGAATATCGCAAATATTTCGACGAGGTCGCACGGTTGGCAGCGAATATCTGGACTCATACATTGCACTATGCGGGTGCGCCCGTCCTTTCTATGGGCATGAGCGAGAGCTTTGAGTGGGCGATCGCATCGGGAGCGACTGCGGTGCGTGTCGGAAGAAGACTGTTTGTAAAATAAAATCAAAAATATACGGTAAAATCAAAATTATACGGAGGTTGAAATGGCTATCAAATTTCCCAAGCTGAGCAGAAAAGAAGAAGAGTACGATGATTTCTACCCGGATTACGATGAGGTAGACGACTCGGATGATGACATCAAGATCAACGAGGTCGAGGAAAAGACCGAAAACGACAGAGGTGCCTTCAGTGGGATCAATGAGTCTGCGGTTTCCCTCAAGCTTATGACTCCCAAGGAGTCGGGCGATGCCAGAAAGGTTGCCGACTGTCTGCTTGCCGGTAGTTCCGTGGTGCTCAATATTGAGAACCTTAAGAACGAGGAAGTGGTAAGATTCTTGGATTTCCTGTTTGGTGTGATCTATGTGATCAACGGTAACATGAAGCACGTTTCCAAAACTACCATCATCGTCACCCCCAACAATGTTGGTGTGGAGGGCGAAGGTGAGGTCGATCTGGACATCTGAGGCGACGCTGCCCGGGTGTGAGCCCTTGCAGACAGCTGCACCGTGGGGTGGGGCTGTTTTGCCTATTGTTGAGAGCGTGAGTGCGGAAGGAGTTTTGATATGACGGTTGTTCAAATACTTGCTATGCTTGTGTCCGCACTGTTGTCTCTTTTGGAGTTTGCGATGCTGATTCGCGCGGTCCTTTCATGGGTGCCCGGCGCGGGTGAGTCCATGTTTGGCAGTTTTATTGCTATGGTGACCGAGCCGGTCCTCGCCCCCTTCCGTGCACTTTGTGATCGGTTTGGTCTGTTTCGCAACTCGCCCATCGATTTTTCGTTTTTGATCGCTTTTATTGTCCTTTCGGTTCTTCAAGGTGGGGTTTCCTCACTTACGAGGATGATCTTTTGATATGAGAAGAGCAGGGGATGATTCGCTGTTTGAGGCGAGGATCGAGGATCTTTTGCGATGTGCCGAGCAACGCTTTGAGGTAGCGGTGGGAGAGTTTCTCACCCCGGGTGAGGCGGCACGGGCACAGGTGCATTTGCGTACCCTTCACACTGAGGCGATCGCTGTCTTTTTCGGTGGCTATCGGGAAAGTGAGCGGACGCGGCTTGTGGTGTTGCCCTCCTTTATGGAGAATGAGGCACTCGCGGGTGGCGAGTCACTTGCACAAGTATATCCCGATATTGCGCGAGAAACGGTGGCGGCACTTCGTATTCGAGGGAGTGGCTTTCGCAAGCTGGCTCACAGAGACTATATGGGCTCGGTGTTGGCCTTGGGCTTGGAGCGCGGTGTCATCGGAGACATCGTGACAGAAGGTGACTTTTCGGCATTGCTTTTCTGTGATCCCAAGATCGCGACCTATCTTTTGCAGGAGTGCAAGCGCATCGGAAATGATGCGGTCAAGGTCGAATCGGTGGAGATTTCCGCAGATTTTTGTGTGGAGCGGCAATTTCAACCCATACGGGATACGGTGGCATCGGCAAGATTGGATTGCATTGTGGCGGCTCTTGCGGGCTTGGCACGGGAAAAGGCGCAGAATGTCATACGCGCGGATGAGGTGGAGGTCGACCATCTGCCGGAAGATCGCGTGGATCGCGTGATCGCGGCGGGGAGCACCGTTACGGTTCGTCATGTGGGTAAATTTATCGTCCGAAGCGTGGACGAGCAGACCAAAAAAGGAAGATACCGTCTTTGGGCGGATAAATATTTGTAAATAATCACGCAATGCGTAGAAATAAGGAGACATAAAGGAAATGGCAAAGGATTACACCGGTACATTAAATCTGCCGAGCACAGAGTTCGCCATGAGAGCCAATCTGCCTCAGCGCGAGCCCGAAATGCTCAAATACTGGGATTCCATCGATCTGTATCACAAGATGCTGGCGGTGAGAGAGGGCAAGCCTCTGTTCGTGCTTCACGACGGCCCCCCCTTCTCCAACGGTAATATCCATATGGGAACCGCTATGAACAAGATCCTCAAGGACTTCATTAACAAGTCCCGTGCAATGAGCGGTTACAAGGTTCCCTACATCCCCGGCTGGGATAACCACGGTATGCCCATCGAGTCGGCTATCATCAAGAAGAATAAGCTCGACCGCAAGAAGATGTCGGTATCCGAGTTCCGAAGCGCCTGCCACAAGTTTGCGCAGGACTTTGTGGATATTCAGCGCGGACAGTTTATTCGTCTGGGTGTGACGGGAGATTGGGAGCATCCTTATCTCGCTATGGCTCCCGAGTTTGAGGCGCGTGAGGTTCAGGTCTTTGGTGAGATGTACAAGAAGGGCTATATCTACAAGGGACTCAAGCCGGTTTATTGGTGCCCCAAGGATGAGACCGCTTTGGCAGAGGCCGAGATCGAGTATCAGACCGATAAGTGTACCTCTATCTATGTAAAGTTCAAGGTGAAGGACGATGCCGGCAAGCTGGCGGGCGTTTGCGACCTTGATAAGACCTATTTTATCATTTGGACAACTACAACATGGACGCTTCCCGGCAACCTCGCCATCGCCTTGAATCCCGATGAGACTTACGTCGTAGTCAAGGCGGATAACGGTGAGTGCTATATCGTTGCCGAGGCTTTGGCGAACAAGACCATGCTGGAGGGCGGTATCGAGAAGTTCGAGGTCGTTTGCTCCATGGCGGGTCGTGAGTTTGAGTATATGAAGGCACAGCATCCCTTTATCGACCGTGAGTCTCTCGTGGTCAATGCTGACTATGTTACCATGGACAGCGGTACGGGATGTGTTCACACTGCCCCCGGCTTCGGTGCCGATGACTATGTGACCTGCTGCCGTTACAACATCGAGACCATCGTTCCCGTGGACGACCGCGGTTATCAGACCAAGGATGCGGGCAAGTTCGCAGGAATGTACTACGCCGAGTCCAACGACGCCATTTTGACTGATATGAAGGAGAGCGGCGCACTGTTTGCCTCCGAGGAGATCGAGCATGAGTATCCTCACTGCTGGCGTTGTAAGTCTCCCATCATCTTCCGCGCAACTCCTCAGTGGTTCTGCTCGGTAGAGTCCTTCAAGGACGAGGCGGTCGAGGCTTGTAACAATGTTGAGTGGCTTCCCGAGTGGGGTGGCGAGCGCATCAAGCAGATGGTTCGCGACCGCGCCGACTGGTGTATCTCTCGTCAGCGTCATTGGGGTCTGCCCATTCCCGTATTCTATTGCGAGGATTGCGGTGAGGTTATTTGTAATGATGCGACTATCGAGAGCGTTTCCCGTATCTTCGGGGAGAAGGGCTCCAATGCTTGGTTTGATTGGGATGCCAAGGATCTGTTGCCTGCCGGCTTTGTTTGCCCCAAGTGTGGCAAGACGCATTTCAGCAAGGAGACCAACATCCTTGACTGCTGGTTTGACTCCGGCTCCAGCCATTTTGCTACCATTGAAAACAAAGAAGGTCTCAAGTGGCCTGCCGATATGTACCTTGAGGGTGCCGACCAGTATCGCGGTTGGTTCCAGTCCTCTCTGCTCACCGCTGTGGGTGCCAAGGGACAGGGTGCACCTTACAAGACGGTTCTGACTCACGGTTGGGTCGTGGACGGACAGGGTCGTGCTATGCACAAGTCCCTGGGCAACG
>JAZSPB010000002.1:0-9108 GCA_045537235.1 Eubacteriales bacterium
CCCGTCACGAAATTCTTTACCTGTACCGCATCGCCTGCAGCGTAAATATCAGGAATCGAGGTCTCCATACGGTCATTGACAATGATACTGCCTTTGATGCCGAGTTCAAGTCCCGCATCTTTGGCAAGAACCGTATCGGGAGTAACACCGATGGCGAGCACCACCATATCGGCATGAAGCGAGGCATCGTCCCTCAAAAGCACTTTAATGCCGTCGTCCTTTTCCTCCAAGCCCTCCACCGCACGACCGAGAACAAGCTTTACGCCGTGCTTTCTTATTTCATTATGAATAAAAGCTGCCATATCCAAGTCAAAGGGACTCATCAGTTGCTTTGCGTATTCAACGACGGTAACGTCCATTCCCAACTCACACAGGTTTTCCGCAAGTTCAAGGCCGATAAAGCCACCGCCTGCCAGCACTACCGATTGAGGATGCTTTTCATTTATATAATTTTTAATTCGAAGCGTATCCTCCACGGTGCGGAGAGTAAACACTTTGTCAAGGTCTGCGCCGGGAAAACGGGGCTTTGTCGGCTTTGCTCCGGGAGAAAGAATGAGCTTATCGTAGCTTTCCTCAAATTTCTCACCCGTTTTCAAATTCTTGACCGATACCGTCTTTTTTTCGGGATGAATTGCCGTAACCTCGTGATGCACCCTCATATCCACACGAAAGCGAGAGTAAAAGTTTTCTGGAGTCTGAAGTGTCAGCTCCTCGGCCTCTGTGATCACATCCCCAATATAATACGGCAGTCCGCAGTTAGCATAGGAAATGAATCCCGAGCGCTCAAACACCACGATCTCTGCCCTTTCATCCAGCCTTCGGATTCGTGCGGCAGCAGTTGCTCCGCCTGCCACACCGCCTACAATAATGACCTTCATAATTACTTTTCCACCTTTCCGCGATAAGAAGATATACCGCCGATGTTATTGACCTTAGTATATCCCATCTGTCCGAGTGCCGCCGCAGCCTGACGGCTCCTTGCACCGGAATAACAATAGACAAATAGTTTCGTATCTTTATTTTCAACAACAGACCTTACTTTGTCAAGCATTTGCAGTGGAACGTTTTTACTTCCCGGGATATGTCCTTCACTGTATTCTTGTGGGGTACGTACGTCAAGCAGTACGGTGCCGGTAGTGTTTTTATAATCATTTACGCCCTGATTCACATCGGGTTGTCTTAAAAAATCAAAGAATCCCATTTTTAATCTCCTTACAGCATACCGAGGATTGATTCCTTCGGTCTTGCTCCCATTGCCTGATTTACGATCTTGCCGTTTTCAATCACCACCAGAGTAGGAATGCTCATGATGCCGAACTGACTCGCCAGCTCTGCTTCTTCATCCACATTGATCTTTCCGACCTTGATGTCGGGCCGCTCATCGGCAATCTCCTCCACGATCGGAACGACCATGCGGCAGGGGCCGCACCAAGGAGCCCAAAAGTCCAGAAGAACTTTTTTATCGGAATTTAATACTTCATTTTGAAAATTGTTTTTGTTGATATTGATAGCAGACATATTTACGTCCTCCTTTTTTTCTTTGTGGCCTCATTATATCACAGTTTTTGACACCGTTCTGTGATGACATCACATTCCTTATACGAAAATGGTTCTATGTGGTCTCGGAATAAGATAATTATTTAAAAATAAAATTCATTTGCTATTCGAATATTTATGATATACTATTCTTTCAATTTTTTCAAAAATGAAAGGAAATCAAGAAAAGGTGCAATGGTGAAAGGAGTTTATTTTTACCCCCAAAAACACGAAAAGCCCCCCGAAATCTAGGGCTTTTGTGTTAGGGTGCAAAATTGTTGCACCTATATGAGACAAATGCTCCGTTCCGTTTGCACGAAGCGCAACATCATTGATGCGAAGCATCACATCGTTTGCGGCTTGCCGCAACTTCATTTGCGCGAAGCGCAACCTCGTTCATTTGTTCCGAAGGAATGAGAAATGATATTCTCGCGTTGCTCGAAATGATGTTGACCTTCGGTCAAATGATGTTGTGCCTTGCGGCACAAATGAAAAATCCTCGTTCCGAAGAACGAGGATTTTTGAGTTACCCCAACCATTTTGAACCTTTCATAAAAATTTGATATTTTATATCATGGTAAACTGCTCAGTTCTTTTATCGGTGCGGCGATAGGTATATTCATCGTCACCACATCCCTGAAGAACGATCTCGTCATCTGCATAACGTTTGACACACCACATAAGACCTTTTGTTGTCATAATGCTTTTGCCAAGCTCACATTGCTCGGTCGGGATTTGTATGTCCCTTGACTCATAAGAGAAATCACAATGGAATCTACACCATTTCTCACGATTGTCCTTAAAATTTCTGATTCGGAAGAACTGTCCGCCGCTAAACAGACCGAGATCGAAAACGATGTTGTACGATGCCCCGCAATAAATATTGGTATTCTCTGCTTGAATCGAGAAAACGTACTCTGTCTTTCCCGTACATAAGAAAAAGCTAAAATCATCATGTGTCGCATGGTAACTGTCTGCCATTCTCCACAAAGTAAGGCATTGGGGGATTCCGGCCTCCTTTACCGTTGGTAGCGGCGTGCCACTATGATCGACTATCCTCTACCCAAGTGTCATAATAATTCCCCCTGCCCGTTTGTTTGAATTCATTATATCATATTGCGAACAAAATGTCTACCAACCGAATACGGAAGTTTGTCACGCAGCGCGTGACAAACTTTTTCACAAGTTCAACGGGACGGGAGGAGTACTTGATGATGTTTTATTCCTGCCCATATCAGGCAGATGAATTCGACAAATTTTCTTTTAGCAGATGATGCCTTTTTTCAAAGCAGCTTGAATATCGTTATCAGAAACCAATGTATATACCCTTGCTCCATATTTTTGTAGTAACAGATCACTTCCTGAAATATCATGTTCATTATGCGCTTTAGTATCCACAATACTGATCACCGCTACGATATTAACGTCATACTCCTTTGTGAGCCGATTCAGTCTTTCATCGCTTGTTTTTCCTGAACCTATCATATCATCTATTACAATAATATTGTCACCGGGGCGAGGCGTATATCCGCAAATCATTCGTCTGCGACTATCAGGCAACTTACGATCATAGGAATAAGAGGTTGTTACTCCATATTTCTGGAATAACGCACATACTGTTGCTGTCGAAAAAGCAAGACCATGATATGCAAGTCCCATGATCATATCATAGGACAAATGATTCTCACAGATCAAATCTGCAAAGCATTCTCCGATTTTTGCAATTTGAGCATTTGTTGAAAAATTTTCAGTATTGATTCGATATCCTCCCTCAGTATCAAAGGTAAGCACTCCGCTATGATACATTAAACGAACAAACTGCTCCTTATAGGTATATGCATTCAGCTTATGCCCCATCAACTCGTCAATCGTAATCCCAAAATAATCTGCCAATTGTGGAAGAATTGAAATATCCGGCGAAGAAAGCTCATTCTCCCATTTTGATATCGCTTGCGTAGAAATGTGTAATGCATCGGCCAATTTCTCCTGTGTATCTCCCTTGCATAGCCGCAATCTTTTGATGTTTTGCCCAATCATAGTATTTCTCCAATAATAAATATTTAAGATGGCCATCTCATGTTTCTATTATATATGGTTTTGCTTGATTCGTCAATCAGCGGTTATTCTATTATTTTGCAACCGTTGGTTTATGGAATTGTAGAATAGATCGCGTTCCAATGTATCCAATACTCCCCCCCGGGGAGTGCGAGGGTAGCGTAGAGGTGCGTGCGCAGTCATTTTATTTGGCAATTGAAAGAAGTATAGATCCCCATACCCGGATTGTCAATAATCCCCCTCGGGGAGTGCGAGGAGGTGACCACGATAGTGGTCGGGGGTGTGGGTGGGGGTTAGCGGGATGGAGTCAAAACATACTTTTCTCTTCTATATGTGGCGAAACCCTGCTTCTCGAGTTGCTTTGCAACTCACTTCATGCACCAGAGATACGCTTCATTGCGCGGCAAGACACCCTGTATCAACTTATTTGAGCAGCTCTGCTGCTCAAATCGTCATCGATCGCTTGATGTCTGGACGACATCATTGAGCAAGCACAAAATTGTGCTTGCTCAATCGCGAGCGATGCGGTCAGCCGCACCGTTGGTGCTGCTGACTGAGTAAGTATAGGGTGTCATCGGTCGAAGACCGATAGGGGGAGCCAAAAAGAAGAGCCCAGCGCTGTTGCGCAGGGCTCTTCTTTTTGTGCTCATAGTACAAAAATGCAACTCTTGAATTTAGTGAAATATTCGGCATTGCCGAATGTGAAATAATGTACTGACGTACATTGTGAAATATCTCATTTCATTCGATGTGAAATGAAATAAATCCCCTCACGCGCCGCAGCGCATTTCACGTGGCGAAGACATATTTCACGCACGAAGTGCATTTCACAAATCCCGCAAGGGATTTATTTCGTTGAAAAAAGCACTTGCAATCGCAAGTGCTTTTTTTGGCTCCCCCCAACAATTTCGAACCCTAAAACATCTGTTATTAATTTTTCTACTATTATGTAATTATTTACTTCCAATGATTGTTAATGCTTTTACTCTTCCCGATCGTTTTATATATGTAGTAGCTGCAGCTAAAACTTCTTGAATTTTATGATCCATAGCATTTGACTTGCTCAATCCAGGTTGAACTATGTATATATTACCAATAAACTGTTTGGACGTGCTTCTCAATTCTTTTATTAAATCATCATACACTCCAAATTTTTCTTTACAATGTCCAGATTTCCTTCTACTTTGCATCTTCTCAATAAATTTTGCTTTAGTAGAAAGCCAAATAATGGATTTTAACGCTTGTCCTGTAACTTCATAAACATCATCAACACTATCATTGTATTTAACACCTCCCATTCCTTTTACGTGATATAACTCCACGCAAACCGATGTATCTGTTGTATATACTCCAATGAAATCCGCTATTTCACCTTTACTGTGATCATACAGTATATACTTATATTTACCTAATCCAAGCAGATGTTTTTCCAAAGTATCTTGTATTGATACACCTGTCTTTTTATCTGTTGAAACTTCAAGATGAATATCAGTATTATACTTTTCCCAATCAATCTCACCCATAGTTGACTGATCGAAACTCATTTCATCCGGAACTCCTTTATATATTTCAAAACCCTGTATAAGCGAATCATCCAATGTCCTTATTAATAAAGGATAATCATTCAGATAGTCCGCCAGAGACATCACCTCATTTCCTTTGCTGATAGATATACTATCTGTAACAGAAGAATACTTACCATCAACATCACAAAAAATTATTTCATTCTCGTCCTGCGAATATACTTTTATTTTCAAGTATTCTTTAGTATACTCAATAAGAGACAGTTTATAATCAACCAATAGTCCCATAGCATTTTCTTCCCCTTTTAAATAGACTACTGGTGGCGCTGTATATGTGTCTCCCGAATAATCCATAAAGAATATATTTGACGGATATTCTAACAGTTTTTCTGGTTGTGGCAATAAATCGTAGTTCGTATTTGTTTTCACTTTAATACTCGCATCAGTAATCTTGCATCCATTATTGTCACACCATAATATATAGTCATGCAAACTTTTATAGGCACTACTCCAAACTTTTGAGGCACTACTATATCCTATTGTAATTTCTTCTTTCTCCGTATTTAAATGCTGAGTCGCCTTACAGAACACATGACCCGGAGAATACATTTTTCCTGTACCCGTATCAATCACACTGCTCACGTCCGACCCGGCCATAATACGGTACGCCTCGCCAGATTCGTTAAATCTATTCACCATGCCAGAATTAAAAAATTCATAATTTTCCATATTTCCCAAAACTCTATTCATTTCGGATTTGGGGATTTTTTCATATTTGGTCGAAAAAGCCTTTGCAATAAGATCATATAAAACCTCTGTGTGCTTTTGTGAGTATATATGTAATAATCCTGTTTCGTTTTGATAATGCACTACAAAAAGAGAACACTCCTTATCAAGTTTCTTATCTCCTCGTAACCATTTGGGAGTTAAAAATTCAACACCTATACCAACAACGGTATTATCTTCCATATTACGATACACTCTATTGCCAACATGACACTCTTCTGGAAATTCAGCCTGAATATTGAAATTTTGAGCTTTAAATATTTTTTCATGACTATTTAAACAAATAGAATGAAGTGAAATAGTCTCATTTTCGATGGAGTTTTCATTCTCAAAAGCTTGGCAGTATTCTCTTTCATTTTGCTCTTTTTGATTTTTATCTTCACTCATGCCAATGATCATTTCCTGCCAAATCGCATCAGTTGAATATAAACGATAATTTTCAATTTTCAAATCTTCATCATATGCAGCAATAAATTTTGCCGTTCCAATATTAGAAGCATTTGTTCTTGCAAAACGACCAATGAATTGTAATGTACTTGCTAAGGATTTATGTGGGGTGTGTATTGCTGCTATTTTTAATCTTGGAAAGTCAAAGCCTTCTCCGAGCATATCTACACATATAATCCCATCCAGTTCTTCCGCTTTCATTTTTTCGATATATTTCCGAACAGTCCTATTACTCATAGAACAGTCTATCCTCTGCAGTCTTAACTTAGTGTTATCAGAATATATTCCTTCCAAATATTCAGCGTGTTTTTTAGTATTGGTACGAACCATCAAAAAATGTTTCAGACCATCATTTCTATCATTAAAGAATATTTCCTCTGTCTTTTTAGCAATCAATATATCTTTATCATCAACATCATCAACAGGTATATATTTTATTTCACCAAATATACCATCTGCATAAGCTTTGGATAATGGATAATTATAAATAATATTACCAGAAAGTTCTTTCTTATCAAGTCTAAACGGGGTAGCAGTAAACAACACATGAAAAGCAGCGTTAAGATTTATTAATATTTTCTGCCATGTAGGGGCCGGTGAATGGTGGGCTTCATCAATTGCTACAAGAGTTATATTTTCTTTTGCCCATTTTGTATCACTTAAACTTAATGCACATGCTGGAGTTGCAACAATAACATCTGCATCTGTATACTGAGCAATGTCCTCATCTTTGAACATATGCATCATTTCATATACTTTAGGTGTAAGAATTCTTTCACTCAAAACATTTATTCGAATCAACGTAGCTAAATCTTTAAAGTCATCTGCTATCTGTCCTCGCACCATCGCACTCGGCGTAACAATCAAAACCTTAGACACACGCAGAACAAATGGTGTCATCATAAGAACTGCTGTCTTTCCTGCTCCCGTTGGCATAACAACAATAGCAGCATTCTTGTTTAATGAAAAATGAGATACTATAGAATGAATCGCACCAATCTGCGCATTACGTAATCCTATAGATCCATTCCCGTTGTTCTCATAAACTGGATATGTGATATGTTTATATTGATTTTTAAAATAGCTATCCATATGCCCCCCACAAACTTTATCATATATAATTAGTCTCAACAATATAAAACAACTCTATTTAGAATATTATACCATAAAAACGACTTTCCTTCAATCGACATTTGTAAATATCAAATGATTATAAAATATATTTTTCGTGCTCGTAATACATCTTACAATTTTTTATGGTATAATACACTTTCAATTTTCTAAAAGAGAAAGGATTTACCATGAACAAAAAGTATTCAGACAAAACCAAGGAAAAAGTAATCGAGCAGTATTTAGCCGGTGTCAGCGTCAGCGATCTTGTAAGCAAATTCAATGTTTCAAGAACCACCGTTTACACGTGGATAGAGGCACATAAGAAAAACAAAAAGTTTGCCCCCGTCGATATGAAAAAGCACAAGGAACTGCAACATCGTTGTGACCGTTTGGAAAAATTCATTAAAATATTGCAAGAGGCGCCATTTGTCAAAGCTGCTTCGCTTGACGAAAAGATCATGTATATGGACTCTCAAATATCGGAGGAATATACAGTCAATCTTCTCTGTGAAGCTTTGCAAATATCAAAAGCAACGTACTACAACAGAAAACTTCGCGGTAAAGGCGGACAAACCGAAAATCAAAAACGCCGCGCCGAGCTGCTCCCTATCATTCGTGAAATATATCACGAAAGTGGGCAGATATACGGTGCCGGCAAAATAGCAGCCATTATGAAAGACCGAGGTCATAAGATAACAGAACGAGTGGTCGCAAGCATCATGCACGAAAACGATATGTTCAGTATGCGAAACTGTGCCAAGACTCTTTATCTGATGAACCAAGAGCGAAAAGAAAATATTTTGAAGCAGGAATTTAAAGTAGACCATCCCAACACAGTTTGGGTGAGCGACGTTACGTATTACCATTATAATAATAGAGCCTACTATATTTGTGTCATATTGGATCTGTATTCGAGAAAGGTTGTTGCACATCGTGTTTCTTTAAGCAACAGCACGCAATTAACCAAGCGAACATTTAAGCTCGCATACAATTCACGTCAACCTCAAGATAATTTGTTATTCCATTCCGATCAAGGAGCCAACTACACGTCTCGTACTTTTATGACTTATCTAAAGCAACTGAACGTACAACAGTCTTTTTCACGAAAAGGAACACCTTACGATAATTCGGTCTGCGAATCTTTCTTTGCAAATATGAAGCGCGAGGAATTGTATAGGCGTAATTATCAAACAGAAACAGAGTTCTTAAATGGCGTACATAATTATATAGCTTTCTACAACTCAGAGCGCCCGCATTCCCTACTCCGCTATCAGACCCCCGACAAATATGAGGAAATGTATTATTTCTACAATCCAAACCGTACATCAGTGGTTCAAACGGAAGAGGAAAATTAAAAGCGGTTGCCGATTCGACAAAAATCGGCAACCGCAAATATAAAAATATTTTTAATAAAAAAGTGATAAAAAGCCTTATGGCATAAGGGTTCGCAGAATAGAAAAACACCTCAAACCGAACTCGAATGTTCCGAAATTGAGGTGTTAATCATATGGCTCCCCCTGTTGGACTTGAACCAACGACCCCCTGATTAACAGTCAGGTGCTCTAACCAGCTGAGCTAAGGAGGATTATGGGAGAATGCAAGCGGAATGGAATGCTCGCCTCGGTCATCCTATTGGCAACCGCGCTTG
>JAZSPB010000070.1:0-4112 GCA_045537235.1 Eubacteriales bacterium
CAACTCCTTGGCTCACTGAACGACATGGCTACGATCCGACTTTATTCAGGATCACACCACTGAGCAGTTTGATCTTGCCATTTATTCCGGTCTGTATGCAACCTTCTATTATATGAAGGCCTGCTATCCTTATCTCAAGGAAACTCAGGGCAGCATTATCAATTTCGCCTCCGGCGCCGGTCTCTTCGGCAACTTCGGACAGTGCTCTTACGCTGCCGCCAAGGAGGGAATTCGCGGACTTTCCCGTGTAGCCGCTACCGAGTGGGCTAAGGACGGCATTAACACCAATGTGGTCTGCCCGTTGGCATGGACGGCACAGCTTGAGAATTTTGAAAAGGCCTATCCCGATGCATTCAAGGCCAACGTCAAGATGCCTCCCGCAGGTCACTTTGGCGATCCCGAGCTGGAGATCGGTCGTGTCTGCGTGCAGCTTGCCTCACCCGACTTTAAGTATATGAACGGCGAGACACTTACGCTTGAGGGCGGTATGGGCTTGCGCCCCTAATCAAAAGTGCGCCTGCAAGTTCGAGGGCTCATGCGAGTAGCCCTTCCCATGCTTGCAGGCGCTGTTTGTTTCTTGAATGAATTCGTCGGTTTTTGTACAAAACGGACCCAAAAGTTGTTTTTGACAAGATTTTATTTTTTATTTGTTGTAAATAATAACGCTTCAAGGGATGCTTTGCGAGGAGTCATTAGTCACAGCTTCCGTGTTTCTCCACCGCGAATACAGTAGCCCTTTTTGTCTTTAGAGATAAGCATCGGTATCGGATGGGTTATATACCATGCATTCATTTGCCGAAATAACGAGACTTCTTTGTGTGGTAATAAAGCGGCATATCTCTATGTCCGCACAAACTCCAAAAAAGGAGCAATAGAAAAGTTTTTTGCGGAGCTTTTTTTCAAAAAAGCGACCTCCCGCGCCCGCAGGCGCCCCCATGAATTCCTTTTTCCGTCACAACATAATCCACCGCACAATCGTACTTGTCGCGGGGGAGCGAGTCTACTATAAAATCCTCATAGGCAATTCCCACCGAGGGGACGGAATGGGCGGCGAGAAAACGGTCGTAATAACCGCCGCCGTATCCGAGACGATAGCCTTCGCGGTCAAAAGCAAGAGCCGGAACGAAAATGAGTGCCCTATGAAAGTCGGTAACTTGCCGTGCGGAAGGGAGCGGCTCGCGAATACCGTATTTGCCCGGGGAAAGGCCGTTGAGATCGTCTGTAATATAGAATTCCATCTCGCCTGCCTTTTCGCCGCATCGGGGAAATGCACAGTTGATTCCGCGTTGGCGCGCGTAATTGAAAACGGGAATGAGATTGATCTCCTGCGGTAGAGGAAAGTACAAAAGAAGGGTGCGCGCCGAATGAAATTCGGGGAGTCGCATAAAGATATTGCCCCATATTGCTTGCGTTCGTCCGTTCCGAGTATCGTCGGAGATCGCCGCTCGCTGCTTGCGAAAAAACGATCGAAGAGAAGATTTTTGTTCGTTTATCATTTGCTTTTCAGTCCGCGATGACCGCGTGACGAAGCTCTGCGGCCTTTTCGGAGGAGCAGAGCACCGCTACCAGCGCGAGACCGAAGTCCAATGCTACCCCCATACCCGCGGCGGTGATAATCTTGCCGTCAATGGCGACCTTACCTTGGGAAACGGTTGCCCCTTCAAGATATTTCTCAAATCCCGGATAACAGATGGCTTCTTTGCCGCGAAGATCGCCACGCTTGCCGAGAATCATGGGAGCCGCGCAGATGGCCGCGATGAGCGCATCGCATTTCTTGGCATCATCAAGGGCGCGGTGTACCGTAGCCGATGCGTCAAGATTGGTGGTGCCGGGCATACCGCCGGGGAGAATGACGGATGTGGGAAGGGAATCTTTAAACTCCTCCTCGGTCATGTCGGCGGCAACCGTAATGCCGTGAGAACCGGTGATGTTTTTGCTGCCGACCCCCACGGTTTTGATCTCAAGACCTGCACGGCGAATAAGGTCAAGAGGGCAGAGGGCTTCCACCTCTTCAAATCCGTTTGCTAAAAACATATAGATCATAATAAATAATAAATTCCTTTCAAATATAAAAATTCACCTGCAATCAGCGAGATCCCTTTCCCAAGAAAGAACATTCCTAAAAGCAAAAAACTTTTGACCTGCGCCAACCAAGGCTTAAACGAACACACTTACCCCAAAGGATATCGCCATGTTCGCACAAACTACAAAAAGGCGCAGGTCAAAAGTTTTTTGCGGAGCTTTTTTTCAAAAAAGCGACCTCCCGCGCCGCAGCGCTCTTCTACTTTCCGAAATACTCGCCCAGCCTTGCACGCTCGACGGTGGTTTCTTCGCGTGTGGAGAGATTTTTGATCTTGACAGAACCGGATTCCAACTCACTGCCGCCCATGATGACGACATGAGAATATTTGTCCTTGACGGCGAAGTCGATCTGCTTGCCGAATTTTTTGGTGCCGAGATAAACCGTGGAGACAATGCCTGCCGCGCGGAGCTCGTCCACAAGGGCGATGTATGCTTCGTAGGGCACATCATCAAAGCGGGTCACCAGTACGCGGCATTCCTTTCCGTACAGATCGGGAACAAGGTTGTGAGTGACCAAGAAGTTTTCCAATGTTACATCACCCATGCCATAGCCTACACCGGAGATCTTTGCGTTCTTGGCGAACAGACCGACGAGGTTATCATAGCGGCCACCGCCGAACATGGCGCGATTGTTTTCGGGTGCTTCGTCAAATACCTCAAAAACGGTTCCCGTGTAGTAGTCAAGACCGCGAATGATCCCGAAGTCGAACATACAGTATTTGTCAAGACCTGTTTTTTCCAGCGCCTCGAACAGGGAGATCAACTCCTGCGAACCCATCGAGTCGGGGCAGAGGGCGGTGGCGGACTTGACGTCCATGGTATAAAGCGCATCGATCTTGGCGATCTGATCCTCGGAAAGTCCCAGCTCGTTCATGTCCTTGACATAGGCTTCGCGCGGGATCTTGTTCTTGCGGTCGACTACCTTGGATACCTTTTTGGCACCTTCGGCATCGGTGCCGCAGATGGCGGCGATCACGTCGTTGAAGAAACGGCGATTGTTGATGTGGACGCGGAACATAGTCTCGTCGGCACCGTATGCACGAAGCACGGCGATGGCACTTTGGATGACATCAAGGTCGGCCTCATAGGTGTCGCATCCGAAAATGTCCACGTTGAGCTGCCAAAATTCGCGCAAACGTCCGCGCTGGGGACGCTCGTAGCGGTACATATTCGGGATCGAGAACCACTTCAGAGGGAAGTTCAGCTCTCCCATTTTGCCCGCGACCATACGCGCGACGGTGGGGGTCATTTCGGGACGGATCGCAAGACGACGCTCGCCTCTGTCGGTGAAGTTATAGGTCTGCTCGTTGGCGATCTCCTCACCGCTTTTTGCGGCGTAAAGCTCCAAGGACTCCAGCATCGGGCCGTTGTATTCGTCGAATGCGGACTTTTCAAGCACGTCACGGATGACGCCGAAGAACCAGTTGCGCAGGCGCATCTCGGCGGGATAGAAATCTCTTGTGCCTTTATAGGGCTGTGTTGAAAGCTTTTCACTCATATCAGGATACCTCGCAGGATAAATTTCTCCCCTTATTATAACAGACTTTTTTGCGGATTGCAATAGGGAGCCGCTTTTTTATTTGGGAAAGATTTGCGCACGGAAACGGGAAGGAGAGGGGCAAATTCGGATCATTACACCGAGAAAAAGCGTTTTTTGCCAAAACAGAAGAAAAGAACCGTTTCTTCCTTAAATAAAAGGCGAAAAAAACGAAAAAGGCGGGCGTTTTTTTGAAAAAACGTCTTTACTTTTATAAAAAGGTGTGCTATAATGTAGGGTGGTATAGATTGAAAATATATCTTCAAAAAAATCAGGAGGTCTATTCAAATGGCAATTGAAAGAAAAAAGCTTTCCATGGATGGTAACACCGCCGCGGCGCACGTGTCTTACGCGTTCACCGAGGTTGCTGCCATCTACCCGATCACTCCTTCCTCTCCCATGGCAGAAGTGACCGATACCTGGGCTGCTACCGACAAAAACGCTTTTGGTGATCCCGCAAGAAACATCTTCGGTGACACCGTAAAGGTAATGG
>JAZSPB010000051.1:0-11839 GCA_045537235.1 Eubacteriales bacterium
CGCGCAGACGATAACCACAACGAGTACAACAAATGTATTCTTGATAACCTGCTTCCATGTGGGCCAGACGATTTTTTTGCATTCGCTCTTAAGTCCGCGCCAAGCTTCCTTGATTCTGCCCTTTTTCTTTTCGGGCTTCTGGGGCTTTGCGTCAGAGCTCTGAACGACCTTCTTTTCCTTCTCTGCCATATTTCCTCCCAAAAAAATTACTTTGATTCTTTGTGAAGAGTGTGCTTGCGGCAGAACCTGCAGTACTTCTTGAGCTCAAGTCTGTCAGGGTCATTCTTCTTGTTTTTCTTTGTGTCATAGTTTCTCTGCTTGCACTCGCTGCAAACCAGAGTGATCTTGACTCTTGCATCATTAGCCATTTTAGCGGCACCTCCCATTTCATATTATTTGGTCTTTCGAAAAAGACCCGTGTACCTCCCTCCGAGTGCGGCTGTTGTGCTTGTCCACCGTAGCGCATAGTGGGCACAACAAAAAAGACCTGCAAACAGAGGTAGAGTCAGTATACCATGTTCGAAGGTCTTTGTCAATAGCTTTTGGCAAATTTTATTTATGTTTTTTTGTTTTCACAGCAAAACCCGCTTCATTTCCGCCAACAAATTGTTAAAATAGAACTCAAATCCGCGCAAATTGGGGTGCAGCTTGGTATCTCCGAAGTTATCCACATCATGCGGAACCAGATCGTATCCTCGCACGACCGTAACGGGAAGCAGCTCACAGATCTCACGCATGATACGCTCCACATCGGCAAACGGACCGAACACACGAATCGGCTCCGCTTCATCCTTTCGCCATGTCGGAGTGATCACAAAGATCTTCGCCTGCGGCTGACGCTCGCAAAGTGCCCGTAAAAAGCCCTCACAGTTGGCGCGGAAGGTACCGGCATCCATAGTGTTCCAGTCGTTGGTGCCGTACGCCACCGTCACAATGTCGGCCACCACTCCGCTGTCCGCCTCGCCCAGCGCGGGACGGAACACATCGCCTCCGATCGCCTTGTTGAAGCCCTCTGCCCCCAACGCGCGAGTCAGTCGCGCCGCGTAGGAGCCCGACGGATGAAGCGCATCATAGCCATGCGTGATCGAATCACCGTAAAGAAGCACCTTTTTATCGGACTTCACAGGTACAAGCAGGGTTGCGCCAACCAAGGTCATCTCGCGCACCACGCAGACCACCGACCAAGGAAGCACCACACGCACCCGTTTGGTTCCCTCCCCCAGATCAAATGTCCCTTCAAAATCCCCCTGCGGGCGGGATTTCCCCGCGTAACCGCAAAGAAGCGAGCCGTCGTCAAAATTCTTGACACTGCCGACATAACTATCGTTAACAAATACATCACAGGCAAAATAATACCGCGTCGTAGCCGCTGTCGTATTGACCTTCAGCTCGATGACCGTGGCATCGGTATCAAATTCCATCTCCACCCCCGCAGTAGAGGTAGTCTTTGTCTCAAACTTCGTCCCATTGTAAGCGCACTGCTCGCTATCGCTGAATCGGAAGAAGTGAAAACCATCCTTCTCCTCCGTCACACGCATCACGCCACGGGTAATTGAAGTAATCTGCTGCAAATTCAGTTTCATATTTCATCCTGCCTTATATAATTAATGTAAGAACCGACTCTATTCTACCATCAAAATCAAGTCGTGTCAAGAACAAATCTCCGCCTGCGGGCGGGGAGGTCGCTTTTTGAAAAAAGCTCCGGCAAAAACTTTTGATCCGCCCCCTACTATATGTTAGCACTAGCATTGCAACCCCCATGGGGTACAGTGTGTTCGCTCTAACATATAACAGGGGGGCGGATCAAAAGTTTTTGCGGAGCTTTTTTCAAAAAGCGACCTCCCCCGCCGCGCGGGTCAGGGCCAGAGTTTCAAGAATATTGAGCTTCTTCTCGCCGTTGTGCCAGCCTTGCCATTGACCTTGTGTTTCCACCGAGCGAATCTTGAGGATATGCTCCAGGCAGGATGCAGCCCGTTCCGCATGACGGCGACGGTCTTCGCCTTGGCTTTGGACAATATCATGGCACGCCAACAGCCAACGGGTCATCATCAACATATATTCGATCTGATATTTCAAGAATGTGCGATAGTAATTAAGGCACTCCGTCGGGATGATCGCCTCAACGGCACAGGCATCCTCATACAGCTTGGTAAAAGCGGCTTCTCCGGAGACAAGGGCATCGCGGTATTTTCCGATGGGCTTGCCGTTAAGCAGTCGTTTTCCGTCCACCCAAATGGCTCCGTCGTCTGCGGTATAGCGTGGGAAAGAGAGATCATTATATTGATGATAGAAAAAGTTTTGATCGTCGCATTTCCTTTTGAGATTTTCCTCGTCCTTTTGGGTCTTGGACAGATAGTATCGATCACGAAGTGCCATGACCGTCTCGGCCGCCGAGCCGAAATGCCTGCGGTGGAAGTCCTCGGAAAAGGTGCGGTAATCTGCGCCCTCGGGATCTGCCATCAATGCCGCATTGTAGGCAATCGAATAATGAAGCGGACGAACATTGGAGACATTTACAATGGCATAGGTCAAGGAGTCCATTTTCAGCGCTTCGCGGTAACAATAGGCCATTTTAAGAGGATCACACCCCTCGGCAAGGTGGGGACCTTGTGAGTAAAATGCCACATGATAGTAAATGCCGTATTTTTCATTAGGTTGCCGCTTCGTTGTGTAGAAATCATCTCCGAACATCTGGTCAAGCCCTATATCTGAGAAAACGACCATTGTATTTTTCGGCATCTTCAAATGTCCCTCACCATAGAGCTGTGCTCCCTCCAACCAAAGAGTGGAGGTGCTGACAAACTTATCGTGTCCCAGTGTTTTTCTGACGATATCGTATTGCGTACTGATCGCATCGGTAATGATGGCGCCGCGCCCCTCCGAAGTCATGGGGACATTTTTATCACGTTTCCAAACCGCTTCGTCGGCGCGACCGCGAAGTCCCAACTGCCAAATGACACGATCGCCGTATTTGACCCACTTCTTGGCATAATATGCCCAGATCTCTTCCATAACTGCGCGATTGGAAATGAAGGAAACCTCCCCCTCGCGTCCGTACTTTTTCATATAATTTTGTGCCCCAAAATAGGACACGCCCATCGGCTCCACATGATGCTGGGTAATATACATTCCGCGGCGGCATACCGCATCGGCCAGTTTTTCCTCGTCCGGGTTGTCGATATCCACAAAAGACGAGGGGATCATTAAGTTGATCTCATGCCGAAGGGCGGTCTCCAAGATCATATCCAAAACATCGGTGTGCATTACGGTTTGGTAGAATCGGTAATCAAAATGCCGCACTCCGCCGCCGGACTTAAATTCCGTCAAAAGGTCTTCATCATTGAGAAACCAGCCGCGAAAACGAATGGCACGCTTTGCCGAACAAAATGTAACATCCTCCACGGTCATTTCGGGGCGCGACGCAGGAAAAATATCGGTCACGCGATAGGTCGGCTCTATGCCCAAAACTTTTGTTGCAAACGCATAAATTCCGAAAACAGCACCCAAGGCATCGCCGCCGACAATACGAACACCGTCAGCGTTCACCGTGACGGTATAGCTCTCCGTCTCTCCGCCCTCGACAGTGACTGAAATGCCCGTTCGACCGATTACGATGGGAAAGCCGTCCGTTCGGGCGGAAAGTGCCTGCAAATTCCTTTGAAGATCCTTTGCCGCCAGCACCACCGCTTCGGGGGCGCCTTCAAACAAGCCGATAGACACGGTGCTCTGAGGATTGAACAAACAGAACATATACTTAAACTCCTTTTTTCCGTGGCGCTTTCCGGCGCCTTGCCGGGTTTATTTTAACACAAAACTGCATGGTTGACAATGGTTGATATGGTATTTTTTAACACGATTCGTGCATTTTTCTGTTGACTTTGGGGTGGGGGTGTGGTATTCTAAAAAAGAAGGGGGGCACCAACTAAAATTGGTGGCTTGTTTGAGGGGGCTATGCTTGTCCAAAGAAATGGCGGCACTAACTGGAGTTAGTGCTATGCGTTTGTTTTCGTTACTTCTTTGCTTGTACAAAGAAATGGCGGTGCTAATTGATGTTAGTGCCACATCAAGGTTTTTGTTCCTTCTTTGCTTGCCCAAGAGAAAGAGGAGTTGCTTCGCACCTCCCCGAAGAAAAGGCACGAAAGAGGGGGGGCCGCTTCGCTGGATGCCCCTCTCTCGACACACCCCTCTTGCTTTGGGCGGGGATATAATAATAGACACGTCCTACGTAACTGCTCCGCGCGGATACAATTCATCACAGCGCAATTTAGGACGGGGTGCTGTGCCCCGTTCGTAGCCTTGGGTGCGCAAGATTAACTTTTTTTGAATAAACCGGCGCTCGCCATATTGTTAGGTAAAAATATAAAACGAGTGGTTTCCTCGTTTCTTTGGGCTCACTTGATTTTTTATTTGGCTTGTTATTTTTTATTAGGTTGTTATCTATAGATACCTTGAATTTATACGCAAAACGTAACCCTATAGGTGACACAAGCTCCCAAGGTTGCCGAAAGCAACGAATTAGATTCAAGGAAAGGTACGGCACTCGCCCAAATCTTTCGCGCGAAGGCGCGACCCAACGACTAAAGCATGGCACCTCTAACCACGATGCGTGGCAGAGACGATCCCGTTGCGAAGCAGTTAGTTTGGGGCGGGGAATCGTTATATCTCGCCCCCAGAGGGGAGGAGTCGTGAGAGGGGGAGATCAAGCGGCCGCTCGGCGGCCGCGCCTCCCCCTCTTGCGTGCCGTTTCTTGGTTACTTCTTTGGGCAAGCAAAGAAGTAACAAAAACTTTGACGTAGCCCTAACATCATTTAATACACAATCTTCCCCAACAAAAAAAAGAAAAGAGGTCCCCCAATGAAAAAATTCTTCATCCCCTCCCCCAACCCCTTTTTAGTCGACAAAGTCGACGTCCTAACCGTCTCCCGAGACCGAGGCTACGAAGCCAACCACCGAAACGGTCGAGAAAAACACAGCTTCATCTACACCGAAAAAGGCACTCTCCGCTACCGATTTTCCAACACCTCACCGATGGAAGCCACCGCAGGAGAGCTGGTCTTTCTCCCCAAAAAGACCGCCCATACCACCCTCTACCTGCAAAACGGAACACACGTCAAGATCATACAGTTCAACCTCTGCAAAGGAACCTTACCGGACTACCTGTCCCGCCCCTGCAAATTGGAGTTGCCAAACGCCGGTGAACTGATCGACGTTTTTTTCGAACGTGTCCAACCACACCCTATGCGTTTTCTCTCCCTCCTGTATGAATTGTTTTATCGCCTTGACCGAGAACGCAACCGTTCACCCATCAAATTCAAAAAACTGTACCCCGTCATGGAGGAACTCCATGCCCATCCGGAAATCGACCGCAAGATCGCCTATTACGCCGAACGTTGCGGCATGAGCGAGGCAGGCTTCCGCCGCCTGTTCCGCGAGTATACGGGGGCATCTCCCATCGACTACCGCAATGCTCTGCGCTTGGAGCGCGCCCATCTGCTCCTCGGCGGAGGCGATTACAATGTTTCCGAAGCCGCCGAAACCGTGGGCTTCTCCAACCTGTCCTTTTTCATTCGCCTGTACAAACGAAAATACGGACACACACCGGGAAGCAACTGACAGGAATTCCCGCAAAACGCATCATCCGTTTTGTGTCAACCGCCCCTTTCGAAACGCGCGGGGCGAAACACCGAAATGACGGTGAAAAAGGCGACTGAAATAAAACTCGTCCCCATACCCCACCGCATATGCGATCTCACGGACAGAAAGCATGGTCGTCTCCAGCAATTCCCTCGCGCGTCCCAAGCGCAAAAGCATGATCTGCGCCCCGGGCGTGACCCCGTAGCGTTGTTTGAATCGATTGATAAAATGTATCGTGCTGTAGCCCGCCTCCGCCGCAAGTGACTCTACCGTAAGAGGCTCTGCATAGTTTCGGCACAACTCCAAAAAAGCACGGGAAACCGAATCGCTGTTCTCGGCAGGCACAGGATGGATCAAATACCAAATGTCCCGACAAAAATGTTCGTCAGATTGACCGTCGCTGAAATCATAACGAAAATGACAGTTTCGGAGCGCCGCAAGATTAAAAAAATACCGTTCGGAATCACGGGGAGTGATCGGCTCATCTCCGAAAGTCAAAGGGGATTCGGTAACAAGTCGAATCATGCAAAAGGAAGCGGTCTCACGCATAACACGTCGGAAGGATCGATGAGGAGGACAGACCACCACCTCACCGCGCTTCACCGTGTAGGTCTTTCCGCCGCCTATGGCATAATCGAAGCTTCCACTCTCTACGCAAAACAGAGTGGGAGCGGTATAGGTCTCCTCGCTGTATATAAACTGCGTTCGCTCCTCGAAAAAGGTACAGAAAGTGATCTTGCAAGGGGGGAATGTCATGAGTGCCTCCGTTATTTTTGAAAATTGTACTTTTTTGGTGGCTTGCGAATTGGCAGAGTCACCTTTTTGTTTTGCGGAAATGAATGGTTTCACTTTTATTTTGTCCATGTTTATTATAATTCCCTTCATGGAAAAAGTCAACAAAAAGAATTATAATATTTTCAGATTGTGATTGCGGAAGATGGGATTTGGGAAAGGAGCTTGTCGAACAACGCCTCTCTTCTCTCTCAAAAACTGCCCCATTTCCCTCTCTGCAAACCAAAATCCCACAAAAAAGAAAGGATTCCCTCAATGCAAACGATCAAAGAACACCTTGAAACCCCCATTCGCGGCACATATGAAGTTATTGTAGTCGGCGCAGGACCTGCCGGTTGCGGTGCCGCACTGGCCGCCGCAAGAGCCGGCGCAAAAACTTTGATTTTAGACAAATTCAACTGTCTGGGCGGTCTTTGGACGACCGGCTTTATGAATCCCGTTTTCGATATCCGCAACAAAGGCGGAATCATGAAAGAATTGTTGGATGAATTGGATGCGCGCGATGCATGGGGCGGCTTTCGGAACATCAGTTTCCACTATGAAGCCATGAAAAAGCTACTGGAAGATAAACTGATTGAGGCAGGAGCCGATATCCTTTTCAACACGGTGTACACCAAAACCCTTACGGAAAACAACCGTGTAACGGGAGTCGTTGTAGAAAACATCGACGGACGCAGTGCGTACCTTGCCAAGACCGTTATTGACTGCACGGGAGACGGCAATGTGGCATCGGGTGCGGGCTGTGCCTATGACATCGGTGCGGACGGGGACTATAAGACCTGCCAAGGCATGACCCTCATGTTCCTCGTGGGTAACATCCCCGAAAAATACCGAGAAGGTTTGATGATCGGGGATCTTCTGATTGAGGTATATGAAAAAGCAGGGCTGAAAATTCCCTTCCGCAGACCTTTTCTCATTCCCGTCCCCAACACCCGCTACGGTGTCGTGCAGTTCACACATATGTATGAATACGACCCACTGTCGGCTACCGAAATCACCGCCGCCACGATTGAGGGCAGACGGCAGATGAACGAGGCCTTCGGGCTATTGAAAAAGTATAACCCCGATTTTGCGGACTTGGAGTTGATCTCCTCCGCCAATGTGCTTGGTGTTCGCGAATCACGCCGCATCATCGGAGAGTATTACCTGTCCGACGAGGACGTGATCCGCGGCACACATTTCGAGGATGACATTTCCGAGGGACGCTTCGGAATCGATATCCATCCCAAAGAAGGACAGGCGCAAGATTGCCGCAAGACCAGACCATACGGGATTCCCTTCCGCAGCTTGATCCCTCGCGGGATAGACGGTCTTTTGGTGGCAGGTCGGTGTATCTCGGGCAGTCACTTGGCCATGGCATCCTACCGCGTGACCGGCAACTGCTGTGCCATGGGTGAGGCCGCAGGAAAAGCGGCTGCGTATGTTGCCAAACATGGAGGGGAGTTCCGTGATCTGACGGCAGCCGTTATACGAGATCATATTGCTGCACCGTTAAAGCCTGTTATAGAAGGAGCTACAAGATAACCGCCTGCGGGCGGGGAGGTCGCTTTTTGGAAAAAGCTCCGCAAAACTTTTGATCCGCGCCCTTGCTGAAGTTTGAGCGAACATACTGCACCCCATTTAGTGCCGCTATGTTCGCACTAACTACCAAAAGGGCGCGGATCAAAAGTTTTTTGCGGAGCTTTTTTCCAAAAAAGCGACCTCCCCCGCCCGCAGGCGGCAGCGTTACTCTTTTTTGTACTTCTCAGCTTGAATATTAAACATTTCGGCATACTTGCCGTTTTTTTCCATCAACTCATCGTGAGAACCGCATTCTATGATCTCACCGTTAGAGAACATATAGATACGGTCGGCCATGCGGGTGGTGGAAAGGCGGTGAGAAATGAAGATCACCGTTTTGTCCTTGGCATCCTCCATCATTGAGCGGTTGAGCTCATATTCGGCAATGGGGTCAAGAGCCGAGGAGGGCTCATCCATGATGATGATATCGAAGGGACGGGCAAAGACACGGGCGATAGCGATCTTTTGTGCCTCGCCGCCCGAAAGCTCGGTGCCGTCTTTCTCAAATTCACGGGTCAATTGCGTATCGATGCCGCTTGGGAGCTTGGTCAATTTGTCTTCGAAGGAGGCTGAGCGGAGCGCGGCGTGTACTACCGGCTCTTGGTCCTCGGTATAGGGAGCGCCCAGCACGTTTTCTGCGATGGATGCCGCAAAGATCTTATAGTCTTGGAACACTGCGCCGATATGGTCGCGATAATCATCCAGCTTGTAGTCGCGAATGTTTCGACCGTTGTAAAGCACCTCGCCCTCAACAGGGTCATACAAACGCATGAGAAGCTTGGTCAGGGTGGTCTTTCCCGCCCCGTTATAGCCGACAAATGCGATCTTTTCGCCGCGGCGCAGCTCCAGATCCACATGGTGCAGAACTTGCTTTTTCTTATCCCCCTCGCCGTAGGAGAAGGACACGTTGCGAAGGGAGAGCATCTCAAAGCCGTCCACATCCTCGGTGCCGCTGACCACTTTGGGTTCATAGTCGATAAAGCGGCGGAACTTTTCGATGTAGATACTGTGCTCATTGAATTTGGTCAGGTAGTTGATGACCTGATTGGAGCTACTGTAGATCGTCCACATGGCATTGATACCTGCCGAGAAATCACCCAGCGAAAAGCCGGCATCCTTGACATACCGAACGATCAAATAGCAAGTGACCACAAGGTCGAACAGCAGATAGGCCACGAGTTCCGACATAAGCGCCACAATGAACATCTTACCGCGGTACTTTTTCTCCACGCCGATCTTTCTTTGGTTTTGGACACCGTAGTCATGGCGCAGATGGGCGGAGATCCCGCCTTGCCGCACCTCTTTGGCATGATCGGCCAGGTAGAACACGCGCTTGATATAATCCATGCGGCGGACGATGGGGACGATCTCCTCTTGACGCTTGAGATTCAATCGGTTAGAAATGATCTTAAGCGCAAAGCCGAGCGGAACGAACAAAAGAATGATCAATCCCACAAAGGGATCCATGGCGATCAAAATAGATGTCGTTCCCACAATGGTGAGGATCTGCTGCAAGAACCTTCGAAAATCGTCACGGAGCTGTGCCGCACGGGAATCCGACTCGCGGATCGCCCAGATGAAATCGTTGTAGAATTCGGGGTCGTCGTAACAGCTCTGATCCAACGAGCAAGCCTTGCGATAAAGCTCACCCTGCATCTTTTCGTGCAATTTGTGATTGGTTCGAAGAATGGTCAGATTCCAAATATAGGAGGTGGAAAAGGACAGCGCCAAGTGGAGCAAAACCAAGAGGATCGCCACGATCGCGATGCGGCGATAATCCTCGAGTGTCGTTCCCGTTTCGATCGCGTCAAATACAAAGTTGACAAAGATGACATTACGAAGCACCGACTGTCCTGCGTTGAGGACGGCATTGATGATGCCCCATATCATCGCACCGGGGGTGTAGCGGAACAGGTAACGGAAGAGAAACAGGGTATTTCCCATCACACGGAGCGGATTGTGTCGCTCTTTTTTCTTTGCCGAATTGCTCATGCGTCCACCTCCTCGCCAACATATTTCTGTGCCTGCTTGTGCCACATATCGGCATATTTTCCGTGCATGGCCAACAGCTCGGAGTGGGTACCGCTCTCTGCGATCTCCCCATTTTCAAACAGATAGATCTTGTCCGCCATGGTGGCGCTGGACAGACGGTGAGAAATGAAAATGACCGTCTTATCGCGGCACGCGCGGAACATATTTTCATACATCTTACTTTCAGCGATCGGGTCAAGTGCAGAGGAGGGCTCGTCGAGAATAGCGATCTCGGAGTTACCGGCAAACACGCGGGCAATGGCGATCTTTTGTGCCTCACCGCCCGAAAATACCACACCTTTTTCGTCGAACTCGCGAGTTACGATGGTGTCCATGCCTTGCTCCAATGCCTCAACGCGCTCCAACGCATCGCTCTCTTGAAGAGCCTCGCGCACGCGCTTCCGATCCTCCTCGGTCACATCGCCGCGCAAAAGCACGTTCTCTGCCACCGACACCGAAAAAAGACGGCAGTCTTGAAAGACCGTTCCGAACAGATCGCGGTAAGCCGACAAACGGAGGGTCTTGATATCGGCGCCATCCAATGTGATCTCGCCCTCGGTCACATCGTAAAGGCGCATCAGAAGCTTGACCAATGTGGTCTTACCCGCGCCGTTATGTCCTACAATGGCGATCTTATCACCGCGCTTGATGTCAAGGCTGATGTTTTTGAGGGTGGGCTTTTCCGCGCCCTCATAGGTAAAGCTGATATTGCGCAAAGAAAGCGTTTCAAAATCATGGGGAGACGGCGCCTTCTCATCCTCGGGCATAGCCACCTCATAATTCATAAACTCGCGCAAATTCTCGATATACAGTGCGTGTTTATCAAAGGAAATGAGGTTTTCAAACAGCCATTCCAGATTGCCGGAAATGCGGTTGATCGAGTTGATGACCACGAAACAGTCACCTACCGACATAATACCCTTGACCACGGTTCGGTACGAGGCAAAAAGCACTGTGCCGAGATAGGAGATTGCCCAATACGGAACCGCCCAGACGAAGGGATTCAAAAAGGACACCCTACGTCCGTAATGGGTACTCAGTTGCCACAGCTTGCCCGTAGTTTTTTGCATCCGTCCCAGCATTACGTCTTTCATGTCGGTCAGGCGCATCTCCTTGGAATAGTCGGCAAGGTAGAAGGTACGGCGCACATAATCGCGGCGGCGCGTCTCTTCTCTGACCTCCATATCCCGCTTATAGTTCAAGCGGTTGACCTTTTTGCCGAACAAAACGGTAAAGACGGCAGGAGCCACCGAAAAGGGCAAAAAGATGGGGCTGATGGTGATGACGAAAGCGGAATTGGCAATGACAGAAGTCAGCGCCCACGCAAGGCTACTGATGCTGTCCAACACTTTCAGGGCGCGGTCGGTGGCTTCGTCGGAGGCCTTAATGAATTTATCAAAAAACTCGGGGCGCTCGTAGCAGGAAAGTTCCACCTCTGCCGCCTTTTTTTGCAATTGTCGTTGTATGTACTCACCCGTTTTGGCGGAAGCGATGGGGCGGTACAGTTTATAATAGCCCCAATAGAGGATATCATTGCCTGCGCTGACGGCAAACATGACACAAACCTCCAAAAGAATGGTTTGGAGTTTTTCGCCTGCGGCGAGAGAGTCGAGGACGTGCTTGAGCAAATAGACGCCAACAAGGGTATTGACCAACGCGCCGATCACGGAGATCAAAATATCAAAAATGATCATGGCGGGGGCTGCTTTGGCTATCATACCCAACATATAAAAGTTATTGGCAATTCCGCGTCCTCGGGGGAGTTTTTGTTTTTCTTCTTTTTGGTCTTTCATATATCTCCTTGTTAGTTGGGGGGCGCTTG
>JAZSPB010000175.1:0-75264 GCA_045537235.1 Eubacteriales bacterium
TGACATTTGAGCGAACATACTGCCCCCCATGGGGTATCGCTATGTTCGCACAAACTAAAATAAGGGCGCAATAGAAAAGTTTTTGCGGAGCTTTTTTCAAAAAGCGACCTCCCGCGCCCGCAGGCGCCCTCCCCCGCTCGCAGGCGCCAATCATTTTGTAAAGATCGCTTCATCGAAACGGTAACCGCCTCGCGTTTTGACGATGCCGTATGCGGTTTTATCTACCAGCTCGAACAGCTTGTCGCCGTCGATGCCTACGCAATTATCGAGAGAATCCAGCAGCTTTTGTGCACCGGGGTGGAATACGGAGGTGGTGGCATAAATGCCTCTGCTGCCTTCCAGTGCCGTCATGGCGCCGTAAAATTCGCGCACCTCTTTCTCGGTGACGTGTGACCGTTCACGGCACTTGGCTTGTACGAGAATATGTTCGAAAAACCCCAGATCGTCGGTTATGTCCACGACCACGTCCACACCGCCGTCACTGCTCCCGCCCGTCACCTCGCAAACGGTCACAGTACGTCCTGTCATGACAAAATACTTTTCCAGAAGATTGGCAAGAAACCGTTCAAAGAAGGGACCGCCCATGCGGAAAAGCCGCGCGTGAAATTCTTTTTTGAAGGTTTGTCTCGGCATAGCTCGGTTGGTGAGCTTGGTCGGTGCTTTGGAGATGGAATATCCGTTACCGTCATATTGCACTTCCCCCGATTTAACCAGCCGCCCCAAGATCGACCCTGCGATGGAATGCAATGCCGAATCATCCCGACGGGTCGCGGTCTTATCGGCGCCAAAGCGTCGGTCGAGCGCATCAAACAGCGCATTTTTCGTGAAAATTCCTTGCGAAAGGGTCTCCTTGATGGCCGTCTCACACGCATCTCCCTTGACGATGACCAATCCGTCACGCGCCAATATATACCGATGCTCGGAAAGGCGAAGATCCCCTTCTTCCACAAGGGTGTCTACCGCGACGCCTACATAGCTTCGGAGCGTTTGATACTTGCCCGAGGCACGTTTGTCCTCCATTTCCTTTTGAGACAAACCCAAAAGTGCCGTAGCGCCGTCCATCAGCTCCGACCGCGTAGCCGAGCCCGCTTTTTGCAGATAGGTCACTACCGCTTTTCGAATCTGCGTTCTTATTTCCTCTGTAATTTTCATTTTCCCCCTCCGAAGTCCTCTGGGTTTCTGCTCTTAATTTTACCATGTTTTTCCATTGATTGCAATACTTTTTCGAGATTCGCACGTCAAATGTCAATCGCCTGTCCGGCGTGTTCTCAAAGGTGTTGTCTCCGTCTGCTCGGCATTATTTTTCTGCTATTTCGTTGTGATGCTCGATAAACGCCCGCGCATCCTCTCGCGAATTGAAGACAAAAATATTTTTGTCTCTATATTTTTGAAGCAGCGACATCACTTTCGGTCGGCTTTCCCTATTATAATTTTTGATGAAGCAGATAAATTCCTCGTCCTCTTCATTCTCCGCCTCGACCCACGGCATATCCGATCTCGGTTTTCCCTTTCGCGACTTGATGCCGTCAAGACATACGGCAAGTGGGTAGTCGAGAAAGACCACGGTGTCACAGACCTCCATTCGCATTTCCATGGTAGAGCCGTAATTGCCGTCAACGATCCACTCCTCCTGTGCCAACACACGCGAAAGCCGATCGCGAAAAACTGTCTTTTCCACGGTTGTTCTATCGGGATTCCAGTACATCATATCCAAATGGTAGAGGGGGATTCCTGTTATTTTATGAAGCTCTTTGGAAAACGTGCTTTTTCCGCTTCCGGGACATCCGATTACTATGATTCTTTTCATATTTTTTCCTTTTGTCACAAATTCCGAAAATATTGCAAGTCAACCGTCTCCTTGCTTGGGTCGCACTTATGGGCACCCTTGCGCAAGAGGGGACGTTTTCGTTTATTATAACACAAAATCGACAGAGTCGCAATCTCTCTGCCGATTTTTGTCATAAAAATGTGGGAGTTCCTCCGGATTTTATTTCTTCTCGAGCATCTTCTTCAGTTGTTCGATACTCTGTGCGATAAAAGTCTGATCGGTGTAAAATTCGATATGGCACTGATTCTGCTCCATGGGAACATCGTAAATGTCCGCCTCCACCTTGACGCGACCCGTCAACTCAAATTCCATCTTCAAGCAAAAATTCCCATCATGGCTGAATCGATTCATCAGCTCCCCTTCGGGCTCCTCGTAAAACCGTACAAGAGACGAATACAGCGCCTCAAGACTACGTCGATCTGCGTCGGCAAACATATCAAAGGTCGAAAATGTTCCCTTCCCGCGAACACGCATTCGGTATGCCTCCCACGGTTGATTCTTTCCTTTCTCAAATCGGTCTACGATCTCCATGGAAACCAATTGATTGCCGTTTTCGATCACAAGCGTATTGGCTGACGAAACCTCTCTCCATCTCACGGATGCGGCGCAGATGTATGTGCTGTTTCGAAACGCCTCACCCTCGGTGGTATGGCAATCGGTAAAGATCACACTTCCCTTTTCTCCAACCTTCATCAAGATCCCAAAGAAAGAAATATGCGAATCGCAACGAATGTGCCAATCAAAAACACCTTCAAAGACCATTTCCACCATCGGCGCTCCCTCATTCGCCGTAAGGATGACAAGCGTCATGCTGTGTCCCTGCCAATTCTCCACCATACGCATTCCATCGGCCTCGGCCTTGATATCCGCATGATAATCAACGGCCGTTACGATCCCATCATGCAAGCCGTAGAATCGCGTCAGAAATGCCTCGGCATCTGCTTGATTTTTTATAATTTGATAGTTCATATTTTCTCCCCTCTTTGCGTTCGAAATTCTTTCAGATATATTCTGCTTTTTCTAAAACATTTACCACGGGAAAAGGTATGAAATCTTAAGAATCCACTCCTGTACCACAGTTTTTTAGTGCAACAACCGCGAGAGCGGCGGTGCTGCATAATGATCACCGGAAAGAAGCAAAATCTTGGTCTCCGCGTTTTGAGGATCGACCAAAGCCATTGTTTCCCTGACCTCATAAGACGGCACGTCCACCTCCCCGCCAAACCGCCACCACATGGTCAGACAACGGTCAATGCGGCAATCCTGCTTTTCTCGCATTCTTTCCAACAGTGCCAAGGTCTTGGGTTGCCCCGACATGGCATCGGGCTCCACGACATGGTATAGGTTCCCTTCGGATGTCCGAAATACCGTAACCTGCGTTTTCAGATCGCCGTCTGCCGCGCGCAGGGCGTTGTAGGCCAGCTCACGCATAGGCTCGAAGGTCTCGGCAAAATCGGGAATGTTTTCCAAAGACTTGGCCTCATTGCCGATGTAGTGGGTGTGGGGAATGATATACTCCATACGGGAGACATACATCCGAAAGCGTTCGTCGTCTCTAACCGAATCAAACTCGTGCCGCTTTTCATAGCCAAACACATCATTGTAACCCCAGCCATATCCTCCCGCCGTGTAACGATGATCGACCTTCTCCTCCACCTGCGAGAGAAACGGCACCGAGCCGTGCAATACGGCACCTTCCCTCTCCAGCCTCCAAAGCAGAGCCGTATGCTCCTCTACCAACGAAAGCATAGCAAATCCCTTTTCCCTGTCCCCTGCGGCAAACAATGCACCCGCATAGGCAAATTCCATGGAAAGACGAAGGCTGAGGAACACATCATCCGCACGGGAAGAAGCGATATTCAAAAGGGTCATCGCCGTCTCACACTGCGCCACATCCTGCAACCGCCCATGGTCATGGAGCTTCCTCTGCTCTTGCGGAACGGTGGGACTCTCCTCGATCAAAAGTCCGAGAGTACGACCGATCAAGCGGTACAAAATACGCTGTCGGTTCCCCTCCCATTGCGCCTCGTCGCCCAAATACGCATACCGCCCAAGCAAAAGATCGTTCCACGAAAAATCGACGGTACGCGGCATATCATAATGTCGGGGCAAATACTCTCGCCAAAGAACCAGCTTATCCTCTTCTTCAAAACAAACGACCTCGGTCAGCAAATGAAGTCTTTCATCGGGCGTGGCATCACGAAGGCATTGGCGGAATTTTCCTCGCACTTTATCGATTCGCTCCGCGGGTACGCCGCCCCATTTATGCTTGAGATGCATCAGCTGACAAAAATACTGTCCCAAATAGTAAGGATTGCTTTTGGGATGAGCGGTGATCAGTTCCAAGACATCACACACACGCCATTGCGTCGCCTTTGACGGTGAGGCGCAAAACTCACTCTTGGCCTTCGCCAGCATTCCGAGCAGTTTTTCAAAGCTCACAGCGGGGCGCCCCATCATCAGCTCATCCAACGTCGTGTCGAAAAATGCCGCGATCACGGGTAACAGCTCGGTATCGGGATAGGCTTGCCCCTTTTCCCATCGGCTGACCGACTGGGGTGTGACCGAAAGTGCGCGAGCCAATTCGCCTTGCGTCAGACCGCGCTCGTTACGCATCTTTTTGATATTTTCGGCAAGAGTGATCTCCATATTTCCTCCTTCAAAGCAATCTCTCTTTACGCAAGGCTCATTTTTCGACCTTCTCGGAAGTCACGCCGCAACAACAACCGCATTCCGAACACTGTATCCCGGCAACATCAAACCCACGCAAACGCTCCGAGCACTCCCCTTTCATCATATAGGGAACCCGCAAAGGAATGCACGCCTGAAACAGCAAAGATCGTTTCACCTTGAACTCGTGACCGCATTTCTCACACCGAAATTTTCTCGATGCCAAACGAATCGTGCAAACCGTCGAATGGATCAGCGGCCAAGCAATCAGACAGATCGAAAAAATATCGAAGAAAAGATCGGCATCAAAGAAAATCCCATAAGCGATCATAATGCCCCACAAAATATACCATAATGTACTCAACATTGCTTTTTTATCTGCTTAAAATAGCAGCTTCTCCTTTCCTAAAATTCACAAAAACGTATGATCGATTGCCCTACTCATTAAACCAATATCTTTTCATTCTCCTCAAAAAGCTCTTGGAGATCGGGAACCCCGAGCTTTCTCCAATGACCGAATCCACACCGCAATAGGGACAAAATGCCGTGAGCTGCTCGTCACAACGCCACATCTCAATACTGCCCTTCCCAACCTTCTTTTTGTCCCTCATCCACCGCTCGATCTTGTCGGGAGAGAAGATCGCCAAGCAGTGAAAGCAGCCGCAGGAGCTGTCCTTCTTCAGCTTGTCGCTATGGTTGGTGCAAAACTTATGTGCCTCACGGCAAGCATCCTCACTCATAAAAGCGACCCGCTCCAATTTATAGGTGGCAGATTCCAAGCCGTTCCGACAAAGTCCCTGCGCGTGCTTATTTTCCTCGGCAAGATCGGCCAATGCAGATATCAATTCATAGGGCGGCACCGCCAAATTGTGAAGGAAGTCCATGCCTACAAGATATTGAATCACCCTGTCATCCGCATCCGCCAGCCGTGCCGATAAGGAATCATCCTCCCACCGTCCGCTTTCATCGGAATGCAACACCGTGCCGTAAAAATTCCCTTTTGAAGTGATCAGTGTCACTGCCCACTCGCCTTTGCCGAGAGCATCTGCCGTTTCCCCGGCCGACGAAAGCAGTTTTCGAAAGGCTTCTTCTGCCTCACGGCTCATCATAAACGAAGCACCGTCGCCCAGTCGGTTCACCGCACGGCAAAAAGCGATAAATCGCGCGTTTCCTCTCACCGCATCAAGCTCCGGTCTTTTTTTCATAACGGTTTGAACGAAGGAAACGTCAAAGCTCGCCCCCGCCAGCGAAGCGGGTTTTTCCACCAAAGCAAGCTCGGGAATCGACCCGCGCGCACACTTTCCCCGAAGCTCACACGCCAGCCTAAGATGCTCAAGAACGGTATCCAGCATATCAAAGCCCTCGTCCAAGCGCCCCTCGGAAAGCAGTGATACCGCCACCCACGTCTCGCAGCTGATGCGAAAGGACAAAAAGATGTCCCCAGCTTCCTTTGAGTACAGATTAAGCATATCCAAAGTTCGCTTATTATGCTCATAGGAGCATTCACCGCCAAGGTCGTGCACCTGCAACGAGCGATAAAGCAACCGTTCCACTGAATGAAACATCACGGTCTGCTGTTGCTTCTTGCGCTTGTCCGAGCTGTGCGGATAACTGTCCAAAAGCACCTCATCCCAAGCGACTGTAAATCTGTAGCTCGGCACATATGCCCGCCAAAGATCCAATTTCCCCTCATCCTCGCAAGGCAGGATGTCTCCGAGCCACGCGATCCTATCGTTGGCACCAAGCCGCTCCAACATCTCGCGACAGTATTTCCGCGCTCTTTCCACTTGCCCCGGTTTGGCACGGTCATTTCGCTCCAGCTCCCTTGCCACACGAAAAAACTCAACCTGACTGTTCCCGTGAGAGGCAAGTTCCTCCAAAATATCACACACCTTCTGCCGATTCCAAAAATCACGCTCACCGCAAACCGCATCCCACGCCGCATGAAGCTCCTCTCGCTTTTGCGCCAAAAACGAGCTACCACGCCCCATCAGCTCATCCACCGACACATGAAAAAAGTCGGCCAGCTTCGGTAGCATCTCCATATCGGGATAGGCTTGCCCCTTCTCCCATCGGCTTACCGATTGGGGACTGATGCCAAGACCGTCAGCCAGCTCCTTTTGCGTAATGCCCCGCTCGGTTCGCAATTTGCGGATCGTTTCGTTCAGCTTTATCTGCATAAATGCTCCTTTTCCAAAAAATCAGTTAAAAATCACCTGCTGCTCATGCCGCGCTCCTGTGCGATGCAAAAAGTCAATTACATCGGGTGCCAATGACATATCGGGTGCCGCCTCGGGGAAATTGCTGTCCACACACGCACCCACACGAAGAAAATACTGCAAGCCCATGCTCTCGCGCCATTCCGCAAGTCGTTCGACATGGGGTAACAGATGTTCCAAAGTCTTGCGGATCACATCATTGATGTCCATATCCGCACCCGTTTTTTCAAATCGCTCCAAATCGGCACAGGAAAACACCGAAGGTTGGTTACCATGGCCAAGGGACTCACCCTTCTTTGCGATCACCTTGACCGAAACACCAAGCTCACTGAAAAGCTCATCGGGATCAAAATCGCCTATGATCTGAAAGTAGCTATAGCACGAATGGGTTTTGAAGGCGGTGCCCCAATCCAACGTATACTTTCCCGGAAATTCGGGGAGCTTTTCGTCATAAGAATACCCCTCAAGGCTTTGGATCACACCGTTCTTGACCCAGAGGATAAAGCCCATCCCATGGTCAAGATCGGGAAGCTTTGCCTGCACCGTCCCAATGGTCTGCGTCGATTTATCGGACAATGTGGGACAGCCGTCCTTCACGCGAAAGACCATATCAAAGCCGCGCTCGTACATCTTGGTTTCCGAGATCTCCGCCGTCTCATATTGCAGCTTGATGATCGGCATATTCAGACCCGTCTCTTTCAAGATCCGACGCATCACGGTGTGTGCCATCTCAATGTACGCCCCGTTCATTGTCTTTCCCTCCCGGAGCCCCTTGGGACGCAGAGGATATATTTTTCCCAGCGGTCTTGCAATGTACCTCCAACTCGACTGCGCCAACACCTTTGTTTCCACGTTATTGGGATTCAGTTCGTACAGCTTTTCGCTGAAGCCGTGGGATGGGAGCTCGATCGAGCCTTCATGCCAAAGACAAACAACATAGCGGATATCGGTCTCCCCCATCCGACGGAGCGACTCGGCAAAGGCTACCTCGTCCTTGTGTTCACCGTTGATCCGCTCCTCGACCGCATGGTGGATCACGGCATGGTGCTTGGTTCCGTCGGCGGTCATTACCATCAACACCAAATCGCCCTTTTCCATCTTAACGGCTCGCGCCTCGGGCAGCATACCGAGCAATATCTCCTCATCCTCCAAGGTCATGCCCACCGCATCGCGGAAAAATTTAACAAAGCGAGGGGTCTCGCGTACACTGTCAAACTCTTGACGGTGCAACTGATATGAAATATCACCCAAACAGTTTCTGACAAAAACCTCACTCGTGGGCATCTCGATCAAAGACAGCATCTCAACCGACCCTCGGCGTGTCTCTCCCGCCAAGCTCTCCAAAGCCAAGAGATGGTCACGGATAACGTCCAATACCGCAAAGCCCTCCCCTTTCCGTTCCTCGCGAAACAGCGCCGCCGCCATTCGAATCTCAATATAGAGCCGAAGATCGATAAACACATCCCCCACTTCCCCGGAGTACAGATTCAGCGTATCCAACGCCGTCTTATAGTGTTCATAGGGATTTAACGTTTGGTAACGCCAGCTTTTCCACTGACCGCACATCGGCGGCATATCGTTGACCATATTATACAGCAGCTTCCGCACGGTATCATACACCACCTTCTGCCGCTGATTTTCCCATTTGTGATGTTGATCGGAATTGTGTTTATAGCGGGCGAGCAGAATATCGTCCCAACATGAACAGAGAGGATCCCCCGTGATAAACTCACGCCAGCGCCCCACATATTCATCATCCTCTGCAACAACGATATTCAAAAGCTCCGAGATTCGACGATCCGCATCGGTGGAAATTAACATTTCGCGGCAATACGCCCGCGCGCGCTCCACCCGAGTCAGATCTCCGCCATTGCGGCTGTACGCAAGCGATTCGCGGAAAAATTCTACTTGATGGCATCCGTGCGAAGCCAGATCCTCCAGCACTTCACAAATGCGCAGTCCTCCGTCAAGTTTCTTTTTCGTACGCAACCTCCAAAGCTCTTCTTTTTTCTTTTTCAAAGACGATATTTCCGTTTTCAAAGACGGTATTTCCGTACCCAGCAAATCATCCGTAGACACACCGAAAAACTCGGCAATTCGCGGAAGCATCTCCATATCGGGATAAGCTTGCCCATTCTCCCAGCGGCTCACCGACTGAGGCGTGACCAAAAGAGCATCGGCAATCTGCCTCTGCGTAAAACCCCGATTCACTCGGATCCTTTTAATATTTTCCGCAAGCTTAATATCCATCCGTCACTCCTCCATACATTTTCTTGGTTCCATTATACCAAAAAACCCCCTCTAAAGCAAGCACTTTGCACGGAATCAACGTCACCCATTGGTTGATTCACAAAGAAGACGGGAGAGGTCGCTTTTTTGAAAAAAAGCTCCGCAAAAAACTTTTCTATTGTGCCCTTTTGCAGTTGGTGCGAACATGGCAATCCCCCAAAGGGGGGCAGTATGTTCGCCCAAATTTTGCAAGGGCACAATAGAAAAGTTTTTGCGGAGCTTTTTTCAAAAAGCGACCTCTCCCGCCCGCAGGCGGCGCTTCCGTCACTTAAATGCGCGGTCGCAGACCTCATCCAGCACACCGAGATCCCAAAGAAGTCTCGGCAAAACGTATTTATCACGAATGTCCTTGGCCGCCTTGAGGGTCATGGGAAGGATCGATCTGTCAATTCCGATCTCTGCCACATCTCGAGGCGCTTCGATGGCGTCGAGGATCTTTTCGAAAGCTTCCGTCGAGGGAACTTCCTCATCGATGATCTGAACGATCTTATCCCAATGGGAAAGGATGACTTCCAAACGAGCCCTGTGCTTTTCGACATTATATTTCTGCTCTTTCTCCTCCAACGCGATCATGGTTTGCGCGGCCTTGCCCAAAAAGACTCTCAGCTCATCGCTCCATGCCGCAAAATCGAAGTTTCTTGCATATTGAAGTGCCGTTTCTCGATTCGGCACGATTTTTTTGGCAAGACCGTAGAGACCGACACAGTACCGCGTTCCGATCGCGCACTGGATACCGTGGAGATCGACGGGAGTTCCCATCTCCAAGCCACGCATATCCCAAATGTGCGAGAAATAGTGCTCTACACCCGAAGCCGGTCTGGAAACCCCCGCGTAACTCATCGCAATACCGCAGAGCACCAGCCCTTCAAAAACATTGGCCACAGCCGTCTCATCGCGCTTCAAAATGCCGTCGGCATTATCCACACACTTTTTCACAGCCTCTCTGACCATGGCGGCGATCTTTTCACAGTAATACTCGCCCGTGATCAAATTTCCCAACCGCCATTCGCAGATGCCGATATACTTGGCCAGCATATCGCCAAGACCCGACTTTATCATATGCATCGGTGCGTTTTTCAGGATATCAATATCTCCGATGATCACCTCTGCGCATTTGGAGGGGACAGAAACCTTCAAACCGCTTCGCGCCATTGAGGAAAGGGGTGAAGCATATCCGTCCATGGAAGGCGCGGTAGCCACGATAATATAGGGATTTTTGGTCTGGTGCGCCAGGATCTTGCTGATATCATTGATCACACCCGAGCCGATGGCAACAATGAGATCACAATCCGAGTCATAGTGAAGCGCCAGTGCTCCCACAGCATATTCGTCCGGCTCCAAATGTTCGTCGGGAAAAACATATCGCGAAACAGAAATGCCGCTTTTTTCAAGCATCTCGGTCACTGCATCGCCCGCCAAAGGATAGGTGTGGATATCGGCCACGATAAATGCCTTTGTGGCCTTGTACAGTTTGGCAAATTCGGGAACGCGCCGAACCGCGTTCTTTTCCACGATGCAATGCTCAACCTGCGACTTATGCGCTTTACCGCAAGAGCAAAGTTCATGAGGATCAAAATTCAGATTCATTTTACAACCTCCGTAAAATCTCAACCAAAAGAACTCGCTCCTCTCGGTTGGAAATTTTCAAAATATATCTTTGACAAGATTCACTATTATTTTACACCAATACACAAAAAAAGTCAAGATTCCATTAATATTTTAGTATGCGCGCACTTCAAAAACCGTGATCTCACCCTCTCCGTGGGTCGATTTGACGTGTAGATCCACCACATCGCACGAGGTGGCATCAAAACGGTGGATATTTTTGCAAAGTGCAGCCGGTGGGAGGAAGCCTTCTTGCGTTATTGTGGCGCAAGAATAAGGAAAAAGCACGGTGCTTCCTCTAAGCTCAACCAAAAAGGCTCGACAGAAATTTCTCTCTGTCGAGCCTTTTCCTTTCAACCAAATCAAGGCCAAATCACATAATTTTGCCACCCGTAGGATGCCGCATGACTGATCAACGCCTCGCGCTCTCCGTCTCCCAAAACAAGTCGCATATTGTACGCCGTCAAAAAATAAGCATTTTTCTCAATATGCTTATCAATCTTGTTTTCGGCAACATCTTTCAAATTCAAGTAATAACTGTCTGCATAGGTCTCTGTGGCAGAAACCAGTTTGGAGATCCCCGAAGACACCGTGGATTCCGTCTCTACCGAAACACCCAAGATGATGTCCGGACAGATCTCGCTCGCCTGTCGAATATAGCTGTTGACTTCGGTCAAGCGCTCGCTGTCCGTGGGCAATCCCACGATCACGATCTCATGAAATCCCGCCGAGGCAAGCTCACTCAACAGTGCCATTTCCTTTGAGACCGCAAGAATCCTCTTCTGCGCATCGCTCACGTCAAAGGCTCCCGTCACAAAAAAGCCAATGCTGTATCGTCCCTCGTCCGTCAAAGCCTCTGCCAGTTTTCTTGCCTTTACCGAGGTCTTGACTTGCATATCGGTTTCGGTCTTTCCGATCAGCGCGGCATCAAAATACAGATTTTTTGCACCGTCATAAAGCAGAAACGCCGCCGCACTTCCGTCGGGAAGCTCCCTCACGGCATCACGGATCTGCTCCTCGTTCAAGCCTTTTGTCGAAACAACGTCTCCTTGCACCGACATAAGCGAGGCATACTTTTTGGCAGGATCTTTCACTCCTCCGAAATCCACGGGATCGCGCACGACAACCGCCGACAGCCGCGAATCCCCGACCAAGCCGTCCAAAACCAGTCCCAAGACCAGCGCAGACACCAAGGCCAACACCACAATTATGATAAAAGGAAGGAGGACTCGGTTTCCTGTCTTTTCTCGCTTGGTCTCTCCATTGTAATACTGTATCCGTGTCCGTTTGCGGCGCAAGTGGCTCACTCCCCTTTCTTCCGATGTAATTCAATTCACTTCATCGACCAAAGGACGATGCTTTTTCCATACTCATTAAACTGAACGGAAAGCGACTCGGCAATGCGGTTAGTCTCTTCCTCCATGATGCTCAGATAATACTGGATCTGAAGGTTCTCCACATGGTTGGAGATATACGAAGGATCGGTCTCCATACGCTGGATGACATAAAAGCCGTCACTGACCTCCACGACCTCACTGACCTCACCGATTTCAAGATCAAAAGCGGCATTCTCGTATTCCTCGACAAAATAGCCACGCATAAAATAATAGTCACAATTCGATGTGTCCTGATTGCAGCTCTTGCCGATAAAGCTCTCCAGCAATGCCTTGCCCGATGCCACTTGGTCGCGCACATCCTGCGCGATCTTTCGGTTTTCCTCCGCGCTCTCGCCGGGATCGTTTTTGACGAAAATACTCATGCAACGGATGATTCCCTCGCCCGCCATAACCGCATCGTAGGATTCCTTGTGCAGTTCCTCGGACAAAAGATCATAATACTGCCCTTGGCAACTGAGGATAGCGGTATTGAGACGAAAAACCCAGTCGGTCATATAGTTGTCTGCCAGGTAGGCCCTGTAAGCATCAAAGTCTCCGCACGCATCCACCGACTCTTTGACATACTCCTTTACCTCTTTTTTGGTGGTTTTGGAGTTGGTCTTAATTCCTCTTTCCGCGCAGGCATCCACCAAAGAATAGTTCTCGATCAGGGCTTCCGCTACCATCTCCCAAAGCCGTTCCTCATACTGAGCGCCTGTATCCGCAGAATCAAAAATGTACTCACCGTACTTGCTTTGAAGCTCCGCTTTGAAGCCCATAGTAAGATACCGAAGCTCCTCATAGCGAATGTCATGATCTCCGCAGGAACCGACCACCTTGGCTTCTTCGTCCGTACTCTTGATCTCCTTGACCGACGAGCACGAGCAAAAAGTCATTGCCGGCAACAACAAAAGCGCGATCAGCGCAATGATTTTATTTTTCATACCGTTTCCTTTCATTTACGAAACATTTTTCACATGAACCATTATAAACTATCTTTGTGACCGTATTATGAATTTTCGCCCGTCTACCGCAAAAAAATTATTTTTTATTTGACTATTCGCCAAATATGTGCTATACTCTTTTTAATGAAACGAAACGGGAGGACTAAAATGGAAAGCGAATACAGTATATCCTTAAAACAGATCATTGATGAATTTCAACTGGAGGTCATCCATCTCCCTTGCCCCGCCGAGGAGATCATGATCAAAAACACCGAAGTCAACCGCCCGGGTCTTGCTCTTGCGGGCTTTTTCGGCAACTTTGAGCCTTCCCGAATCGAGATCATCGGAAGAGCGGAAACCGGATATTTGGAACAAATGTCGACCGAAGAACGCATCCTCAAGCTGCGCCAATTCATCGACCAAAAGCCCGCTTGTGTTATTGTTTCCACCGGGCTGGATGTTTTCGATGAAATGTATGATGAAGCCAAAAAAATAGGTGTTCCTCTGCTCCGAACCAAGGAAAAGACCAGCCCTCTTATGGCGGCGCTGATCGCCTCTCTCAACACCCATCTCGGTCCTCGCATCACGCGCCACGGTGTTTTGGTCGAGGTGTACGGCGAAGGAATTTTGATCCTCGGTGACAGCGGTGTCGGTAAGAGCGAAACCGCCATTGAATTGGTCAAACGCGGACACCGTCTCATTGCGGATGACGCGGTAGAGATCAAACGTGTGTCGGCAAAAACCCTTGTGGGAAGTGCCCCCGAGATCATTCGCCACTATGTGGAGTTGCGCGGCATCGGCATTGTGGATGTCAAGCGCCTGTTCGGTGTCGGTGCTGTTAAGGATACCGAAAAGGTCAACCTCGTTATCAACCTTGAGCATTGGGTCAACGGTAAAATGTATGACCGTCTGGGTCTTGACAACGAGACTATGGATATTTTAGGAATCGAAATCCCCTCTATCACCATCCCCGTCAAGCCCGGTCGTAACCTCGCCATCATCTTTGAGATCGCGGCTATGAACAACCGTCAAAAGCGCATGGGCTACAACACCGCTGAGGAGTTTAACAAGCGCTTGATGGAACAAATGGGAGGTTGATCGCCTGCGGGCGTGGGAGGTCGCTTTCTTGAAAAAAAGCTCCGCAAAAAACTTTTCTAATGTCCCCTTTTTGGGGGGTGTGCGAACATAGCAAGCCCCGGTGGGGGCAGCGTGTTTGCTCCGATTTGGCAAGGGCACATTAGAAAAGTTTTTGCGGAGCTTTTCTTCAAAAAGCGACCTCCCACGAAAACTAGGTCTCCGACGGTGGGTAACCGAAAAATTTACGGTAGGCGCGACTGAACTGATAGATATCCGAATACCCGACAGCGGCGGCGATCTCTCCCACGGGGCGTTTCTCTTTGGCTAAAACACGGGCTCGCTCCATGCGGAGCTCCTGCAATGCTTTGAAGGGGGTCACTCCTCTGTAGCGAACAAATAGCTTTCGCAAATAGACCTCGCTGACATAACACGCGTCGGCTATATGTTTTACGGTCAACGATGGTTCGGTGTAATGCTCTGCCATATATGCCAATGCTATAGCGGGAATCTCTTGAGTGGCAGACATATTGGACGGCGCGGCAAGCAATCGATCTGCTAACGAGTACATTTCACTCAAGATCAAAAGCCTCCCTCCGTCGCGCAAACGGGTGGCCTTCTCGATGGTGTCAAAGCAATTTCTTGCAAAGAGTTCGGGAACGGGGGTCAGTGATTGCGGGAGCTGTGACGTACCTTCGGCATAAAAATTAAAAACCAAACTTTCCGCGTCCTCTTCGCATTCATTGACATAGGAGAGCCCCCGCGGCAAAAAGACGGAATGCTCTCGGTCGGCTATCAACGAACCTTGCTCACACGAAAAGCGAATCCGACCGCAAAAGGTCACGATAAAACCGTCCGCATACCGATCTTTGAAAACCAATCGCTTACCACGCAAATCAAAAACGTGAAGCGCATTGTTAAAATCTCTGATTGTAAAAGTGCTTTTATCCACACGACCACCTCCCCAATTATCATAGCATAAGAGAATGAAAATGTCAAACAAAAAACGAAAACAGCCCACAAAAGTATACAAAAAGTATCGTTTTGATCAAATTCAATATCGAAACTGACATGGACTCACAGCTTGGCACATGGTATACTACAAAAAAAGGAGGGATTCTTATGAATTTTAACGAAAAAACCGCATTGATCACAGGTGCATCGGTCGGAATCGGGCGTGCCGTAGCTTTCGGACTTGCCGAGTTGGGTGCTGACCTGGTCTTGGTCGACATTGATTTTGAAAAGCTGTGTTCTGTCAAAAAAGAATTGGAAATTTATCAACGCAATATTCTCATTTTCGAATGTGACGTAACCGACGAAGCAAAGGTCGAGCAGATTACCGCCGAAGCGATTTCTCATTTTCAAAAAATCGATATTTTGATCAACAATGCCGCTCTTTGGCGTTTGTCCAAGCCCTTTTTGGAAACCACCAATGAGGAATGGCGCCGTTTTTGGGATGTCAATGTGATGGGACCCGTAAACTTTATCCGCGCAACACTGGGCGGAATGTTGGAACGCGGTTACGGACGGATCGTCAATGTGGCCTCGGTTGCCGGTGTCTACGGCAATGCCAAAATGGTCAACTATTCTGCCACCAAAGGCGCTTTGATCGCCATGACAAAAGCTTTGGCCAAAGAAGTAAGCAATCAAGGCGTTATCGTCAACTGCGTGTCCCCCGGCACGGTCAGCCCCTCAAAGAATTCCGACATGGATTTTTACACCACCACCGAGCTTTGCGTCATGGGACGTACCGGAACCGACCGCGAAAACGCCAACCTCATCCTCTTTTTGGCAAGCGATGAAGCCCCCTATCTTGCCGGTCAAAACATCTTGATCGACGGCTGTCGAAAGAAAATTTGAGGCGGTGATGCGCCTGCGGGCGCGGGGAGGTCGCTTTTTGAAAAAAGCTCCGCAAAAACTTTTCTAATGTGCCCTTGCGAAATTTGAGCGAACACACTGCCCCCACCGGGGTTTCGCTATGTTCGCTCAAACGCCCAAAAGGGCACATTAGAAAAGTTTTTTGCGGAGCTTTTTTTCAAAAAAGCGACCTCCCCGCGCCCGCGGCGCATCACCGGCCTCAAATTTTCTTTCGACGCGAGACATCACGGTGATCCAAATTCCAACCGACTGCGGCACCAAATGTGGCACCGATCGCCATGCCTAAGGAAGTTCCGCCAAAGGCTTCTCCCATGGCCACACCCGTTCCAAGACCGATACAAAGACAAATGATCAGCCAAGCGGATTGATTTTTCTCCCGTTCGAAAAAGCCGTCTTCGCGATTTTGCACAAAGCCGAAGCTGCGCAAAAAAGTTTCTTCGTCTTCGTTCATCGAGGCCACGCGAATATAGTAGACTGCGCGGTGGTTAAATGCCCACTCGCAGACGCGGGAAAACACATAGGCAAAGGTGGGAGAATTATAGCCGACGGCAGGATAAAGCGCCATGGAAAGTTCCCGTCCCTCGGAAGGGCGTCCCAAAATACGAACGGCGCCCACAAATTCACCGTCCTCTTGACTCACACCGATCCAAAGGGTATTCCACATGATTCCGCCCTCATCGATGTGCTCCTCCGCAAGGCATTCGGTAACCAACGCGGCAAGGAACTCACGGTCAAGATCATCATACAGTGCGCCGCAAAGCTCGCACACGCGCTGATACTCGCCGCTCATGAGAGCATCCAGCCCTTCGCGGTCAAGCGCGGTGATCACCAATTTTCGTCTTCGGCTTTTCAGTTGCATGACTTTCCTTTCTCCGCAAGCTGCCGCCTGCGATCATAAAATATTCCCCGACTCAAACGTGGATGGTGAGAGTTCCTTGCAACAACTGCTTTCTTAAATAGAAATAGTAGAACAAGCTTCCCACTATGGCAATTATCCATGTAATGGGATAGGAGGCATACAAATAATAAATATTATTCACGTTCTCCGGCGAACCGGGAAAAATGCGACAGACCGTAAAAACCCACACCACGCGCATCAAGCAAGTGCCGATCAGCACGATCATGGTAGGGATCAATTGCTTACCCATTCCCTTGAGCATATAACTGCAAGTATCCATCACTCCGCACACAAGATAGGGCGCGCAGATTCCGAAAAGACGGCGCATTCCCGCCTCTACTACAAGCGGTTCTCCGGGGACATAGAAATTGAGCAAGATCGGTCCCATGCTAACAGCAACGGCCGAAAGTACCGCGCCGATGCAGGACGCCAAAAGCATACCGCAACCAAGCACCTTGTCAAGTCGCTTGTATTTCCCCGCCCCCATATTCTGTCCCGCAAAGACGATCACTCCTTGCGCGACCGAGTTCATGGCGGTATACACAAAGCCATCGATATTCGCGGCTGCCGCGTGACCCGAGATCACCGTGTCGCCATAGGAATTGACAGTGGATTGGATCAACACATTGGAGAACGAGAACAGCATGGATTGAAGGCACGCGGGAATACCGAGACGGAAGATACGAAACAGCGCAATTCGATCCACGCACAGCTCCGAAAAGCGGATGCGACAGGGGCCGGAGGGACGAGTCATGTAGATCAGGATCAGCGCCAGCGCAACATACTGCGAAATTGCCGTTGCAATACCCACACCGATCGCGCCCATACCCAAGCCCAACACCATGATCAGATTAAAAACCACATTGGAAAGACCTGCCACGGCAAGGAAGATCAGCGGTCGCTTGGTATCCCCCGACGAACGCAGAGCCGAAGCCAAATAGTTATACATCAGCGACGCGGGGATGCCGAGGAAATAAGCCTTCATGTAGGGTACCGCCTCGGACAGAACATTGTCGGGCGTGTCCATCAGTTGAAGCAGAGGACGGGCAAAGAAAAAGCCGATACCCGCCACGGCGATTCCCAATACCATAGCCGCCACCATTGCCGTATGTACGACCTTCCCCATCCGATCGCGGGAACCGCTTCCGATGTCGTGTGCCACGGCAACACCCACACCAAGGGAAAGTCCCATAGAGGAATTGACGATCAAATTGATCAGAGCACCACAGGCACCTACTGCCCCTACCGCTACTACGCCATTTTCGGCAAACCGTCCCACTACGGCGATATCCGCCGCATTAAACAAAAGCTGGAGGATACCCGTCAGCATGATGGGAACGGAAAACCGTAACATTTTCAAGAGGATCGGTCCCTCTACCATGCTGATATCTTTTGTTTTTCTAATCACTGAAATCGCCTCGCTTAAAACCTAATTGATATTTAAATAAATTATATAGCACGATTTATATAACACGATATTTAATATAGCACGAAACCGACGGTTTGTCAATCGGATGACCGAAAATCGCAAAAAAGATGACCGAAAATCACAAAAAAGATCAAATCTTTTTTTCTCCCCAAAGCTCCCCGACAAAGGTCGCGCCAAGTATGAGAACTCCCCCGACAACGCCTCCCCATCCCATCGTCTCGTTCAGTAGAAGCTCTGACAAAACTACCGCAAGAATGGGATCAATGTAACTGAAAAGAGCCACCGTCTGTGCCGAAAGATCGCGCATCGCGCCAAAATACAGGGCATATGCCACCCCGGTATGCAAAACACCGACCGTCAGCAAAAGGGCGATCGTCATGGGGGAAAGGACAACGGTCGACAGATCCTCGGTCAAAAGTACATACGGCAACAGCACGGCAAAGGATGCCCCAAGCTGCATGACGGTTCGATCATAGGCAGAAATATCGCGCAATTTCTTGTTGAGTAAAATCACCGCGGCATAAAGCGCCGCCGCCGAAAGCCCAAGAAGAATACCGCGAAGCTCGCCCATATCGGACACCCCTACATTCAGCACATCGGACACCAAGACCATACCCAAAAGTGCGATAAGAGCCAAGACCAGCTTGCGCACCGTCAACCGTTCTCCAAGAACCAAAGGTGCCGCCAAGGTCACAAAAATGGGAGCCATATAATAGCAAAGGGTCGCCGTAGCCACCGAGGTATAGTTGTAAGACTCAAACAAAAGGATCCAGTTAAAGCCGATCAGACCACCGGAAACCAACAGCAAAAGCAGATTTCTTCGGATCGCCTCGCGTGACAGTTTCTCTCGCTTGATTGCCAACACCAAAAGCAGAAACAGCACGCCGACAAGCCCTCGTACCAAAGCGACCGGTCCCGAGGGCAGTGGAATATATTTTCGAAAGATACCGATGGTTCCGAAAATGACCATGGCACCGATCAACCGAATTTTTGCCGAATTCTCCTTGCTGTTCATAGAAATCCCCTTTTCTTCCTGTGCTTACCGAATCCAATTATAGCACATCACAGCATAGAATACAAGGGGATCATCGAAAATCAAACAACTCCTTGGGGCTGATCTCCAAAACCTCGCACAGCTTGAAGATCACGTCAAAGGAAACACCCACATTGCCCAACTCAATGGCGCTGATATGACTTCTGTCGATGTCTGCCAGCTCGGCCAACTGCAATTGGGTCAGTTTCTTGCGCTTGCGATAGTAGACCACGTTCAATCCGAACTTTTCATACAGACCTTTATACTCCGCTTTCATTGGCTTCACCTCCGTATACCTATATTGTATAGGCATACGAGACAATAATAAACCTTGTGAAAATATCGTTGTGCTATTGACACAAGTCATTTTTTGTGCTATAATGTCAAAGTGGCGAAAAAAGCATTCAAAAAAAGATTCGGAACCGTGCCCTGCACCAATTCCAAAATCATCCTTTCGAAATCGCTTGACAACCGCATTCGCGTATGGTAAAATAAAATATCCCCTTTTCGGGCGGACGGTGCCATACGGCAAAAACCATTCATTTTTAAGGAGGTCACTTATGAGTCTGTTCCAAAAACAACAAAATCTCTCCCCCCGTGCGCAGTTGGAAAACAACTACCGCATCAGCCGTGCCAATCTGTTGGCAGTTGTCGCATTCACTTTGCTCAATGTCATCCTCGCGCTGTTCGGAGGAAAAGTTTATCTTCTCTTCTCCGCGTCCGTACCCTATTATTTGGTGATAAACGCCATGGCACTTTGCGGAAAACTGCCCGCGGAATACTATGATTTTGAAAACTACATTTACGATTTTTGGGGAACCGAGTTTCTCTTCGCCATGACCGCGATCGCCATCGTTATCATTGCGCTGTTTGCTCTGTTCTGGCTCCTTTCCAAGCGGAACATGGCATTTCTCATCGCTTCGCTGGTTCTCTTTGGCTTGGATACGGTCGGAATGTTCGTTCTCTTCGGATTCTCCTCGGATATGATCTTGGATATCGTTTTCCATGCGTGGGTCATTTATTACTTGATTCTCGGCATTGTTGCAGGGGTAAAGCTCAAAAATCTGCCGCCCGAGGAAGCTGAAGTAGTGATCGAACCGTCCTTTGATTCCGATTTGGTTTAATATTGGATCGGAGGCGCCTGCGGGCGCGGGGAGGTCGCTTTTTTGAAAAAAAGCTCCGCAAAAAACTTTTCTAATGTGCCCTTTTGTGTGTTTGTGCAAACATAGCAAAACCCCGGTGGGGGCAGTGTGTTCGCTCAAATTTCGCAAGGGCACATTAGAAAAGTTTTTGCGGAGCTTTTTTCAAAAAGCGACCTCCCCGCGCCCGCGGGCGCCGCTTGTCTTCTTGAACCATTCTCGCTGACAAAATTTAATAATTCAATCCCATAGAACAATGGTGATCTTCGGTAAATTCGGTTACTCCCCAAGACATCAGCTTCTCGTACTCCTCAAAATCACGGCGCTTAATGCCCCATGCTGCAGCAAACATCCCCGCATTGCGAATGGAGGTGGCAATGTGCTCGGTGTATCTTCCGAAAAGAACTTCCATTCCCACACGGCAAGCGTGGGTGTCGATTCCTGTGGCAAGGAGATCGTCGACATGAGAGTCCTCCCATTGGTTGATATCGTATGTATAGCCGTCGATCTCTGTTCCAAAGACAGAATAAGCCGTTTTCAATTGCTCCAAATTAAAGCTTTTAATATGGAATTTCTTCAGCAAGCCGCGTTTTTCAAGCATATCCTTTACCTGCTGCCATTGTTTCGGGGTCAGCCCGGGATGGGTGCTGAACATGGGACGCATTCCCGTTTTGGCGCACAGATCGAAGAAGTCTGAAAGGAGAGGAAGAGCCGTTCCTTTGTAAATTTCATTTTTATAGGAGCCGTATTCCCATTGCCCAAGCTCGTCATACGTCTTATCTCCGATAAAGATCGGCTCTTCGGGCGCATTCCCTTCGGCATCTCTTGCCGTTCTGTTGATCATTTTATCGTCGTGCATACACACAAAAATGCCATCCTTTGTGACCTTGGGTACTACGATACAAGCGGGAAAGCCACACGCCGCCGCCAATTCAAACGCAGGCATGGTATTGTCGGGCGCAAGACCCCAAAAACCGAGATGGGCATTGTGTCGAGGCCCGCCATTCCAATCCTTGGCACCCATATCGTGGGACGTACCGAAATCCTTGACAGACAAGACCGTTCCTTCGGGAATATCCACGCATACACTCAGCGTCATGTTGGGCAAAAACAGGGGGGGAACACGCCACATCTGACGGGTGTATTCGCCCGCCTTTCCGATTCGATAATCATGGGAAGCATAGAGCGGCGCATCTTGCCCCTCTACCGTTATTTCAAATCGAATTTTTGGCTTGCCCTCACCAACATAAGCCGAAAGTGCGCTCACAATGGGGCAAGCGGTGCCACCTTCGACGGGGCAAACAAGAGAAAAGCTGTTCTTGATCTGCAAAACACCGTCAAGCGAATCTCCGAATGGCAATAGCGAATGGTAAGAAAGCATGGTTTTTCTCCTTATTTCATCTGTGTGATACAGTCATACAGTTCTTGCGGTTTTTCAATCAAACGGTCGGCACCGTTTTCCAGCAGCTCCTCGCGACCGCGGAAGCCCCAAAGCACGCCGACGGTATACATTCCTGCATTTTTTCCCGTCTGCATATCGGTAGAGGTATCTCCGATGTAAAGACATTCCTCCCGCGTGGCACCGAATTTTTCCATTACCGAGAGGACTACGGTGGGATCGGGCTTTAACACGCCTCCCGGCACCTGCCCCGTAACAAAATCAAAATACCCCTCCCCGTACAATTCCTTTACCACGGTGCGCGTCGCAAAGTCGGGCTTGTTGGACACGATGGCTATACGAATGCCTTGTGCTTTGATGGCATCCAAGGTCTCACGAAGGCCTTCGAAGACCGTAGTTTTGTAGGAAACATTGGCATCGTAGGCTGTGTTGTAATCGCGGAACACCTTTTGATAAAGCTCATCGGTATAGCAATTCCGAAAATTCAACATTCCGCGCAAAAGATTGGCAACGCCTCGCCCTGCCAAATATTTGTACTCGTTGACTTCGATCGGCTCAATGCCGTTCATTTCCAATGCGGTGTTGCCGAAATGGGCAATGGATTTGACGGTATCCAAAACCGTTCCGTCCAAATCAAATATACATAGCTTGATCATTTTGTTTTCTCTTCCCGATTGATAATAATATTATATTATTGATAATAATATTATATTAATTATACATATTTTCCGACAAAAGTCAATGACTTCGACACAATTTGTATCCTTGGAGAGGCACCTGCGGAGGGCGGTCCCCCTGCTGAAAGAAAAACAGCATTTCCCCCCAAAATACGAAAAGCACTTTGAAATCTCAAAAATAACGAAAAGCCTTGCTTTTTCCAAAACTTGTGATATAATCATACATGTTTATGGAAACTTTATCCATCCCTACAGTACAGTGAGGTATCACTATGAACAAAGAATGTGATCTGCTTTTTTCCGGAAAAGCAATAGCTAAAATAATCGTCCCCTTGGTTTTGCAAAACATTCTTGCCATCACCATTGGACTCATCGATTCGATCATGGTTTCAAGCCGAGGAGAATCCGCATATGCCGGTGTTTCCCTGGTCGGATCGCTTGACACATTGCTCATCACACTGTTCGCGGCGCTGGCCTCCGGTGGCTCTGTCGTTCTCGCACAAGCCATGGGCAGGGGGGATCGCAGTGTCGCCTGTAAGTCCGCAAAACAACTGCTTTACATCACCACAGCCGTTGCAACAGCCATTTCAACCGTTGTTCTGCTCCTTCGCACTCCTATCCTTCACCTGCTTTTCGGACAAGCCGAGCAAAGTGTTCTGGACAACGCCCTTGCCTACTTCAGTGTGATCGCGCTTTCGTTTCCCTTTTTGGCAATCGACAGCAGTATCGCCTCGGTGCTCAGAGCGCAAGGAGACAGTGTGACCTCACTCAAAATATCACTCTTCATGAATGTGCTCAACGTCGGGGGAAATGCGCTGTTTATATATGTCGCAAACCTCGGTGCTATGGGTGCAGCCTTGTCAACTCTCTTGTCCAGAATCATCGGTGCCACGATCATGTTGGTCATCTCGCATAATAAAAAGCGGTATATCTATATTGAAAAGCTGTTCCACTACCGTCCCGATCTCGGCATTATCAAATCCATATTGAACATCGGAGTTCCCAACGGAATTGAAAACAGTCTGTTTCAATTTGGGCGACTGATCACCTCCAGTCTGGTCTCCTCTCTGGGTACCGTGGCAATTGCCGCAAATGCCGCCGCGCTTTCGCTGGCAAGCTTTCAATACAACGCGGGCGGAGCCGTACACCATACGATGATCGCGGTTGTGGGGCGATGCATCGGAGCCGGCAAGAAAGAACAGGCCAAACGGTACACAAAAATGCTGATCGGAATCGGATACGTCATTGTTGTCAGCGTTATCGTCATCTTGTGTATCTTTTCCTCGCCTCTCTTGCGTCTATTCCATCTTTCGGAAGAGTCCACTGCCACCGCGCGTACACTTCTGTTCTACCACAGTGCGGTATCCGTGGCAATATGGGTTATCGGCTTTTGTCTGCCCAACGCCTTTCGCGCCGCAAATGACGTTCGCTTTACCATGCTGGTTTCGATCCTCTCTATGTGGATTTTCCGCGTTGCGTTTGCCTATGTTCTGGCAAAAGAGAGCGTGTCTGTCTTCGGCTTGTTCTGTTTTGACGGTGTAGGAATGGGTGTCATGGGCGTGTGGCTCGCAATGACCGCCGACTGGGTAGTCAGAACAGGATTCTTCCTTTGGAGATTCCTGTCCGGCAAATGGCTTTCCAAATGCCCCGACGATTAAGGGGCGTGTTCTTAAGGACAGTTTTTGAAATTCAATAAAATACGTTACCTACCGACAGAAAAAAAGGATAGAGAAAGCAAAGTGCAATCTCTATCCTTTTTTCTTGACAAGCACTATATTTGTAGACACAAATGCAAAAACAAGGTTATTGTTTTATTTTGTCTTCAATTTCCTTTGCATATCCTAAAGCTTGCTCTGCTTCAACATCATATCCATTTTTACGGTGGATATCCGCAATTTCCAAATAAATCTGGTATGCTTCCTTGAATTTTTCGAGTTTTTGATAGCACAGCGCGATATCATATTTTTCGTCGCAGAAATATGTTCCGATTTCTCCTGCCTTTTCGAACCATACGATTGCCTCGTTGTATTTTTCCATGCGGTAGTAGATGTCACCCATGCTGATACACAGTTCCCAATTATCCGGGAATTTCTGTAGAGCATCAGCACAAACAGTAAGCGCTTTTTCGTATTGATGCGCATTCTCATATGCTTCAATCAACAAGAACCATTCTCGCTCATCAAGATTGCCGCCCGCTTCATCCATTGCGAGTTGCATCTCTGCCAAAATTTCTTCACCATTGCCCATAGAAAAGAGCATACCCATTTTCATGGATGCAGCTCTTCTGTAAGGCAAACAATTTTTGTCCGATTTATCGGCTAAGACTTCATCAAAGTATTTGAGTGCTTCATCTCTGCAAAATGCCATCATTGCCTTATGGATCCAGCCATAGTTCCATTTATCATACAAGGACAGCTCACCTGTTTTCATTAGCTTTTGATATTCAAGGCGACACCTCAAAAAGTCTTCGGGGTCATTACTTATTTCATAGAGCGCAGATAATCTTTGAGCGTAATTATCGTAAGCCACCGACTGCTTTTTAAAAAGATCATCCACCATAACCCCGTAAAGCTTGGCGATTTCGGGAAGAAGCATTACATCGGGCAGGGTATTTCCGCACTCCCATCTTGATACGCTTTGAGGAGTTATGCAAAGCTTTTCGGCAACGTCTTCCTGAGTGTATTTCTTAGCCACTCTGAACTTTTTCATGTTTTCCGAAAACACAGTTGTGTTCATATAAAATTATCTCCTTTTTTATTATTCGTAAGCTTACGAATATATTATAGCACTAATAAAGGAAAACAACAATATCTTATTTTATGATTAGACTCTCGGTTTATGCGCAGAAAAAGATAACAAAAATCGCCGAGAGTAACCGTTTGGTTGCTCTCGGCGGAAAAAATTTTCAAATTATCTCCATCGCACAACCACAGTTAGTGGTGAGTAAGTGCGCACTTGCAGGCTCCCCCCAAGCCTCCCTTGTGTAAAGGGAGGTGGCTTGCAAAGCAAGACGGAGGGATTGTAAAAAACTAAAATTCTTTGTAAAACAATCCCTCAGCCGCCTTCGGCGTCAGCTCCCTTTACACAAGGGAGCCTCTGGTAGTAGTCGTTTGTTCAGTTAGTATTTCATTAGTAAAAACTGTCCTTAAGAACACGCACCATAAGCGTTATTCTCAAAAAATAAGAATCCGAAGCGGTCTGCGCAAGAGACTCTTTTCGGATTCTTTTTTATAAAAGGACGATCTTTGCGTTAAATTTTCAAAATTCTGATGATATTATCCACCGTCTTTTGCAGGTTCTCCCGCTTTTATGGCGGCTGACCGAAAAGTCCTCGGCATACAGTTGATGGCAAAAAACAGACCGTCTGTTTACCGCAGACAGCCTGTTTTTTATTTCAAACTCACAATCAATTCTTGATACTTTCTAAAATTCGCATCATCGGGGCAAATGTGAATCACATATCGGATCTTACCGAGAAGCTTCGCTACATACTGTTCCCGTGTCAGTAAAATGCCACTTCGCTTCATATGCTCCTCAATGCCGAACCTTTGGCAATAAAACACCTCTTGCCGAATCTTGCGTTTATATTCCGCTGACACATTGAGCTTGCCGTTGACCACCACGCCCGTAACGGTTTGGCGTTTGCTTGCCGGGATCACCGCTGTTTTTCGCTTGTTGAGGCGCAACCCCATGCCCTTTAGCTCTGCTGAAACCAACGCAATGACCTGCGCTGCATCAAACTCTCCCGAAAAAGTCATATCGTCACAATAACGCGTATACGCAATGCCATGCTCCCCGCACCACTCACCTATCTTCTCATCAAACTCATACATGATAATATTGGTGATTGCGGGAGACGTGGGAGCGCCTTGGGGCAAACTGTCGCCGCAGTAGCAAAGCATAGAAAGCAAGACACGGAGAGACTCCGAATACTTTTCGGGCGGAAAGACCCGTTCCTTGACCGTGGAATAGCGAATATTGTCAAAAAACTTCTCGATATCCAACTTCAAAAGCGTGGGCTTTCCCACGTGAGGTCGGGCATTTTTGCGCACATCGGAGGCGATCTTATACGCCTTGGCATAGGGAGAAATCGGCTCATATGCCAGCAGCTTGACCGCTATGGCACGCTGTACCTTTTTGAGGATCTCATCGGGGACGGAAAGCGTACGAAAGCTTCCGTCGCGCTTGGGGATCTTCACCTGTCGGTAATGCCCACTGATGTGGTTGCTGATGCCGTAAAGCGTTTTGGCGGGAAAGCCCAACTCCCGCTCCACAGATGCCAATTCTCTGTAAACGATCATACTGTAATTTTCCTTTGAACAATACCAATTGTATGATGAAATCGCGAGGGGTAATTCCGTGCGACGAAGGCGCACCGCGAACAGCACACGGAGTGCATGGCACGGAGTGTGCCGCTTACTCCGAACGAGTTCATTTGAGCGTAGCGAATACGAAAACCGAAAGGTTACCGAGAGCGACTCGCTCACGGCTCGAAAAATCGAAAAACACTATTGTTCTTTTTCATTATAGCACAACACTATGTGTTTTGCAACAAGTTTTTTTAACATTAAGCGGCGAATTTTGGATGCGTCACCGTCCTCCAACCTTCGGCAAGCTTGACCGATTCGTGATTTTGTGGGAGAGGATCAACGAGTCGGGATTTTCACGTCACAGCATTTCAATATAGTCTTGAAAAGATCAAGCTCATACTCAAGCGTGTAAGGATTTTTCTTTTCTCCTCTGACCATAGCGGCAAATGCCAAAAGCATATCCTCATATCTCTGGAAGGGCTGACTTTTTTCGTGGGATCTGACAACGGTCTTTCCCTCTCCTCTGCGAGCACTCTCCTTTTCGGTATAGAGCATAAATTTCTTCTCGCTCTTCACATCTGCCTCCAAGGGCTTGATCTCAAGCGTCTCATCGGAGCCGCAGATAACCAGTTGGCGACGTCTTCCGCCACCGATCTCATCTCCGCTGGCACGGACGACCGACACGGCATTGGGGTATTTAAGAACCGCAAAGCCCACATCCTCGGTGTAGATCCCGTCGATTCCGCTGGCTCTGTTGACGGGAATGACCTCCTCGGGAAGACCCTGTATCTGCAAAACCAGATCGATCAGATGACAACCGAGATAGAACATCATACCGCCCTTAAAGCTACTGAACCATTCCCGACAAGCCGCGCCGTCAAGACGGCTCATATGTGCCTCGACACTGTATATTGTGCCAAGCTCACCTGCCTTTGCTCGCGTGATCGCCTCGGATATGTAAGGGTTGTAACGGTACATATATCCGATATGAAATGTCTTGCCATTGGCTTTTACCGTGTCTATCAATCTCTCAAATGCAGCAAGATCTTGACTTCCCGGCTTTTCCATGTGTATGTGCTTGCCGTGCTCCGCCGCCAGTTGAGCATATTTTGTCAGATGGATCTCATCGGTCTCCACTGCCACCGCCTCAATTGTCGGGTCGTTCAATATTTCATCAAGTGTAAGCTCGGGGTATCCTTCAAACCATTTCAGCTTTTGAGCGCAGGTCTCTCTTTCGTCCTCGACCAGCGCGTAACCAACAAGATCAAACACCTCGGGGTGTATCGAAAGGGTATGAAATACCTCGGGGGCATGACTGTATCGGTTCATACCGATCTGTGCTATTTTTATTTTTCTCATTTTCATCCTCCCAATCCGCCAAATCGAATATATTACCAAAAGTATAGCACTTTTTCGCTACAATATCAATATCTTACAAAAATTTTTGCCCTTCTCGGGTGTGAATACGAAACGTAATAGAGCATTGACCGCCGAAACGCCTCGCGCCCCTTGGTCACTGATCTCTTTCATCCCAAACGGCGTTCTTTGATCATTGTGTAGTCTTCTTCGGAAACACCGTTGAAAACGGGGACGGCATTTTGACCGTTGCAGCCGCTCATGGGACCTGTATGATCCGTACCTCCGCTTCGATAAAGATTATAGGTTTTTGCCGCCTCTTCGGCAAGCATGGATGTCTCTTCATCCATATGGGGATGGCTGATCTCTATTCCGTTAAGCCCGTATTCCACCAATTTGGGTATGTACTGTGTAAGGTTCGTGGGATGGGCGAGGATCGCAATTCCGCCCGCCTTCCTTATGACCTTTATCACCTCTTCGGCAGACGGCATTGCGGGATAGTACTGTCTTGTTTCGGGCGCCTTAAAAACGTCCTGCCGAATATTTTCGGGAATCTTAATATGTAACGCGCGGTAAGCATTAAAAAGCGAATCGATACATATCCATGCGCCTTCCCCGTTGTATTTTACAACGTCGTCCCATTTAACTCCTTCGATAACACCGATTTTTATGCCGTATTCTACACATTTCCGCGTGTATTCGCTATACAATTCCACACGTCTTTTGACGAATTCACGCAACGTGGGATCGTTCGTGTCGTGGTCAAGACAAACGATGTGCGGACCTCGACCGTCAATTTTACCATAAAATTCTATCCCCGGCAATGTCTCGATCCCGCCTTCTTTGTCTGCGTGGTATTTGAGCTCGGAATAACCCGCATCGGTCTCGTGGTCGGTGAGAGCGATCGCCTTGTAGCCCAAGGATTTGCCCAAAAGCACCAATTGCTCGGGGGTAAATTGAGCATCGGAATAGGTAGAATGAAGGTGAAGATTTGCGTATTTCATAGCTTCCTCCTAAAAATTGCAGCTTTCTTTGACGGCAAGATTCTTTCGTTTTTTCAACACCGCGGATTCATGACGAGGTTTATGGTATCGGAGCATTTCCAACTCGTCGGTAACTAACATCTTAATTATACCACATCTGTCATCAAAAAGCACCCTGTTTCTTTCAAAAAACGTGGAATTTCAATCAAATTTGAAAAAATCATGATTGCTTGATCGGTTTTGCGTTATACATCCTTTTTTTGGGAGCTTGGAGGTTGCCCTCAAAAAACACATATTGAAAATTTATCCCCTTTTGATAACGAGACGATAGGCGGTTGCAACCGTTGTTCAAAAAACTTCCTTCAAAAAACGAGGGGGGCGGTGTTCCCTTTTCTCCTTATAAGCAAAAAAGAGCGATCGTGTAACCGCTCTTTTGCTTTATGTATTTATATTCTGTTATATTTCCCGATCGACTTGAGATAATCGATAAGCGCAGCAGTCCAGTCAGTCTGAATGATATCGAACCCACGATCCACCAACCATCCCCAGCTACCATCGGGATTGCCGCACATTGCCATATCGTCGGAATGCCCTGCTGCGATCTGCTGCTTGCAATCATAAATAATGGAGTTCACCCAAGCCAGCTTGTTATCGCGGTGGAGGTGTTCCATAAACGCGGGGGAAACTTGAGGTTCATTATCCTCAAAGAAAAGAATTTCACATCCAATGTACCGAATGCCGCTCTCCATCATTTTTTCGTGAATACCGTCATCGGCGCGAATCACGGGCATATACGCCATTTCGGGTGCCAGCTCGGATAAAACGGCTACCACCTTGTCCGAAGGTGTGGATTTGACCAACATCTGTTCAGACATACCGTGGCGGCGAATGGCTTTTGTGATCTCGGCGGGGTGTCCCCAGAATTTGTCTACATTGATATAGCAACGCCCCTTGAAGGTTTCCAAAACGTCATCGAACATCTCCACACCAAACTGCGTGGGGGCGCGATCATAATTGACATAGCGAAGCTCACGCACCTGCTCCAAGGTCATTTCGGGGATGCGTGTTTCGCATTTAAGATGCACCCGTTCCATTCCGGGATGAAAAATAACCAAGTGACCGTCAGACGTCATTTCCAGATCGATCTCAATCATATCCGCGCCTTGGCGAAGTGCGATCTCGTAAGCAGCAATGGTATTGCAAGGAATATTTCCTCCTGCGGCGCCCCTGTGAGCAACCACAAGGATTTTCTCGCGTGCCGATTCTAAAAGGTCAAATTTCATATTGAATCTCCTTTTCCCCAGTCCTTTTATGGTGCGATCTCAAGCGTTTCGTCGGATTTGACCGAGTAGCTCTTACCCGCGCAGAAGAACAGCTCAAAGCAGGTGGGATGGAACACAGGGGCACCTGTACAAGAGAACTTCAACCGCTTGTATGACTTCGGGCAACCGCTTTTGAGAGACATCTCGGATATCTCATGTAAAACATGGATATTTTTCTCCCTTTTTCGCGGAAACGCTTTCAACTTATAGATAAGTATAACACATAAAAACAATGGTGTCAAGCACGGTTTCGGTCACAAAATATGTAAAGTTGGGTAACATAAAATTCTTGAAACCGTCCGTTTCGTTTTAGATGGTTTCGGTTTACAAATTCGAAAAGCGGAAAGCTTCGGCAAGTCTCTGCCGTCGAGGATATTGGGGGAAACCGAGGCATAAAAAAAGAGCGGTCGTGGGATCGCTCTTTGGGCTTTCAGCCTATACGGTATTTTTACAAATACTTATGCAAATCGAATCTTGCAAGTCTGATATGCTGTCTTGCCACTGTATAGGACATGGCAAGCTCGCCTTCTGCAAAAAATTGCACAAAGGGATAAAAACAGCTTGTGGGCATTTGGGCTTGTAAAACCACTTGGCTGTTTGCAATATCCTCGGTATCTATTTTCACAATGCCGATGTGTTCTCTGTCAACAGGCGCGTGGAAAAGAAACAGATTGCCGCGGTAAAAAACAAAATCGCCCCTTGATTGACAGTCCTCAATTTCCACAGGTGTCTCCCATGTCTTGCTTTCAAGATCATACACCGTTAAAAATCCGCATGGGTTGGTATCCTGCTGACGTACGAAATAGTAGACCTTGTTGTCAAGAACATAAGTTGCGTTTTCCCATCTTGAATCGTTTATAAAATCAGGCTGTGACACGTATTCCCACGTTACAAGATCACTGCTTTTTATAATACAGGTGAAGTCTCCGCTGTAAAGTCCCGAATAGCAATAGCGCTTGCCATCCTCGATACGGTAGGATTGCTTTTGCATAATACCGATATCCGAATACATCCTTTTGCACGGGATCTCGTTTTCTGCCAAGGCACTTCTGATACCGCTTGCCGAAAGGTCGTTTACCGTGTCTTTCACTTTAAATCTGTTTACCCCGATCTCACCCATTGTTTTGGTTGAAATCTTGAAGGGACAGTAAAAGCGGTAATAGTTTTTTTCTTCGGTGCGAGCCGTCCACATAATGAAAAGTGTATCCTCGTCCTTTTGCATAAATATGCTGTCATAAACCATATCGATCCTTTTGTCTCCGACCTTGTCACCCGTGGTTTGAAGATCGATGAAAACCTTGTTATCGAGGTCATTTACGCTTGCGTATACAAAGCGAGCCGTCTGATTTTGGGGATCCTCGGAGGGCTCCTTTGTGTTAGCATAGTAGGTCATATAGATCATACCGTCAATCACTTTAAAGGTTGAAACGTGTGCCATTTTGTCACCCGACTTCTCAAAGTCCGAAACAAACCGTGCGGCAATCTCCTTGGAAAAATCCGCGCCTTTTTTGAGTACCTCGTCCGATACCTTCGCGGTTATTCTGCGTTTTACATTTTCAATGGGTGCACCTTTGCTTATTGCAAGCTCCTTTTGGGTAATGCAATCATTTTGAAACATTTTCTTTTCCCCCGTGTTTGATAAAAAATATTATGATTGACAATATGGCAATCGATTCGTTGATGATTCCCATATATGAGTGAACAAAAACATCATAAATCAAAAAAGCGGCTGAAACGGGAATGGAAATCCATTTCGTTAATCTCGGGTTGTCTATCCACAGCGAGAATGTCACAAAGGCCGAGGCGAGTATGGGCAAAATATCAAACCAGTCTTCAAACGACACGATCCCAAGCGATATGTTGACCAGAATAAAAGCAATCGGTATCATGGCTTTGCCGGAAAACTTATATTTTTTTCGGTTTATAAAAACGATCTCCCTGAAAATTCCGATAATGTTTGGTATCATCCCCGCAAATGCACCAAGGCATATATAGTGCGCTGCCCAAAACAGATCCGCGCAAAGCTTTCCCACCAGAATTCCTTTTCTGTTTTTCTGTTGGTGGGAAGCAAACAAGGAAACCATGGCACCCATTCCCAAAATCCATTCCGTCATATCGTAAATCCCTTGACATTTAAGAATTATTGCAATATAATTATATTATAAAATCGCCCTTTAGTCAATGATGTATTTTGGGAGTTTTTAACACTATATTGGGAGATTGCTATGAAAACGCACTATGAGGAATATAATCATACACTTGGGCAGATACCCTTTGTATTCAACGATGATTTAAAGCGCACTTCAAGCCTGCGCAGCGAAAATCAGAATTGGCACGAAAATATAGAAATTCAGTATTGTAAAGAGGGTGAAGGTTTTGTTTTGATCGACGGAAAATGTTACGGTTTCAAGGCAGGCGACATTGCCGTTATCGATTCCAATTCCATTCATTATACCTTCAGTAATACATCTATGGTTTATTCTTGCGCTATTGTGGGAACCGACTTTTGCAAGCAAATGGGAATTGATTATAATGAACTCGCCTTTACTCCCATATTCAAGGATCAAGAGATCTGTGATATTTTTGAAGATATCTGCGTGGAGTATAAAAAAGATTCGCTCCTTCGCACCGCCACTCTTACCTGTTTGTTGCTTAAAATGCTGATCAAAACGGTTCGCTGCCATTCTTTGCCGAGAGCGGGAAAAAAGGCGGAGAAAAAAGAGTTGAGTATCGTAAAAAATGTTCTTTTATATATTCGCGAGAGCTACAGCAAAAAAATCACGCTTGACCGAATTGCCGCCCATGTGCTGGTTGACAAATATACACTGTGCAAAATTTTCAAAAAGATAACGGGTCAAACGGTTTTTGATAATATAAACGGCTATCGCTGTATGAAAGCTGCCGAATATATTGCCGACGGAAAAACCATTTCGGAGTCGGCCCGTCTTTGCGGATTTGAGAACAACTCGTTTTTCACCAAAACATTTAAAAAACACATTGGTGTACTGCCCTCCAAATATCGGACAGCTTTACAGTGAAAATATGTAAAAAAGTGAAAATCTTTTTGGGCGCAAAAAAAGGAGCGTTTTTCTCCGCTCCTTGGGCAATCAAAAAATTAAGGAATTCCTATGTTTTACAACAAATGCGAAAATGAGCTCTGTAATAAGGCAATCGCTTGCCCTAACTGCGGATACGCCCCACCGACTCACGCCCACCTCGAACCGAAACCGAATCTTGATTTAACAAATTACGGCACACAAGTTGGTACGGCAATTCCTTATTCCATCCTTGCATGGATCCGTTCGGGCTTTATCGGTATTACCGCCGACAGTCATGGTACTTTTGTCATTTCATGCATTAAGCTTTATTGAAAGTTTTCAAGCAGATATTTTTCTGCCGCAATGCTCCATAAGCCGTTGTTGGCCTTGACAAAGCCGTCGAGTTTTGAGAATCGCTCGTCCTTTTCTCCAAGCTTTGAAAAATCGGCAAGAGCAACAAGCGGCATATTTATATGCGTATAGATCAATTTTTTTCCACCGGGAATATTGGGAAGATTTTTGGTGGTTTCAATCGCAGCATTGATTCCGCCGATATGGGTTATCATCGTCGAGGGATCGATCCGTTTTTCACCGATAAGATCAACAATATCCTTCATATCTTCGGGTGTACTTCCGCTTGTACCGGCAAAGTGATGCTGTTCATAATGCACGTTATAAAAATTGACACAAGCGGAAAATGCCTTGTCCATGGGCCCCGCAAAAAAATTGAGGCAACCGTCAAATGCAAGGAGCGAATCGGCAAGGGTGACAAGCGCAGGAACCGGAGCATAAACAAAAACGTCGTCAAAGCCTTTTCCATCGGTAAGTGCGCGAAGCTCCTCGCTATCGGAGCTGTTTATAAACACGAGACGTATGCCGTTTTCTGCCTCTCGCTCGGGAGAGAAGATATGCTTTGCCCGTTCAAGCCGCTCATTATCGAGATCCGTAACAACAACAACGCTTGGCTTTACCGCGCCGTGGAGCGCACAATCGATGGCAACCAGCCCCATGGGACCGCAGCCCGCAAGGATTGCCACACTGCCGCCCGCCTTTATATTCATTACGGGAGCTCCGTTTTTATCAAGGTGATAATTCGCCTTATAGCCTCGAAGCACGCAGGATGCAGGCTCAATGAGGGAGCCGTTGAAGAAGGCGTCACTGTTAAGCTTTATAAGAAAGCCATGTTCGATTGCGTGTTGGGGGACGATCGAATAGGTAGAAAGTCCGCCTATATGCGGGAAGGTATAGCCTATCGTTTCATATCCTCCGAGATAACTCAATACGGGTGGCATGATCACTTTTTCACCAATGGAGTAATCGTTTTTCCAGCTTTCGCCAACCTCTATGATCTCTGCGCAGAATTCGTGACCGACAATAACGGGATGCTCCGCAACATCATTCGGAACACGCAAATGCGCTGCTCCCTGCTTGATCGTCTTATAAGTAGACATACATACGCTGTCACAAACAATTTTTATCAAGATCTCACCCGAGGATATCGTGGGAAGCTCAAACTCCTCAAGCCTTACATCGTTTGATCCGTAAAGTCTCACTGCCTTTGTTTTCATAGCACACCTCTCAAGCACGTCCGCAGCTACCGAAGGTGCGTATCTTTTCACGGATGACTTCCTTCATTTTGAGTCGGGCATCCTCAAATACGAACGCGGGCCACGTGGAAGGGTTGGTAATGGAATTGAGCTTGTCTCGGAGCGCCGTGTTCATAGCGCCTACCACATCGGAGTAAATATTGATTTTGGTAACGCCGTGCTCGATTGCCATCTTCATTTGATCGTCGGGTGTTCCGCTTCCGCCGTGAAGCACAAGAGGGCGGTCACAGACGGCAACGATCTCATCAAGACGGTCAATGCGCAGGGTGGGAGTGCTCCTGTAAACACCGTGGCTTGTACCGATCGCTACCGCGAGAGCATCAACGTCGGTAATTTTAACAAAGCGGACAACCTCCTCGGGAAGGGTCAGTGTATCCTCGGCATTCTCGTTAAAAACAGTAGCCTTTTCATTTCCCACCATGGCATTTCCAACGTGTCCCAGCTCGGCCTCTACGGTAACTCCATGCGCGTGAGCATATTTCACGACCTCGGCTGTTTTTCTTGCATTTTCCTCAAAGGGAAGCTCGGAACCGTCGAACATAACCGAGCTGAAGCCGGCATCGATTGCCGCCTTTATAGATTCAAGATCGGTTGCGTGATCAAGATGGAAACAAACAGGAACCGTATAGTGCTCAGATGCCGCCCGAACCATGGATGTGATAAGGGGGAGTCCCTTTCCACCCAAATCCACTCCGAGTCCCATGAGAAGTGCCGGAGCCTTTTCCTCCTCGCACACATCAAGCACGGCGCGCATCATTTCATAATTGCTTACGTCAAACGCAGGGAGCGCATAGTGACCCTTTTTTGCGTTTGCAAGCATTTCTTTCATGGTAACAAGCATAAAAATTCTCCTTTTCATTGTGTTGACAGACTTCATTTTAGATGATATAATTATACCATTCAAACATTTCGAAAGCAATATTTGTTCGAAATGTTTAAAATTGAACATTTTTTCAAACATCGGAGGAGATATGGAGCCGGATAGCAGAAAAAAAGAAATTTTAGATATGCTGTATAAGAAAGGCAAACTCACAGTAGGCGAACTGTCAAAAACACTTTATGTGTCGGAAATGACGATACGCCGCGACCTTGCCGAAATGGAAAAAGGGGGGTATTTGAGACGTTACAGAGGGGGCGCCGTACTTAGAACGAGCATTCGAGAGATGCCGATCGCGCAACGGTTCTTTTATGACGAGGAAGAGAAAAAAACGCTATGCGAAAGGTGTGTTCCCTATCTTGGCGACAATATAACCGTTTATCTTGACAGCTCTTCCACCTGTCTTTATCTTATTCCCCATCTTCAAAAATATAAAAACATCCGCATCGTAACAAACTCGGTGCAAGCCTTGCTGAACGCCTCCGCTTTTCACATTCCTTGTTTACTTATTGGAGGCGAATATTACGAGCAGGATATGTGTCTTGTCGGCTCCCTTGCCGAGCAATATGCGAATGAGTTGAATGTCGATGTTGCTTTTTTTACCACGGCGGCATATTCCGATGACGGTGTTATTTCAGATTTTGATATAAATCAGACGATGATAAGAAAAATAATTCTGAAAAATGCAAAAAAGAGTATCGTTCTTTTTGAAAGCTCGAAGAGGGGACAAAAGATGACATATACCCTTTGTAGAAAGAAGGACGTTACCGCAGTTATCGTTGCCAACGAAGATCCATAAAATCCCCTCGTATCTTATCCGCAAATACCGAGCTCGTCAAAAAAGGACAGAGAGCTTGATATGCCCCCAAAAGTTAGATGCTTTTGGAGGTGCATATCATTGTACTCTCTGTCCTTTTGCTGTCGGCAAGTAACGATTTCTATTGAATTTCAAAAAACGGTCTTTCGCGTATGTCTCCGTATATCTACCGCATTTTATCCTTTGAGGACTTGCTTTTTCTCTTTCCTTTTTGAGTCCAAGCCTGACCTCTGAAGCGGCACCGCCGACAACAAAGGCAACCGCGCCGACTACACTGCCGATTATGACAGCAATGCTCTGCCGTACAGCTTAAAAATCAAATCAGTTACACTCGGCAACAAGGGGACCCGCAAGTTCGGAGAGGAAGAAAAGTCTGCCCGCGAGTGTGGGAATATAAGAAGATGTTATCCAAGGCGTCTTGCCGTGACGGAGAGTCATCCAAAGGGAAAGTCCCTGCCACTGCATTCCTCTGCCCAGTGTTCCGTCCGCGCCGCCAATTGCATAGTCTGCTTGCAAGAAGAGACCGGGACCTATTGTGTTCGCGCGGCAGGGGACGAGAGTGGTTCTCGACTTGAAGCTTGTAAGTGCGTTCTGCTCAACCGTAAGAGGGTGAATCTTCGCACCGATTCTGTAGGGCGCCTTTTCCCATTCCTCTGCGGTAGCATAATCAGCCGCGAAGGTGGGTTCCCAGAACGCAATGTGGCACATCCTTCCGATACCGTAAACAAGCACGAGCTTTGCACCCGCTGCCTTAAGCGCCGCGATCTTTTCGGGATATGTGGGAAGATTTACCTTTGTAGCAAAGTTTCTCTGCTCCTTGGGAACAGTAAGCTCCCCCAGAGGATTAAAGAGTGCCTGCTCCATAGCGTATCGGAACGAGCCTGTGTTGTCGCCGTCAAGGGTATTCCCCTCTCCGTCAGCCCACTCATCCATATTGAATGTGTAAACGTGCTCACAAGACACCTTCCACTCCTTAAGGAAGTAAACGACCCACTTGTACATCCCCATAGGACCTACGGGAAGAATGAAAGCAATTTTTTCACCGCGCTCTTTAGCAAGTCTTATCTGCATTGCGATCTCGTGACCCATGTAGGTTTCAAATTCGCCAAGGCTCTCGCACTTGACGGGAGTAAAGTCCTTGTTCCAGAAGGCCTGTCTTTCACAAATTGTCTCGGGTGCGCCAACGCACGCATCAATCTTGTCAAAATCCCACCCCGATGGATAGAAGCCCTCAAGAGCACTGCCTTTAACTGTAGAATTGAAATTCATAATATTGCTCCTTTTATTTTTGAATATTTTGAATTATGTTGTGGGGAACTTGCCTAAACGCTATCATATACGGTACCGAGCTGTGTGAAGTTGCCCTCTCAATACAGGAGCCTCGATATCTTCAAGATGCCGCGTGTCTATAGGAAACAAACTTGATCTATTGCATCGGATATACTCGCCGTCACCGCCTCGGACGCGTAAGCTATACAAACATCTCCGCCCTCAAGTATCCTTATGCGAGGGGGGGGTTCATTTCCTCTGTTGCGTAGTCCATGACCGAATTCGAAGTTATCTTGTTAATGCAATACATCTTCATCCTTTTTTATGGAAGCAATCTTTTTGTTGTCTGTCTCAAGTCTGCACGAAAGCATCTGAAGCCCTCGGCATACTTCACACCGCATTGGTATCCGCGGTATCTTGCAACAACGTCAAGCTTTTCGGTAAAGTCAACGCCATCGTGATCAAGAAGCCACTTAAGCTGGCTTTGATGGCACTGAAGCATCGCCTTTTTGGTATCCATCTCGTCGGTAATGTCAACATAGATCTCGGGAACGAATCCCACACCCGAAGCCGACTCCATAAAATAAATCGGAACGGTAGCCGTAGGTGTCTCTGTTTTGCTTGGATAATGGGGAACGCCCGCCGCAAAGCTTGCCGCAAAAACAAGCTGATAGGTCGCCGTGTGGTCGGGCATATAGTCGTCGGGATTGTGGGTAACAATGAAGTCGGGATTGGCATATCGGATGATCTCAACCACCTTGTCAACCGACTCTCTGTTGTGCTCAAAAATATCAAGATCGTGGAAACCGCCCCAAATGACCTCGGCACCCGATATCTCGCCTGCTTGCTTGGCTTCCTCTCGACGGATCTCGCCAAGCTCTTTCGGCATGATCTCTACATGACCCAAGTCTCCGTCAGACAGGTGACAGCAAAAAACTTTGTCACCCCGCTTAACGCACTTTGCCACTGTGCCGCCGCACTCTATCTCGATGTCGTCAGGATGAGCACCGATGAAAAGAACTCTCATGTAAAGAACCTCCTTGTCTCATTTTCTTACATCCAAATTATATCACATATGTACTTGTTTTTCAAGACAACTGAAAAAAAAAGTAAAAGATATGCGTAGTGCCCTTAAGGACAGTTTTAGTACCGACAAAAAAACAAAAACCGCAGATTGATTTTCTGCGGTTTTTTTGATATAATAAGTAAGGTGAATTAACGAATGTTCTTTTGATTGAAAAGAAAAAACGTGACAAAAGGAGAATTGGGAATGTTAGAAAAATCATGCGGAACGATACCTTACACAATAAAAAACGGAACAGTTTGCTACTTGCTCGTAAAAGCAAAGGATGATGGATATTGCGGATTCCCCAAAGGTCATGTCGAAAAAAATGAAAGCGAAGAAAAAACCGCACTTCGAGAAACATTGGAGGAAACATCAATCCATACTCAAATCAACAGCGCGTTTCGTTATGAAACATCCTATCAAATGGGAAATGGAAATACAAAAACGGTCGTGTATTTCTTGGCAAAATTTCAAAATCAAACGCCCAAACGAAACAAGTATTTTGAGGATTTTTCGTATTTGATTCTTCCGTTTGAAGAAGCGTATCAACAGCTTACATTTGAAAACACTAAACAAATTCTCAAGGAAGTAAATGATTTTTTAACGGGTGCCGCACCCCAAGCCTCCCTTGTGTAAAGGGAGGTGGCACGCGTTAGCGTGACGGAGGGATTGTAATGGAGAGAAAACATAATAAAGGAATTGTTCCAACCGCAAAGATGTTACGAAAGAATATGACCAAAGAAGAAAAACACCTTTGGTATGATTTTTTGCGTACTTATCCTGTTCGCTTTTCTCGTCAGAAGGTTCTCGGAAGGTATATTGCGGATTTTTACTGTGCAAAGGCAAAGCTCGTCATAGAGCTTGACGGTTCAGGACATTATACCGAGGAAGGAAAACAATATGATGAAGAAAGAACCGCTTTCCTTGAAGAATGCGGATTGACGGTTATCAGAATACCGAATACGGAAATACATAAAAACTTTCGGGGTGTTTGCGAATATATTGATCACCTCGTGGAACAATCCCTCAGTCAGCTTCGCTGACAGCTCCCTTTACACAAGGGAGCCTTTTTTATGTTCACCTATAACTTGTCAATTTTCCTGACAACTACTGACTGAATTAAAGACAACAAGATTTTTGCCAAAAGCAACGCAAAGGCACTTTTGACATTGGCATATCAAAAGCACACTTGCTTACCTTCCGGGAGGTCAAAAAAGCCTCCCCTGTGTAAGGGGAGGTGGCTCGCGCAGCGAGACGGAGGGATTGTAAAAGGTTAGATTATCGCTCAAAACAATCCCTCAGCCGCCTTCGGCGTCAGCTCCCTTTACACAAGGGAGCCTTTGGTTTGTGCAAGCCGTTTATTTGCAAATAGACGGAAATTGGGTTGTAGTCTTTAATTAAGGCATACGAAGCACTGCTTTTGTGGACACAAAAGCAAAATACGACATATCCCTTTCGAGATATGCCGTATTTTTAAAAACTGTCCTTTAGAGTACAGCCCACAGTGGCAATACATTTTTAAGCTTTTGATGCTCACTGCAAACAATTCCCTTTGGCTCTTGCAAAAGCTTTTTTTCGCGATATAAATAACATGAGCGCTCTTCTTTGCTTTTTTTCCTTATGTTTAGTCGGTTTGGCTTACATCTTGAAACATCTACAAAAAACGTTCCTGTGAACTTCCATATCAAACGAGGGCACCCTCCCCATTCCAAAAGCCAACAGAAATCTCGCCTGTCTCCCCCTCGCGGCAGGTTACACGGATCACTTTCTGCTCTCCTCCCTTGAGCATAAAGAAATTATCATCTGAGAAAAATCGCGACGACCATCGGAAAGATCGACTGTCACGGGATATGCAGGCGTTTCCGAGCAGTTTTTGATGCAGATGTCTGTCCATCCATACGAACCGTCGAATCCTTCTCCCACACGCGTCACATCCAATGTTGCCTTTCTTGCTGCCATTAAGGAAGGTTTGAGCCACGGACCGTTTTCAAAACGCAGATTCTCCGTGGGGATGTTTCGGTATTTTTGATAAAGCACCGGGTCGCAAAGCAGAGACGTACACTTATTGAAATAGGTCGATCGTGCAACAATCGTATTGCCGCGCTTGATATCAGCCGAAACCAAAAAACAAGTATCGGTAAAGCCGTCATCCATGGTCAGGGAACCCAAATTAATCTCTTCGGCATACGGGCTCGTATACTCGGCAAAATGCTAAGGTCGGGGTGATATACCGTAAGCACAACCTCGGTGTCCAATAGATCTTCCCCGTTCTGATTAAAAACCTTAACGACAAGCGGCAAGCTCTCTGGGAGCCGGGATCGACCACTGTTGGCACCAGCAAACGTTTATGGGACGATAGGAATTCTGCACCGCGTAATAGGCGTAAGTGGGCAGATCATTTCCGTCCACCGTCCGGATGGCCGTCGTCGTCCACGGACGCTTGAACACCCATGGCATCATGCCGCCGCATCGGGGATAATTCTCCCGCATCGCCTGAATCATAGTCTGATAGAACTCATAGACTTGAACCTAAGAGGCCTCACAGAGCTCCGAAAGGGTAATGTGACGCATATCCACAATCTGCGAGATTCGCGCGGTCATCTTGCGGCGATAGAATTGCAATTCATAGTAGTGAGGATCCATTCCCGGTCCTTCAAAATCGCAAAGCGGTACATCTTCGCTCTCTTGGTACACAACACCGTTCTCATCCCATAAAGAAAAACAAATCTGAACCGTTCTTTCCTGCACACATCCCGAAAGACCCGTGTCAAAAGCTCTGCAATGATCTGTACGCCTTTCACACGTTCCCCCGTAAGGCGATAGCTCGGGCACCTGACCGTCGGCAATCTCCACCTCAAGGCGAAGCACCGCGCGGTCATGCTCAATGCTTTCGGTGTAAAGGTACGGTCGGCTCAGGTGCATTTTGGGAACAAGCTCAAGCCGTACGCTGTTCCAAAGTCCCATAACGATAAAATCACCGTTGCTGGTGTGGCTGTCGCGTATGATATTCCAAGGAACAATCTCCACACGATTCCCTCTGTTTTTTCATATGTCAAAGTCCGCCGCCTTGTCGAAGGTTGCCGCCTTGACCTCAACAACGATCTCATTTTCACCATCCACGTTCAAAGTATCTGTTAAGGAGGCCCTCAAGAGCCTTGCCGTGACGAGTTTCGTCGCGGTTGCTTTTTGGTGGCTCGGTGTCGAAATGCCTGTGCGGTAAGGTTTTTGGGGATTTGTGGCAGCCTTGTCTTCTTTCACTTTCCCTCGGCATCTAATATTGCGCTTTGACAAATGGATGGCTCTTTTATCAATAAATGCGAATCTCGGGTATTATCACCCTTTCGTTGTCTGCGGTTTTCGTAATCATTACGCGCAGTGAGGTAGTATTTTTCGGCTCAAAATCAACAACTACGTTCCTGTAAATGTTTCCTTTAACGGAGGCAACTTCTTGCCAAGTCTCATCAATGAATGCAAAAATCAAAAAGTCCTCTACCAATTTTTCTGCGACTGGCTGTTCCATATATCCATATCTGTATTTATCGAACGGAATATCAAATGTTAAGCGAACCTGATGTACACTCACAGGACGATCAAACGCAAACTCTATGCTTTGCGGAAGTTCCACATCCGATATCCAGGCGTATTTCTTACCTTCTCCGTTCCAAACGATTCCGTTTGAAACATTCTCGGGAGCCCCCCATTCGGTGTGAGACGTTGCGGTTATCTTCGCAGTCAGCGCAAGGTCTTCTTTGTCATGGTTATAGACTCCCGGAATTAACATTCCATCTTTCAAAAGCATCTGCTGAAGCTCGTCGATATGAATTTTCCTTATTTCTCTTGGCGTTGCATTTCTCTTTTTACAAAGATACGCCGCCGTCCCCACCGCTTGCCCCATTGTTCCTGCGGTAAGCTGAACTCTTGCGGGTCCAAGCCCAATGTGGGTTACGCTGATACATCTGCCTGCCATCATCAGATTATTTATATTTTCAGAATAAAGCGCCCCGAACGGTATCGGTGTTATTGGTACCGCTTTATTGACTGTGAACTTTCCTTTTTCTCCCGAAAAAAGCCCCCGAGGATGATGTACATCTATATTCCAGCCACAATATCCTACCGCATCAAGAAATTCCTTTCCTTCTATATAGTCGTTTTCGGAAATTATGTAATCCCCAATGATCCGCCTTGACTCACGCTTAGCATTATATGTGCCAATTCTTTTCAAAGCGTAATTTCGGGTGCTGTCTTTTCCGCTAAAGGAGTTTTTCAGCCAATTAAAATATCCAAGCGACAGCCTGATCATGGAATCCCTTACGAACTCACTCTCAAACAAATCATCGTAATCGTTTGGCATCTCAAGCCACCATTCTCCACATTCGTATTTTGAAGGAATTCTGCCGAGCTTCTCCCCTTCCGGAAGTTTGAACGCCCATTCCGGAGCGTTAAATTCATTGGGCAAATCTGCTTTCTCTGCAAGAAAACCGCAAACAGTAAGACCACTACCGTGATGCATTACCGTATTACAGCCACTCATTGTATTTCCGTCGGCATACTCAGGAGCAAAGGATTCGTTATGCTGAAACTTCGCCTCTCTTCCTACACGATAATTGGCCCCCGCATAATATCCGAGCCAACCATCGCCGGTAGCATCAACGAAAAGTGGTGCTCTGAGCTTATACTCGCTCATATCCAGCGTATTCACGGCAAAAATCTCAGTTATCCTGCCGTTTTCTGCTGTAGCGTCAAATACCAATGTGTTCAAATAGATATCAAGATTTTTCTCCATCGACGAAAAATAAGAGAAGGCCTCCGACCAGCTGATGTCATGCTTGTGCTTATAGCTTTTTATCTCGAAAACAATTCCCGTTTCGTGAAAGCCTCTATGCGCCGAGCCATCCAACGAAATATTGGCCTCCTCCGAGGCATTACCGCCAAGGCAGGGTCTATCATTTATAAGAGCGGTTTTCAGCCCGTATCTTGCAGCGCTTATTGCGGCAACTATACCGCCGACACCCGCCCCCACTACTATAAGATCATAATCACCTAAATCCTGCGGTTTATTTTTGATGCTCTTCATTTCGGTACGTTGCCTTTTGAGCATGCTCAACTCTCTTGAAGGAGTGAAATTATAATCATTTGTCATAACAACAGCAGAAAATCTTGCAAACCAGCCGCATGTATCATAAATTTTTAGAGTGTGCTTACCCGGCAGAAGTTCAAAATCTCCACCCACCTCAAAATACCAATCTCTAACATTCATGATTCCCGATACATGCTTTGATCGAATTCCGTCTATTTCACTCAACAGTCCGTCCGCTTTATATTCCGAGCACCAATTTTTTGTTCTGATAAAGAGTCGGTATCTTCCTCCTTCCGAAATATGAAAGGTAACCTCAGCCGGCTTCACAGCTTCTCCAACTCCGTTTGCCATAAGATATGCCTGCCCCATCTCGCGCACAAACTGAGTTTCGAGTATAAATCCACCGTAATTGTCAAATTCCGATGCATCGATCCATATCTTTTCCATTTTCACCCTCCAAAATTTAAAGTTTTAAATAAAAAACTTTGACTTTTCTTTATTTTAGCACTATAATGGATTTGGAAACTTTGATTTTGTGCTGTATTACTTTGAAGCCGAGGTTAATTGGATGAAAAACATTGAATCATTGATAAATTACATATATACTGGTTATAAAAAACAACTCAATTCAAATGTAATCCGTATACAAAGAATGTCGATTTTCGGAAAATTCTGAGGCATCAACAATAGTTGAGATCGGATGTAGCCATATAGATGTAGCCATATAATCAATTTGAAAACTTTGATTTTGCGCTGTATAACTTTGAAACAGAGGTTAATTGAATGAAAAGCATTGAATTATTGATAAATTACATATATATTTTAAAAAAGCAGTTGAATTTAGATATAATCATTTACAAAGAATGTCGCTTCCTGGAAAATTCTGAGTTAGCAAAAATAACGGAGATCGGAAAATGGCATACAAACCCCTATTGCCTCAAAATCAAAGAGAACGCAAATCTTCAAAATCAATGTGTGTCTCTAAAACCTGCATTCGTTAGAAAAATACTAAAGGGAAACGGCGTTGTAAAAAGCACCTGTTTTTGCGGTGTGACCGAATACGCAATTCCGTTGGTAATCGACGGGTATCTTGTTGCTATTGTTTCCGCCTCTGCTTTTCTCGGAAAAATTGAGGACGGGAGGATCGAGGCTTTAAGCAAAAGTGTCGGTCTTGATAAGGAAAGTTTTTTAAAACTTAGAGAAAAATGCCTTTCTGAAGTGCACGAAGAAAGAATGGTTATGAACGCTGTGGAAATACTGAGAGATCTGCTTTTCAATTACATCAATGAGCACACAGATATCCCCGAAAAAATTGCCAAAAGCCGGTTAAAAAGCAACATCCATATTCTGAAAGCCACAGATTATATATACAAAAACTTCACAATGCCAATAGATGCGGCTGCGGTTGCTAACTACTGTCACGTAAACGTTTCTTACCTACAGCATCTTTTTTCGGATATCGTTGGTCACGGAATATCAGAGGAGATACGAATATGCCGCTTAAATTATGCAAAGGAGCTTTTATGCACTACGGACTATTCAGTAAAGCATATTTCCATTCTTTGCGGGTTCTCCTCTCCGGATTATTTTTCAACCGTATTCACAAAACGCTGTGGTGCACGCCCGCTTGAGTACAGAAAGATGCAAGGCATAAAACATCGTCCTTATTAGAGTGTATTCTTACTTCCATTCTTTATGCAACGGCAAATTGATGTGCTATAATGTATACCTTTCTAACGCCAATGGAAATCAATTGCGCAAAATCAAAGATGAACTGCAAAAAATCAATATGGATTTGAATTTATTTATATAATATTTTATTCAATCAAAGGAGAGGATAAAAAATGAAGCATCTGAATTTTGTTATATGCGGAACCGGTTACCGCGGCTCCGGGCTGAGTAAAAAGGTGATCTGCGAGCTGGAGGATGTCAGCATCATCGGCGTTTGCGATGTATACGAAGACAAGGCGGAGTCCCTTGCCAATGCTCTTGTGGAAAAAACCGGCACCCGCCCCGTCGTTTACACCGACACACAAAAAATGTTCCGCGAGCTGAAGCCCGATGCCGCTCTCGTGTCCACCAGCTGGAAGACCCATATTCAAGTGGCGATTCAGGCCATGGAATGCGGCGTGGCGGTGGCCATGGAGGTTGGCGGCGCGTATTCCGAGGAAGAATGCCGCGCCCTTGTAGACACCCAGCGGCGCACGGGAGTTCCCTTTATGTTTATGGAGAATTGTTGCTACAACAAGGACGAGCTCCTGGCTACCTCCCTTGCGCGCAACGGCTTATTCGGGCGCATGGTATACTGCCACGGCAGTTATGCCCACGACCTTCGTCGTGAGGTTGCCTACGGTGATCGGAATCGGCACTACCGCTTGGAGGAATATTCCACCCGAAACCGTGAAAACTACCCCACCCACGAGCTGGGCCCCATCGCTCGTCTGCTGGGCATCAACCGCGGCAACCGCATGGTGTCGCTGGTATCGAGCGCCTCGGGCGCCTTCGGGCTACATGACTACGTTCAGCAAAAGCCCGAACTTGCTTATCTGCATGACCGGGAATTTCCCCAGGCCGACATTGTGGAAACGTTGATCACCTGCGAGAACGGCGAGCTGATCAGCCTCCGACTCGACACCACCCTTCCCCATTTTTATTCCCGTGAGTTTACCGTGCGCGGCACGCGCGGCATGTATAATCAGGACAACAACATGGTGTTCCTGGATGGGGAAAAGGAAACCTTCGACACCGTCGCCACCATTCGCGAAATGAATAACAATGCAGAGCAATACAGTGACTACCTTCCCGATATCTGGCGCGACATCGACGAGGAGACTCGCAAAAAGGGACACGGCGGCATGGACTATTTTGAGTTCGTTGAGTTTGTAAAAGCCCTTCGCGAGGGCACCGAAATGCCCATCGATGTATACGATGCCGCCTCGTGGATGTCGATCGCCTATCTTTCGGAGCAGTCCATCGCCCTCGGCGGCGCATCGGTTCCCGTGCCCGATTTTACCGACGGCGCGTACAAAAGCAGAGAGAACCGCGACGTTCTCCCCCTCCCCAAAATCAACAACTAGAAGTGCTGTTCCCCGCTCAAGAGGACTGATCGGAGATATTTTAAAAGTTTCCAGTTTGGCTTCCTTTTCAGCTTCCGGTTGAGCCCTTGGAAAACATGGAAAGTTCCATAAAAGTTCCATAACTTGAGGCTATTTGAGCCTTATGAAGCCAAAAAAGAAGAGCAGACCAAAATCTGCTCTTCGGTGCTATAAAGCCTTATGTTACTTGAGGTTGTGGGATTACTTGAAAGCGTTGAATTGCCACAGCTTTTCAAATTTTTTGTTTGAGTCCACGATAATCGAAAGGTTAGTGGCGGGGTGGTATGCTATGGTTCTGAAGTGATTTGCCTTGTTGTTTTCCTCCTATGTCAAAGTGTCAGTTTCTTTCCAATCACGCTTATCTTAAATATTTATTTATCTTCTGTACCGATGTGCCAGCACTTTTGTCGTCCTTTTGTCACGGTTTCCATTCACTCAAGTAATCTCTGTCATTCAAACATACCCGGCATCATTCCCGACCTATCTCTGTGATATGTAGTCATTCTCGGCGAGGAAGATTTAGTTGTTCAGCATCCACTCCAAAGCACCCTGCATATGAAGATCCCACCATTTCCAAGAGTGATCTCCCTCGGAGGTCTCAAACGTATGAGCCACACCAAGCTCGGTTAAGTGTCGGTCAAACGAGCGATTCACATCAATCAAGTGATCCTCCGTTCCACACCACATATAAAGCTTGGGAAGCTGCTTCCCTTCACTTTTGGCTTTTGAGGTAAGCGCGTACAGATCGTGTCGGCTTCCCTCCAGCTCCAGAGGGCTATTCATATCAAAGCCAAAGATACTCCGCCACTCGTTTATATCGCAAGGTCGTCCCTTTCTCGTGATATCCAACGATCCCGACAGCGAAATACAACAACCGTACCTTTCCGGGTAGGAAAATGCCACCTTCATAGCACCGTAGCCCCCCATTGAGATTCCTGCCGCTATATTATCTTCGCGCCTTTGGCTCATTTGGCTGAAGGTCCTGAAGCACACCTCGGGTAACTCTTTCGTGATGAAGGAAAAATAATTAGCACCGTATGCGGTATCGGTATACCAGCTTCGGTCCACATTTGGCATAATCACCGCAAGACTATGCTTTTTCGCATATTGCTCAATGGCGGTATTTCTCATCCAACCGGTCTGGTTGCCTCCAAGTCCGTGCAACAGCCACATCGTTTTATACGGAGGATCATTTTTACTCTCATCAGGAAGCAAAACATATACCTGCGTCTGGCATTTCAACTCAGCGGATCTAAAATTCATTTCCAAAAACATATTGCAAAATCTCCTCAAGCAACGATATAACCAGTTATAGCACTATTTCACCGATTTGTCAACAAGCACGAGGCACTTTGCCTTTGATTTGACCTGAATTTTATCGCGACGCAGCGAATAAAAACATCATATGCGCCAACGGAACACCGCGTAACCGCAAGCATCCAGATGGATACGGAGCTTTACTACACTTCCGTCGGTCTCGCGGCTGATCAGCGTAGCGCCGGCCGAATCGGAAAGATCCATGGGCGCATTGATAAACCGATATTCCTTCTCGGGGAAGGACAGCTCGACCTCGGCTTTTTCCTTGCCGCTATTTACCGCAAAAAGACACCGTTCACCACTCACATCCTCCCACGCGGAGGCCACCACCGTCTTTTCGTGGTTCAAATATCTGCCGCGCAAATAGGGCTCGGTATCCAAAAGCGCCATCTTTCCCTCCACCATCGGCGGACGGAGCATTTCTGCCTCGGCAAAGAATTCCGCAAAACGGTAGCGGAGCTGTGCCATCTTTTTAAGAAACGGAAATTGCTCCTTATCGTCGACGATCTCGGGATGGATCCAGCCAAGCTGCTGACCGTACATCAGGGCTTGCGCGGTCTGGAAGCGGAAATAGTCTGCGTCATCCCTCTTATCGAGGGTGATCACACGGCCAAAAAGCGCGGTTCTTCCGCCGTATACCGCAGGAAAGGCAGGCACAGTATCGGGTTGTACCCATGTCCAGGCAAGATAGCCGTCCAACGCCGCCGCATATACCTCGGAAACCGACTCACTAACCAGGGCAAAATCCTCGGGCAGATCGGCGCGAAGTCCTGCCAAAAGCTCGGCATAGGCACGCCACCAGTAGCTTCCGAAGCCGGGGGCGTGCAGGTGAGTATCGTCATAGCAGCAGTTATAAGCCGCCGACACCACATCAAGATAGATGCCGTCCACGCTGTAATCCTCGCGGAGCTTTCGGCACAGATAGCGCAACTCATCCTTCCAGAACGCCGTTGTGGGACACATTCTGGCAAAGCGAACAGGGCTTCCGTCAGGCTCATTGGTTGCATGGGAATTGGCTATGACATCTCCTGCCGCATTTTTAGCGGTGTTTGGTAAGGCCTCCGCCGCAAATCGGAAATCCTTTTCCCGATTATCGTGCTCGTCCCACGAATACCCCGAAACGTAGGGAATGATGCGGATATCCTCTTTTTTCATCGCCTCGACCCCTTCCTTGAAATCGCGGTGGGCGGGGAAATAATGGGGATTGTCATTATTGAAGGGAACCCAATGCCAATTGTAAACGTGATATGCCACGGGAACACCGATCTCACGGCGGAACCGAATGGCTTTGCGATACCAATCGCTGTCATTCACATCGGGATACTTGTCGCGGAGCGTGATGGGTGTGGGCTGGGAATCGGGATTTTCGTTGGGCAAAAAATGCATGATCCACACAGGCATTTCGCGGATCCACTGCGGTGAATCGTGCCGTCCGCGGAGTCTCGGGAACCATGCGGCCTCGGTATGCACAAATGATTTATATATCTGCACGGCATCAAACCAATCACCCCCAAATGCTTGCAACACCAGCTTGCCCGGCAGGGTGAAGGAATTGCCCGCTTGCCGTCCGTAGGTCGCCTGACAATTGGCACCCAAAAGTGTGCAATCGCTCTGTGCGGAGCCTATAAGATACACCGCCTTATAATTACCATCCGCGTCATGAACGCCCATATAAACGCCCCGTCCTTCCGAATCATAAACGGCGGCAAATGCCATGGGCGCCTTGACTCCCGTGGGATATCTTCCGCAATGAACCGAGCTTGTCCGATTGAAATCACGGAGCAACATTCCACTGTCGGTAGTGACAAACGCGGTATCACATCCCTTGACCATACATTGGGGATAGGACACGTCGGTAACTGACCACCGATCGCTTCGGTTGACCACCTTCATAGTCCATGTGATCCGATCAAGCGCCGGCTCCGCTACCGCCTCGGCGATGACCGAAATGCCGCTGATCCTTCCGTTGTCGGGATCGGACAGACAAACGCGAACGTAATTTTTTCGCTCCACAATATCTGTCTTATCCCAGCCTGCGCCCGAATCCATAGCGACCGTTCGGCGGTATCGGTTGTCTCGGAAGCTGACGTAAAACAAGGGAGCCGCCTGTGCGCCGTCACAAACGGTAAAGACACCGCTTTCGGTCTGCGCCAGCTTCATTTTGAGATTCCCCGAGCGAACAGCCACTTCCCTCTTGACAAAAGGAATGCTGCGAACGGGAAGCCGAGGGCGTCTGTTTTCCAGCTCCGAGAAGAATCCCCACATATCCGTTCTCTTTTCCAGCACAAACCACGCGCCAAGGCTGTTGGCATCCGAAAAATAGGAAAGATCGATGTTAAACTCTGCCATGTTGGGAAAAACCGAAACGTATTCTGCCTCTACGTTATACAACGGGTGGCTGCCGAAGATGGAAAAGCCTCCCCGCTCCCCCTCCAGCTCCAAGGCATGGCGAAACGCACGAGGACGAGTCTTGGTTCGCTCCAGCTTTTCGGGACCACGAGTACTCCGCAGCTCGTCATAGCTCAGCGCCTCGGGATTTTTCTCTCCCACAGAAAAGGTCTTGATAAAGGGCTTGCCCTCGGCGTCATATTCATAGCCCGTGTAGTGGGACACCTCCAAGCCCTCCCACGAAACGTCCATCAGCTTTGCCGTGTATCCGTAAAGCGGCGCATCACAGCCATAATCCGCCGACAGATAAAAGGCTGCCGCCTTCTCATCAAAGGTAAAGCGGTAATTGACAAGCAGTCCGCGGATAGGTGCGCCATCCGCCTCCGAAACCGCCGCCGCACGGAGGATGACGGTATTCCCCTCGGCTCGCATCTCGGTCTTTTCGTGAAACAGGAAAAATCTCTTTTTCTCCCGCGTCACGCAGTCGTGGAAGATCAATCGAAAATCCTTGCCGCGCGCGGAAATGGCAACGGCAAGTGTGTGATCCTCTCGGATCGAAAAGATAACCTTGCCGCAGGTCTTGGAAGCATATACAAAGTTTTCGATCATTTACAATTACCCCTTTCTTGTTATTTCAGTTACGTATAGCGGAACATTTTGGTCTCGCCGAAATAGGCGTCAAATTCCACCTCAGTAGCGTTTTGGGCATAGGTTTTCTTTTCATAGACCTCATACACCGTGGTGGGCTTGGAAAAGCGAAGAGTCTTCTTGCCGCTTGACGAGGCGTGGAAGGTGATATAATTAGCACCCACATAGGTCACATCATTCGAATCGCAGAACACGTGAACGCCAGCAAAGCGCGCCATTTCGCGGATGACGTCTTCATTTATGGTCTTGGAGCCGTAGAACACCGAGGTATAGCCGTCGCACTCCTTGACCGACACGGCGGGATAGCCCGAGGATGCAAAATGGGCAATGTGCGTTGCGCTCTCATCCGCCGAGTAGAATACGGGATACAAATAGGTATCGCGATATGTGGTTGGCGTAACACTTGTACTAGTGACCCTTCTTTTTTCGATCAGATTGCCGAACGGCATACGCTTATCCAGCGATGCGCTGATGGGATGAGGCTCTCCGTCCCAGCGGAAGTTGGCATCGTAGCACTGCTCGTCCATCGCCATCTTCATTCCCGTCAGCTCCTCCATATGAGAAAGCGACATCTTCTGTTCCGCCGCAGGATCGGCAAAGCCGGGGGCATACAGCCAGACCGCAACCGCACCGTCCTTTTTCAGCTTGGCCTTTATGACCTCTCTATCCTTTGCGGTAAGCACAAGGGTGTTGACAAAAATATACATTTTGTAAGAGGGCATCTCAGGGTTTGCCATGTCGTTGTGATAATACTGATCGACAGGCGCACCGATACGGGCGAGCTCGTAATTGCGGAGCATCTCCACAAGGGAGCGCGAGGTCTCAAAGGATACGGCTTGGAAGGATTCCTCGCTAAAGATAAGCGCGATCTCACTCTTTTTGGTTCTGTCAAGAGAATACGCCTCGTCTACGATCCTTTGCTGTTCCGCAAGCAGCTCGTAAACCTCGGGATAACGGAACCGTCCGCCGCCGATCAGCTGATCAAACCACCATTGGTGCATATCGTCGCAGAGACTCCTTCCGAACTCACGCTTGATAACGTTCAACGTGTCTGTCATATCATAGACCTGAAATTGGTTGCGGAAATAGCGGTTTTCCGCCAACGTGCGCGTATCGTCCTGGCAAAGATAGACCTTGCCGTGGAGAGAAAAGGAATCCTGTACCACTCTCTGCGCCACAAAGCCGCCGGGGTTCCGATTTTCGTAGACCGCCGGATTTTCCAGAATGTCGATGCAGTCGCTCTCCAGAATCAGACGGGTACCGCCGATGGTGCAGCCGCGGCTGTGATCACAAGCCCCCTGCGCGCCGTAACAAAAGATGGTAATGCGGTCGGGTGTCATCTGCTTGATAAGACGCGCAAAATGGATCTGTGATCTCGCCACACCCAAATGCCACGCCCGAAGGAAATGATACATCCACGGAACCTTGTCCATATCGGTAAACGAGCCGATGTGTGTGCCGTTGTTATAGGACGGGGGCACAGGTGCCCAGGACCGCATCTTTTCGCGCGGAACTGCCGCATCGCCGTCCACCTCACGTCCGAAATAATGCTCCTCATATTTAGGAAGCGGAGGGTTGTCGATGGTAACGTCAGGCATTTTCCACGCCTTCTGCAAGGCCTCGTCCGTGCCGTAAAGATCGCGGAGATAGGAGGAAAACTCCCGACGGAACGCCTTGCAATATCCGGCGCAGGCCTGATGGTCTACCATATGGGGCGCATAGTGCCACTCCGAGGTTTGACCCGCCGCGGGAAAGCACCCGATAATACGGTCGACATAGGGAAGTTCCAATACTTTGCCCCATGCCTCCACAAGCGCCCGCCCCGCGTCCTCACGCCACTTTTGCGAGCACAGAGAATAAAAGCGGGGATAGTCTGCCTCGTAGGACTCGGTAATCAAGTGAAACGCTCTCGGCTTACCGTCGCTGTACAGCACACACTCGTCGGGATTTTCCTCCACCCACGAGACGGGGGGATGCAAGCCGAAGCGAGCGACAATGTAGGCATCGGGAACTGCCTCAAGCAGCATCCGCGCCTCCTTGTCAAAGACCTCCAGCGCGTCGGGCTGAAGCCATAAGGTATTACAGCTGAGCATATACACCTGTATGCCCGATTCTCTTAAATTTTTGAAATATTCGGCGTCGAACTTGATTTCGGGTCGATTTTCCTCATCGCGAACGCGGGTGCGAATAAACGCCATGGGTGAGGTAAGCGGCTTTCCGTCTACGAAAATAGCCGTTCTTCCATTGTGTTTTCTGATTTCTGCCATGGTTATATAGCTCCTTCCATAATTTCTTTGCTACCGCAATAGGTAAGTTTCGGGCAACGGCGAAGCAAGGATGCGGGAATGTCTGCCGTCGGTTCGTCGTGAAGGGCATGACGGAAGGGTCCGTTCTGCCACGGTCTGTTAAGCGCGATGTAGATCTTTTTGGCTCCCAAAATCTGCTTCATACCCACCGTGATACACCACTCGGGCATACCGCGAAGGTCGCCGCGCTGATAGCCGTAGGCGTTGATGGTCTTTGTCTCGCGGGAAATGGGAAGAACCCGTGTGCCAAGTACCGCAAACTCGTCCGCGCTCATGGACGCATCTGCCTCGGGGGGCTCGTTGAACGCCACGTGACCGTTGATACCGAGACCTCCGAAGCACATATCCACGCCGCCAAGCTCCTCGATCATACGGTCATATTCCGCTTCCCTTCCGGGCTCGGGAAAATGCCGTTGACACTCGGGCATAACAAGGTCGGGACGCACGCGCTCGTAAAATTCCTTGTTCATGCGGTAGTGGAAGCTCATGGGATCGTCATAGGAAAGGGTCTCCTTGTCGGTCACCATATACTCATCCATATTGAAAAAATGCACGTTTTTAAGAGAGACGTTCAGCCGATTGACCATCTCGGCAAGAATGGGATACTGCTGTGTGGGACCCACGGGGACGATCATGACCGTCTTCTCTCCCCTCTCGTTGTGGGCGATAATTTCCTCCAGCATGGTCAGTGCCATATCAAAATATACGTCGTATTCGCCGTCGACTACTCGACAAGTCACATTGTTGATTATTTTTACTTCCATAATTTTTTCCTCTGCTAATTTTTATTTACAGTTCAAGAAACGTCACCTGTTCCGCATCCAACGTGACCGTTTGCGTATTTCCTGTTTCTTTGTTGGTATATATCTCGGTTGCAAGAGCTCCGTTATCGTTCCATACGGCAAGTCCAAGTCTGCCGTCTGCGGTGCGGTAAGCCTTTTGTCTGAACACTCCGTTTTTCGCCGTGAAGCCATCCTCGTCTACAAAGGTTCCGGCAAAGAAATAGTCGGCATAGCGTTTGCGAAGGGCAATCAGCGTTTTCATATACGCGGTGTAGTTCGGAATATCGGACGGTTTTCCCGCACAGCGGAAAATGGACAAGTCAAAAGCAATGCCGTACAGGTAGGTAAAATTGCAATTCTTACGCATATCGGCTTCCGACAGCGCCATATTTCGGTTCGTCATAACCACCTCGGGGAAGGTATAGCGGAACATTTCGGGGGCACTGTCCTTTTTGGTTGTAAAAGGACCCGGTTGAACGAGATCCATATACTGCGTGTAAATATCAATACAATGCTCCTCGGCAATCACGCGATCACCGAAAGTTTTGATCTTATCACGAAGCGCGGACCACCGCTTGACCTTGGAAGCACGCGACTCATTTGGCTTTTTGTGATCATGTCCTTCCGTAGTACAGAAAGACGGTTTGGTTCCTCCAAGATCGAACAAAATGCCGTCCGCGCCGAGATCCATACAAAATTCGGCCGTTTCCAACATTTTTTCATGCCACTTGTCCGAGCCCGAGCAAGCGCAGCACTGCTTGTAAGGATTGTTCAGCATCATGCGGTAAGTGCCATCTGCGGCATAGGTCTCCGCATAATGAGCCAAATTTCCCCACAGATCGCGTACCAGCACATCTTCGCCCCCACATTCGGTAAACCAACGGCTTTTCATATCTACCACGTGATAGCTGACGAACAGTATGACCTTTCCGCCGCGGGAATGTACATATTCGATTCCCCGCTCCAGTTCTTTCTTTTCTTCCACGCTCAAAACGTAATCGGGACGCAACCGTCCGAAGCCGCCGTGAGGCCATCCAAGCAGGAATAAGGTATCAAGACCTGCCTCCTGCAATTCGTCGAACATTTGGGGAATGTCGGAAAAACGATAGTTATATTCCCCCGACTGCGTGCGGAAGATAACGCGAAGCCATCCCTGGAATTGCTTGACCCAATCGGGCTTCTTCGGTGCTTTCCAACCGTATTCCTCGATCATAAAGCGGCGATAAAACCGCGAGCCCGAATGCCAGTCTCCCTCCAAAAAAGCATATACGATCGGAGGTGTGACCCACGTTTCATTCTGTTCCAAAAAAGGATAATGACAAACGCCAAGCCGCAACGTACGGTCGGACACGCGGCGCTCCACATGCTGACAAATGATGTGATGTGCCGTATCGTGACTGCCCACGTACAGACACTCCCTGTCGTTGTAGAGGCAATACCACTGCATACAACTGTAACCGGGATATGTGAAATCAATGGCGGAATATCGGTAATCGGGTCGATCGTAAGGACGCGCTCCCAAGCCGCCAACCTTGGAAAAATCCGCCTCGGTCGGAGCGTCCACCCGTTGTCCAAGCTTCATGGGGAGCATCAGGGAATCCTTCTTCGGGTCGTCTCCCAGCGCATAGATTCCTGCCATGGCGGACAACTGAATCTCTTTGACGTGGACATGGCTCCTATTTTCAATTTCCGCTGTCAACGTGAGCCGTTCCCCGTCCAGCACCAAAAAAACGGTAAGGCGAATGGGAAGAATACCGTCAGGCCCCATCAGTTGCTCATAGGTCAACCGCATGGTTCCGTTCTCCACGATAATCATCGGATTTTTTTGCTCGGCGGCATGAATACTGCGTTCTTCAAAATCCTCCACTCGATAGATCAAGCGGAAAATTTCTCCCGCGCTGTCCCCATCGCCAAGGCAATATTCCCGTCCGCTTCGCAGATTTCGGATCGATACGATTCCGCCTTGATTGTTTACCGTATACGAAACAATGTCATTTTTCAAAGTATACATACGATTCAATCCTCCTCACGATTCAATCCTCCTCATTTTTCAAGCCCAGTCGCAAAATAGTGGTCTCAGCAGGGGATGCGCTACGTCCCTCGGCCTCCAGGCAAAGTTGCGAATAATAGTTTTCCTCCAAAGCCTGCTCATACGAAACGCCGCAAACGTCCGTCACGATACGGGCGCTTCGGTCGATCAGCTTTTTGTTAGACATGGCGAGGCAGGTCATCCAGTTGCCCGTGATACGTCCCATTCGCGCCATAACGCCCGTGGACAAGGTGTTCAGCATCAGCTTCATCGAGAGATGCTCAAATATATCCATATGCGTCTTCACAAGTGTCACACCCGCCATTTCCAAGGTGAATTCGCTGTGAGAGGCATAGCGGGCGGCGGATGCGAAAAATTCCTCGGGCGCACTGTCCGCGCTTACCCACATAGCGTGAGAGCACGGCACATTTTCGCGCTCGGGCATGGGCTCGTTTCCGATCATAAACCGTTCCAAAGCCTCCACGCCGATATCAAAAATGCGTTCAATCTGCTCGGGCGTAAAATTCAATCGCGCATAGGTCGCCTTGTCCCATTCCAAACAGTTCGGACGGCGCAAAAAGCATCGCGTCCATGCCGTTTTGGTATCGCATGCGGGATTTTTGGCAAATGCCCAAGACGGTTCCTTGCCCACCATGTCCGAGGAGCAGAAGGGGGGTGTCATAAAGGTGGGGGCGCGTTCGGTCGTGTCGGTCAGCACGTCAAGCATATATTCGTCGGCAAACAACGTCATAAGACCGCCCGCCTCATATACCCTCTGCTCATCTCTCGTCGCATTTGCCAAAAGGGCTACCGCCTTTTCTCCCATGAGCTGATGGGTCATTTCCAAAAACGCCGTACCGAAGGTCGCATAGTCGGGATAGGACACGTCGACACCGCACTCGCAAAGCAGGTCACACAGCGCGCCTTCCAAGGCAACCGCGCCGCAAAGCTGTTCGAAGGTGGACGACTGCATCCGCGACGAGCCTGTCAATGCCATGCTGCCGCAAGGAAGGGTCAGAACACGGCAATTGGGATGCAGATACACTTCCCTTGCCCGCGCCATTTTCTCAACAAGCGGACGGTGATCGGCGCAGATCAGCATATAAACGTCAGCGCCATTCTCAAGGGCTTGAACCGCCGTTCCCAAAATAGAGGTGGTCTCGCCCGTTGCCGTGACACCTACCAAAAGGTCACCCCGAGAAAGTCCCAGCTCGCGCACCTGCTCACGACCTAAAGGAGCCGAATCCTCAAAGGACTCCACCGCGCGAATGACCGCATAATCGCCACCCGTCATAATATTGCCAACCGCCTCTTTCTTTGACAAGAGCCTCTCCCTCTTATCGGGATACGCCTCTGCAAGCGCTTCTATGGCGTGACGAAAGGATTGCTCCAAACGCATAGAGAGTCGTCCCGACGAGCCGCATCCCGAAAAAATAACGCGTCCGCCGCCAAGCACGGTTTTTCGTATCCGATCGGCAAAATCGGCATAGCCTTCACTTGCCAAGGTCGCGGCGGCGCGCTCTGCCATTTCCGCATCCACACTGAGAAGCATACGGACGCCATCCTCCACCGAGGACTCGTACGTCTGCGACAGCCGCACAGTACGGGGATGGGGACGCTCCGCCTCCAGATACCCCATGCGGTATTCGCTATCCAATTCTAAAAATCGGCGCGCTTTTTCTTTTGCTCGACCGCGCAAGCTTTGACTGTCCATTTGAAATTCCTCCATGATTTAATGAGTGTTTTCACATTCAGTATAACACCGTCCCCATCGACATTCAATCTAATTTTTGAGAAAAAGAATTGCACTTTTCGGTTTTTTGTGATATGATAAAGAGGAGGTGATACTATGGATATTCAAATGCTTAACAAGATCTTTTCTTCCCCTTTTCATTTGAAAGAGATCATTGCCAACGAACAAAGGCGAAAAAACTCCCACAGATTTGACTTTTTGAAAGATTCTCGCTCTCGGTGCGCCCTATTTTACATTGCAGAGTACCCTGTCAGATACGAATTGCCAAGCGGCGAGTTCTTTGTGGCCGAGGTAGGCGACGTTATGCTGCTCCCCCGCGGCTCACATTACGCGGTCACCTTTTTGACGCCCGAAAATGCCGTATCTCACCCCATTCTCCTCTCCTTCTTTTTGACCGACGAATCGGACAACGAGATTCCCCTTGGACAAGATATCATCAAGCTGACTCATGATGACGGTACGCTGTTTCCGATCTTTTTCGCCGCTACGCAGTTCTACAAAAACGGAGAACTATCCATGGCAAAGGCAAAATCCTACGAGATCTTCGGTCACATCTTTCCTTTGCGAGAACACGACGAATGTGGGATCTCTTACATTCATCAAAACTATACAAAACGGCTGAGCATCCCCGACCTTGCCAAACGATGCGCCGTCAGCGAAACGGTCTACCGCAAGCAATTCCGCAAGCTGACGGGGCTTTCTCCCATACAATACATCACCCGTCTCAAGATCGAAAAGGCATGCGAACTACTGGGAGAAAACGATATGGACCTCAAAGACATCAGCGAATTCCTTAATTTTTACAGTCTGCCTTACTTCCACAGAGTTTTCAAAGAAATCACAGGACTTACCCCGGGGCAATATAGAGAGACGCACAAAAACATTCCTTAAATTCATAGACAAAAAAAGAAGACCGAGGAGCAAAAACTCTTCGGTCTTTTGATACAGTATCCCGGGGAAAGCTTTCAATTTGGCTTCCATAGAAAATTTCACCCCGTCTTATTTTCTACTCCGATCTTCTCGGTACATATTGTTTAGGGGAAACGCCGATCTCCCTCTTAAAGGCCTGACTGAACGTATAAATATCGGAAAAGCCAAGGGCTGTCGCCACCTCGCCCACGTTCATCACACCGCTTCCCAACATGCGGCAGGCACGTTCCATAAGCTGCCAATTTCTGTATCTCACGGGAGATCTCCCCGTATAGGATTTGAACATCCGCCGAAAATGTGACTCGCTGACATCGCACAAAGCCGCCAATTCGGGAATGGAAAATTTCTCGCTCAAATGCTGGTTGATATATGCCAAAGCGGGGTGTATCTTACTGCCTGCCGTTCCCCCCATATTTGCCACATTCATATTGCCGAAAAATAAAGCCAACAAGCGGTACAAAACCGAAAAGGTCATAAACCGGTCCTTAAAATAACAACCCGCCAGTGCCTCAAACAGTTGCTCCGCCTCCTCGCCACCGTCCAATACGGTAGGACGATCAAAAAAGCGAACCGCGTGTCTTGTCTCCCCCACCGTTCGGTAAAGATCAAATTCCACCTGTATACACCTTGTGTTTTTGTCAAGTACGGAATAGGAATACTTCGCCCCTTGCGGGATATACACGATCCGCCCCCGTCTGACATCAAATACCTCGTCCGTCATCGTGTATCGGTATCCTCCCTCCAATACACAGAGGAAAGAAGATGTGATACGCGCCCTTATATTCGCCTTCATATTTCTCGGGACAAACTGCATCACAAGGACATTTTCAAAAATATAATGGCCGTCACCGACAAAGTATTTGTTCATCATTCTCATCACCTCTCCCCCATTATACTCCTCTTTTTTTACCTTGTCAACCGAAGTGAGCGTTTTGCTTAAATTATAGTCATTTTTTGCATTGTTTTACTTAAATTGATGTGATACAATAAAGAAAAAATAAGCGGAGGAGAAACTATGAGCGTTGCTTTTATAACGGGAGCAGTCAAAAATACCGGTTTTGCCATCGCCCAAAAATTCGCCGCCGAGGGCTTTGATGTAGTCATTTCCAGCCGACAAGGGGAGGATGCGCAAAAAATGGCGAATACCCTTATCAAAGACTATGGCGTGCGCGCCAAAGGATATTCGATGGAATTGAATGATACAGGTAATATTCGCCGTGTATTCGACAGCATTCGCACCGATTTCGGCCGTCTTGACACCTTTGTGGCGAATGCCGCCCATCTTGGCGTAGGATTTGGGCTTCTCACGTCCACCCCGGAGGATTTCGATGCAGTATTGGATGTCAATCTCAAAGGCACTTTTTTCTGCTGTCAAAATGCGGCAAATATCATGAAGGAAAACGGCGGCGGTGCCATTGTTCTCATCAGCTCGGTACACGCCGATGCCTGCATTCCCGACCGTTGCCTCTATTCGATCTCCAAGGGGGCTCTCAATACATTAGCCAAGTCCATTGCCGTTGAACTTGGTCCCCACAACATTCGCGCCAACAGTCTGGTCGCAGGTGCCATCAAGACCGACCGATGGGATGATATGACGGATGAACAGATCGCCGCCCGCCGCCGCAACTGGCCACTTGGCATAGAATCCACGGGCGAGGATATTGCCAACGCCGCTTTTTATCTGGGAACCGATCTTTCCCGAACCGTTACAGGCGCGGAATTGGCGGTTGATTCGGGAGTCTCCGCAAGCCTTCTCGGCTTCAACGGCGGAAAACGATATGATTAAAGGAGAATTGCTATGAAAATCACTGATGTAAAAATCTATACGCTTGACGCTTTCCGTACCAACTGGGCATTCATTAAAGTAGAAACCGATGAGGGACTTTACGGCTGGGGCGAGGCATCTCTCGGCACCAACGAAATGGCGTTGGAGGGTATGATCACCGATCTTCGCCGCCTTGTCATCGGGCGCAATCCCCTTGAGATCGAGCGATTTATGTTTGAGGTCTATCGCGACATTTACTGGAAGGGCGGCCCTGTTCTGATGTCCGCTATGAGCGGTATTGAGATCGCACTGTGGGATATTGCGGGCAAGTTTTTTAACACTCCCGTTTCCACCTTCTTCGGCGGCAAAATGCGCGACCGTGTGAAAATGTACGCCAACGCTTGGTTCGTAGGCGCAAAGACCCCCGAGGAATTCGCAAAGAAAGCGAAAAACACAGTGGCTCTCGGTGTCAAGGCTCTCAAATGGGATCCCTTTGGTGCGGCACACATGACCATTTCCCGCGAGCAGTTGGAAAAGAGCATCAATATCGTGGGCGCGGTTCGCGAGGCGGTCGGCGACAAGGTGGATCTGCTCATTGAATGTCACGGTCGCTTCAATCCCACCACCGCCATCGAGATCTCCCGCGAGCTTGAGCAGTTTAAGCCTATGGTTATGGAAGAACCCTGCGTACCCGACAATATGCGTTCCACCGCCTACGTCCGTGCTCATTCTCATATTCCGATCGCGGCGGGCGAGCGCGGCTATACCAAATACGCCTTTCAGGAGATGTTCGAGCTGGATGCGGTGGATCTGGTTCAGCCGGACGTTTTCCACACGGGCGGTCTGATGGAGGGCAAGAAGATCGCCGCTATGGCAGAGGCCAAGCACATCATGATCTCCTTCCACAATCCCTCGGGTCCCATCTCCAACGCCGCCATTCTTCAACTTGCGGCAACCGTTCCCAACTTTGTCATTCACGAGATCATGCTGACCGACGGCTCCTTCCGAAAGACCATCACCAACGAAGAAGTGCATTTTGAGGACGGCTATATTCTCATTCCCGACAAACCGGGACTTGGCATTGACGTCAACATCGACGAGGTGCTGAACCGTCCCTACACCCCTCGTAATCTGCGCCACTACACGGGTGCCGTCACCGACATACGTCCTAAGGACGATACCGTCTACTACTTCAAGGAATTGGAGGGCAAGAAATATGAATAACGTTGAATATATCAAGCAACAGGGACTTATCGTCATTTTTCGCGGCGTGGATATTACCTTGGTACCCGATCTTGTTCGCGCCATTTATGCGGGCGGTGCGCGCATTGTGGAAACCACCTTCGACCCCGCCGATCCTGACACCGCCGAAAAAACAGAAGAGGTTATCAAGACGATCTGCAAGACAATGGGCGATCAGATGCTTGTAGGTGCAGGCACGGTCATTGACGAGACCTACGCCGTTGCCGCAAAAGAGGCGGGTGCGAGGTTCCTTCTCTCCCCCGACACCAACCCCGATATTATCCGTTTGACAAAAAAGCTTGGGCTGATCTCCATCCCCGGTGCGCTGACCCCCACCGAGGCAATGAGCGCATACCGAGCAGGGGCGGATATCGTCAAGCTGTTCCCCATTACCAAGGACGATCTTGGTTATCTCGTTAACATCACCCGACCGCTGTCGCACATCCCGTTTCTCTGTACGGGCGGTGTGACTCCCGATACCATCGGTAGCTTTTTCACCGCAGGCGCGTGTGCGGTAGGAACAGGAATTTCCATCCTCAAGCCCGATCTGATCGCAACGCGCGATTTTGAAGGTATTGCCGCGCTGACAAAGCTTCACATCGACCGAATGAATGGAGCAAGAACGGGACTGTAAGATAAAGATCACGTGGCTCGGAAGGCAGGCTTGTTGTTTGAAACCGATACTCCGAAAATTATCATCACCCTAAAAAGCCGAATTTGAGGCTAAATAAGGCATAAAAGAAGAGCAGACCAAAATCTGCTCTTTTGTGCTATAAAGCCTTATGTTACTTAGGTTTGTGAGATTTCTTGAAGTATCTGTTAAGCAGACCCTGCAAAGGATCATTGGATGCAGGTGACCTCGTTTGCCGTGGGCGTGTCGGGGCTGTCGGCGGGGACGGTCAGCACCGAATCGGCAAGGATCAGCGTGTTGTGCGCTACCTTAGCCGTGGTTTGCAAGGTGTAAAGTCCTTTTTGATTGGTGTGGCGCACATAATGGGTGGTATCCGACGAGGAGACGTCGATCCGCAAACGCTCGCCTGCACGGACAAGGAAGCAATGCTCGTCAAAGGTAAGGTCAAGCGTGATGGCCTCGCCCGGGACATAGTGGTCGGTGAAATTGGAGATCTGCGTGATATCGTCGCGAAGACCGTAGGCTCCTTCCGATTTATCAAGGGCGAGGCGCACGCAAAAGCAGGTGTCCTCGCAGTCGGATCGTACGGTAAGCTTGAGCTTCATTTTGCCTCGAATGAGAGTGTCGCACTCGAACGGAGGGGTAAAAAAGCTCTTGACATCGTAGCGGCTGTTTGGGGGATCAAAATAGGTTGTGCCGCCGAAGTTTGTGGAAAGCCCATGGCGGAAGGAAGCAGGGGCATAAGGGTTGTAGGTATAGGTCACCTCGCCCTCGCCCAATGGAAAGTCCATGGTGCTTTCCGGTGTCGTGAAATCATCGGTCTTCCACACGTTTTCAAACAAGGAATAATAGGTCACCTTACCCTGCGTAAAGGGGAACTCTCGTTTGCCGCGAATGCTATCAAACCATTCGATGGCATGCTTGTTTTTGTAAATGGAGATGTCGCCATCAGGAAATTCTATCGGCTGCCCCTCGGGGCTTGTACTGTGACCGTAGGGACAGACCAGAAAGGCACTTTTTTGGCGGGTGGCATCATCAAGTCCATGCCACATATCAAACATACCGCCCGTGAAAATGTCGTAAAATCCGCCCACCAAAAGGAGAGGGATGTTGGCATTTTTCTCGGCGTGTCTTATCTCAGCACCTCCCAGATAGGTGTCCCAGAAGGGGTCGTCACGATCGGGGTGAAGCAGGATCTCATCAAAGACGGGAACTGACTCGCCAAATACGTTTTTGGAGAAGTCAATCAGCGGCAGTGTGTTGTACGTCTCGGTGACATAGGGCTTTTTCGTCATAGACATACGCTTGTACATGTTGACGAACCAGCCGCCGTGAAGCCCGACCTTATAGAAACCGTTGCGGTAGTTACCGTTGTAGCGATCATTGTCCATGACGCGGAGCACGGCACCTTTGATATCGGGCGCAAAGGGAGCGGTAGCATAGTGTACCGCGGCAGCGTAGCTGGTGCCGAACAGAAACATCTCGCCGTTATAAAAGGGCTGTTCACGGATCCACGCTTGAAGGGCAAGACCGTCCTTGCGTTCATTAATGTAGGGAATGCAATCCCCCTCGCTTTTTCCGCAACCGCGGCAATGCTGGTAGATTGCGACGTAGCCCGCCTCTAAGAAGTCGGAGTACTCGACCATCTTTCCCCGGGCGAGCTCCTCATCGGACTTGCTCGCAGCGGCATCCACATAAGGATTGCGCATGATGATCGTGGGGAATTTTCCCTCCGCGGCGGGTTTGATCACTATCGTGAACAATGCCACGCCTTCACTTTGGATGCGGTGGATCTGGTAAACAGCCATAATATTCTCCTTCTCAATGAGTTATAAGTTATCTGCTGGTCAATTATATCACAGCCAACGGCTGTTTTCAAGTGTTTTCAACAATTTTGACTCGCATCTTAAAAACAGTCGACCAATATAGTTTGAGACGGGCATCAAAAAACTTTGCAACCTTTCTGCAAACAATTCCCTTTCGGTATTTGCGAACACGAAATTTCGCGCTATAATAAAGTTCCGGTTTAGAGACTTCCGGTTTGGCTTCCATTTCACAGATTCAAGAAGTGGAAAGCTCCACAAAAGTTCCACCATTGGGGCTTAATTCCAATCTGAATGAGCATAAAAAGAGCGACCTTGGGCGACCCACGATATGGCAGGCACCCTTTTCGATCGCTCTTTTTTCTTTCGTGCTTTTTTATCGACCTTTCATATTACTTGAGGTATCCATTACGTTTTCCACAAAAACCGTTTCGCCCCCCTTGATGTCAAAAACGGGAGCACGGGGATCCGACATTTCATCGGTTACGGCATAAATATCCTTGAAATAAAGGTGCTCAATGGGACCGTCCTCTCTGCCGTAAACCCGCGAGCTTTCTCTTTGGCTAAGCATAATATTGTTAAAGACAATGCTCCGTATAAAGCAGCGTGCCGTCACCTTTTCTTCACCAACACAGGAAACGATGTTAAAGGCTCTTCTTGCCCTTATCTGTATATTGGAGCAAATAATATTTTCAATGCTCGTTATTTTCTCGGTGCTTCGGCTCCATTTACTGTTGATCTCAAAGCCCGCCAGATTGGGCGCCTCAATGTCAAGATTGCTCAACATACAGTTTCGTATCAGTCCCGAGCCGACGCCGATCCGTATGCCGTTATCGCGATGGGCGTGGATCACACAGTTGGTTACTGTGATCCGTTCGCATACGTTAGCCTTTTTCAACAATCTCTCGCCCGCGGCGCGAAGGGTGATACCGTCATCACCAACGTCGATCAGACAGTCGCTCACCGAAACACCCGAGCAAGCGTCAATGTCAATGCCGTCATTTGTCCAACGGGGTCTTGCCCCCTTGATAGTAAGTCCGTGAACCACAACGTCCTCACATCCGTATAAGAGCAGATGCCAACACGGCGAATCCAAAAGCGTTACGCCCGTGATCTTAACGTTTTTGCACTCGCAAATAAAGAGCATCTGTGCGGGACGAACGTTTTTTTCGTTGACCGCATAATCAATATTTTCGGGATCGGGCCATCCGCGCATGGTCATTTTTTCGTTGATCCAAAAGCTGCCCTCCCCCTTGATCGTTCCCTGCCCCTCGATAAAAACGTTTTCCTGCTCGACCGCGACGATCAAATGCTTTCCGTTTGTAAATTCAGCCTTGCTTTTCCAATTTTGCGGACAGAAATCCCATTCGTTGTAATCATCGGGCTCGTGGCTGGCAAGCAAGACCGCGCCTGCCTCCAAATGCAAACCGCCGTTGCTTTTCAGATAGAGAGTGCCCGTTCTGTAAACGCCCCGCGGAACGTATACCATACCGCCATCGTCGATTGCGCGCTGTATCGCCGCCGTATCAAGCGCGTTACCGTCACCGATCGCACCGTAGTCCTTGATATTTCTCATAAAATCAACCCCTTTTCTTGACAAATTTTCTATTCCATATTATAATAATACCATAATCCGTCTGCGTTTTATATAATAAAACAGCCGATTTATTATAATAATTCTGCTACGAGGAGGTTGATTCAATGCTCGGCGAAGAATATGAAGAAATACTGGTTTTTGATGAAAAATTCCCCTTTAAGCTCATCGTTTCCCATTCGCCGTCTCCAATGAAGGCGCATTGGCACGATGCCATCGAATTGATGTATTTTTACGATACCGTCGGTTGCGATTATATGATAAAACAAAACCACTATAAGATCAACAGAAACGAATTGACGGTAGTAAATCCGCTGGAAGTACACGGGTGCCGTGATTTCGGAAACGCTACGGTTTGCTGTATGATCTTCCCGCCCGATATATTAGGGTCTTATAACGGAATCCTTTTTAACCACCATATAAAAAACGACCAAAAAATCAATGAGATATTTGAAAGAATCAGGTCGATCGCGAGTCACGAGCACGCCCCGTTTTTTATAATGTCCTGCCTTTATGAATTGGCGGGGCACCTGATGTCACATTATGTTTTTGACAATGACTCCGAGATCAAGCGAAGCCGTTACAAGCCAATATTCAAGGCCGTGGATCTGAGCGTTGATTATATAAAAAAGCATTTACATGAAAGCATCTGCATTTCAGATATTGCCACGGTCGTGAACCTCAGTGAAAGCAGGGTCTCACATATTTTCAAAGAAATAACCGGTATGACCGTATCGGAGTACGTTGAGAATGCAAGAATGAACCGTGCCATGCGGCTGCTTGAGGAAAGTGACACAAGCATAACCACCGTTGCCCTTTCCTGCGGCTATTGCGACAACAGTTATTTTTCTCTGCGCTTCAGACGAAAAAACGGCATTTCCCCTTCTGCTTACAGGAAACAGCACCGGAGCAAGTCAACTTGACAAATTCCGATCACACAAAAAAGAGCGACCGCCGTGATCGCTCTTTTGTGTTATAAAGCCTTATGTTACCTGGGTTTTGCTTACGCCTTGAAGTATCTGTTAAGGAGACCTCGGGGCGCCTTGCCGCGTAGAGCTTCGTCACTCCACTTTGAAGACTGCGGGTGATCAAAACGGCTCACAGAACCGTCCCGTGTCTTGTTATACTTTGTCATTGGATTTCCATTCTCAAGCCTACCCTCCTATATTTTCTGCCTGCTTGATAAAAGCATTCTGCTCGGCTTGGCTCAAATTCACAAAATACGCATTCCAACCGCAAACACGCACTTGGAGAGTAGCATACCTTTGCGGGTCTTTTTGCGCCTCTTTAAGAATCTTGGCATCAAATACGTTTCCATGTAGAGCAAAGCCCCCCTTTGCCATATATGTCTTTAGAATCGTCAAAAAAGCCTTAAGCCCATCTTCTCCCGAAACAGCCGAAGGATGAAGTAATATGTCAAGCACCGATCCGTTGGGGAATTTTGAATGGTCTATCTTGGTAACCGAATGGATAAGTGCTGTGATTCCGTTTTTGTCCATTGATACGGTAGAGCAAAGATTTTTGGAAAGTATTTCCCCGGCCAAGCGTCCGTCGGGTGTAGCCATTGTCTGTTCGCCAAGCCTTACATATCGGTCTATACTGAAAAGTGCCGCTTTAAAAACACCGCCTCTGCCGTTGGGCTTGCTGTTAACGAGCGAAGCGCAGAAGTCGGTAATATCTGTTGTGAGCTTATCGGTGAGTGGATCACTGTTACCGTATTTTTCTTTGAGATTAAGTGCGCGCAGGCGAAGCCTCTCTCCGCCCTGCCAATTTTTCTTCAGTAGTTCGCAGAGCCCTTCAAATGAAATAAGCTTTTGGTCATATACCAGGCGTTTCACCGCGGCAAGCGAATCTACAAGAGACGCCAGACAGTAGAAATACATCGAGCTATTGTTGTATTTTGCACCCCCATCGTAAACATCAACACCGCGGCGCACACTATCTTCGTACATGGCGGAAAGAATGGGATCGGGGTTTATTTCATCATAATACTTTTCAATGCTTGAAATATAGCCTAATGACTGCTCGCACATCAAGGTAATATAAAATTTAACCGCCGACAAAAAATCGTTAAAGCATTTCACTTCGCCTCTTTTCGGCATTGCCTGAACACCCGATTTTAAATCCACACCGTCGGTAATAGCGTACTCTATCGCTTTGGCAAGATTCAATCCGCCATTTCCGGTACATCCGATCTCCTTCCCCCAAACAGCAGGCTCGTAGCAACCGATCGGCACATAGTCGAGGGCATCCTTTTGTTCAATGCCTACGTTCATCAAGGCTTTTACGGCCACGTTGTCGTTTACAAAAACAAAGCTACTGTTGCCGCCCCTAATATAGGAAAGAATCATACTAAGAAAGCTATCGGGGGTCTTTTTTGACACTCTTATGTGAATTTTGGGACTGTGTATATTCAGCTCGTTGTAAGTCTCTGCTATGAGATATGTAACCTCATTGGTGACCTCATTTCCGTTTTCGTCAAGACCGCCAAGGCAAAGAGGAAGATCAAAGGGTACTTTTGCCACCCAGAATTTGTGAAGAAAGAATTTTATCATTTCTTTTATTTCACTCTTGGTGTATGTACCGTTCTTTATGTCGTTCTCGTAAAAAGGCGTCAGCAAAACATCAAGACGCCCCAAAGTGCGCACTCTCGTTCCGGCAACGTACTCATGCATAAAGAAATAAAACACCAAAAGCTGCATTGCCTCATAAATGTTGGCGGGAGCAGCTACGGAAATCGCTCGCAACGCTTTGGCGTTGTCCGGATTATATGGTTCGATGGCATCGGCAAGTCTACCCGCAACGCACATCATAGCCTTGAGAACGATTTTACAGGAATCATAAAAAGCTACTTGCTTTTCGCTCAAATTCTCCTGCTCGGCAGCCAGATTTACTCGCTCAAAAAGCCCTGCCAGGCCTACTTCCAAAAGCAACCTTGAATTGGGAGAGGTGTGTCCGTAATCACCTCCGCTGCTATGTGATCCAAAAACTTCCCATGCCTGCTTAAGTTCTGCCTTTTCTTCTATAAGATATTTATCGGTAACGATCTTTTCCCAGAAATCACGTTGCTTTGCCATGATACCGTAACCGCAAAGCTTCTCTTGGAAAATATCGTCCGGATCTATTGCAATACATGAACGTGTAGCAATAAGCTCAAAGGTTTTTGCTTTCGCGGTGGCTTTGGGCAGATTTGAGTTTGTAAGCTCGTTACAAAGCGCCACAAGCTCTTCTTTCGAGAGCCCACTTTCTTCTATCCAGTTTGTGTCTGTATACTGCCCGGCAATTTTTTCTCTTACATCCAAAAATCGTTGCATTGGAACACCTCCTTAAAGTTTGCTTTGAGTATACCATAAAAACCGGATACAATCCATGAAAATTTCAATACTTCTTGACTTATTCAACACAAAATAGTATAATAAGTCAAGGAAGGAGGCGATAGTATGGAGGCTTTCATAAATCACAATTTCAACATTTCCGAAATTATTACCGCGTGCTTTGTCGCACCCGGAGGAGGAGCACCAATTCACAAAAATCGCCCCAGTCACGGGTTGGCTTTACATATGGGCGGTGAAAGATATTATAAATTCAGCAGCGGTAAAAAACTTTTCGTGTGTCAAGGAGATTTGGTCTATCTGCCCAAGGGTTCCGACTATGTAGTGGAGAGCGTTAGCACCGGAGGTGTCTATGCTATTAATTTTGAACTATTCGAAACAGTCGATTTTGATCCGTTTGTTATGAAAGCAAAAAACATCGGCGAGTTTTCGGAAAGCTTTAAACATGCTGAAAACGCCTGGCGCATAAAAAAGAACGGCTTTGAAATGAAGTGTAAATCAATATTATATACAGTCATTCTTGACATAATAAAAGAATATTCTTGCAAATATATATCAACCAAAACAGAAAACCTTATCATACCCGCCGTGACGTATATTCATAGCGAATATACTAAGAAAATAATAAGCATTGCTAACCTTGCAGAAATGTGCGGCGTAAGTGAAACATATTTCAGAAAGATATTTTTCAATGTGAAAGGCTGTTCGCCCGTAGATTATATCAATAGTCTTAAGCTTTCACGCGCAAAAGAGCTTTTAAGCTCCGGGATGTATACAGTATCAGAGGTGTCCGAGCAGTCCGGATTTCACGATGAAAGTTACTTCAGTCGTTTTTTTAAAAAGCAAACGGGCCTTTCCCCATCTAAATACAGATGATCCCAGAATAAAATTGCAACTTTTTTGAATTCCGGTTTGGCTTCCATTTTGCTCAATTCAAAGCATGGAAAGTTCCATAAAAGTTCCGCAAATTGAGGTTATTTTGAGTTTAAAAAGGCATAAAAAGAAGAGCAGACCAAAATCTGCTCTTCGGTGCTATAAAGCCTTATGTTACTTATGTTTTCGGGATTACTTGTTCTTCCTTTAATTGTATTGTTTTGTCAATCAAAGGAAATGTTTTTGAAGGTCAGATTTTTTGTGTTCTGGATTAAAATCTTCTGGGGCTCTCCATTCTCGCGGTTGTGGATTCGAAGACCGTCGAAGGTGAATCGGTTGAAATAGTGATCCTTTTCGTCAAGACCTGCGAGCAAAAGAATTTCGGAGGGATGCTTTTTGCCGTCATTCACTATCGGGCTTCCTGTGAGTTCAATGTTTTGGAACAGAAAATCCTCCACAACGGACAGGTTTTTCGCAGGCTGGCTGTTTTCAACATAGTATCTGCTACGGGCTAGAATTCTGGAGAAGCGGCAATTACGAACGACTATGTTTCGCATATAGCCACCGCGCTCGTGATTCAACTTGATGCTCAAACCCATGACAGACGCGGTGAAGTCACAGTCCCAGATATAAATGTTACTGACACCGCCTGACATCTCGCTACCGATTCCCACACTTTTTCCGCCGTGGCAATCGAAAATACGAATGCCTACCGAGGGGCGCCCGATCTTGATCCCTTCGAGGTTTTTCCCCGATTTAATGGCGATGCTGTTGTCGCCTGTATTGAATTCGGTATTGAAAATGACGCAATTTTCCGAGGAATCGGGGTCCCATCCGTCGCCGTTCCAAACGCCATGGGAAACGATTTTGCAATCATAGGTTACAATATTCCGTGAGTATATGAAGTGTACGTTCCATGATGCGCCATAGCCCATAGTAAGCCCCGTAATGACCACGTTTTCGCAGTTGCTGATATTAATGAGACGCGGTCTTACCGTTGCGAGGAGAGCGCGGTTGCTTTCGAGGTCTTTGATATCGTCAGGGCTTTTTTCGGGATCGTTTTTCAGCCGCGCCAATTCACTCTCAATGACCGCCTCACAGTGCGCAGTGCCACCGCCAAGGATCGCGCCGCCGCCGCGGATAACAATGTTGCGGCAATTAGGACCCGCGGTATGATCCAGCGTTCCCATGTTAAGAAGTGAGCTGTAGCACATCAACTCAGTGCCTTCAAACCGCCCCCACCGACGGGGCAGGTAGTCATCCACCTCGGCGGTGCCTTGAAGGATCGCACCTTGATCCAGATATAGCTCCATATCGCTGTGAAGGTCAAGTGCGCCCGACATATAGATACCCGCGGGGAAATAAACGCACTCGTCCGCGCCGCACGCGTCGATGGCACGCTGAAGAGACTCGGTATTAAGCGTTTGGCCGTCACCGACGGCACCGTAGGACGTTACGTCAAGACGCTTTTTTTCTTTTGGCGTAGTCAAATGAAGAATGCCAAGAACCTCTGCAACCGATTCGCCATCTGTGCGCTCCACTTTTATTTCATAGGCAGTTTCGGGGAAAAGGTTATGGAAAGAATAGTGCGTTTTCGTGGTTGTTGCAACCGCTTTTCCATTGAGGAGCAGCCTATAAGACACATCGTCCACCAACTCCCACTGTTTATCCCACCAAACTGTTATCTCATTTGAAAAAATAATTGTGTTGAGCATAAAACCTCCTGTTGTGTGAATGAATTTTATGGTTTGCAGTGCTTTGTGAGAACACACGAGTTTATTATAAATATCGGTCAGCTTTCTGCCTTTTACAAATTGAAAAATATAATTTCGCTATCTTCCGTAATTGCTGTTTTCAAATGCGAATCTCAGCCAAAAGGGCGGAGCGACTGTTTTCGCGGTTGGGGTCAAAAAGGCTGTCCGGATCCTCTGGTATACGTTCTATAAAGTGGTCACCCAGCTTCGCGCCGTGGCCGAGAATACTGCGAACATTGATTGCCGCTTCGGCGACCGGTGGTACATATCATATCTCCTCGGTCTTTTTTATGCCAATTGATCTCGGATAGCGGCAATAACCTCGTCCATCTGCTCCTCGGTAGCATCGGGCTTTACACTAACGTATACCGTCTTTTTCAGATACTCCAAGGTCTTGGGGCACATATCCTCGCTGTAGTCGGGAACGATATCTCGGTTGGCTTCCATCTTGAAGGGATCCATCAAGGGATGATATGCGCCGCGCTTTTGAAGGATAGGTGTCCAACGGGAATATACGTGCTTTCCCGTATCGTACGGAACGGTATATTTAAGTGCACTTGCCAACGCCTCCGCCTTCTCGGCGCTGTCAAAGCACATCGCAAGAGTCGTACCGCAGTCACCCTCAATATCGTTGGAGGGTACGAAAGATACCACATCCTTGAGTTTCTCCATCATATATTTCTTATTTCGCCTCAAGTCGGCAAGAATGCCGTCAAGACGGTCAAGCTGTCTGTTCATTACCGCCGCGCAAAGCTCGTTGGCACGAAATTCAACGCCGCAAAAGGGCTCTGTGGAAAATCCGTCCATCTGATTACCGAAAAAGGCAATGGCACTACTGTCTTGATAGATCAACGCAGGCTCGAAAATATCTCGGCGGTTGGTCAGAAGCGCACCGCCCTCCCCCGAGGACACGATCTTGAAATAATTAAAGCTGAGAGCACCCGCGTCACCGATGCTTCCAAGTCTCTTGCCCTTATAGCTTCCGCCGTCTGCCTGACAAGCGTCTTCAAGAACGCCGATACTGTGCTTTTGGGCAATCTCGCAGATTGCATCCATCTTGCAGGGGAAGCCTTGAATATGAACAGGAATAACCGCCTTGGTATAGGAGGTGATCTTCCGTTCAAAATCCGCAGGATCCAGGGTCAGCGTCTCGTCCACCTCGGCAATCACGGGAATCGCGCCAACGGCAACAACCGCCATAGCCGTTGCAATATACGTATACGCGGGAACAATGACCTGATCACCCGGGCCGATGCCCATAGCCACAAGGGCTGTCGTCAGCGCCGCCTGACCGCTGGTCATAAAGATAGGATACTCCACGCCAAAAAGATCGCGAAGCTTTTGCTCGACACGGTAACACTCCTGAAGTCCCTTGTTGACCTTGAACATACATCCGGTCTCAATGACCTTCGTAAGCTCTTCAATTTCTTCTCTTCCGATTCTATACATTGTTATTTCTCACTTTCCCGATTTGCATATAATCCCCTCAAGTTATCGAGGGTCTGACTTACCAAATACCGATCGGCATCCAATACCATGGATTGAATATCCCGATACAAAAAACTACTGACCTCATAACCGCCGCGACAAATGTCGGTCTCGGTTACAAAATAACTCTCACTTCCGTTGGTACAAGACAAGGAAAGTGTATGGGCAAAGGGGGAAAACTTGGCAATACGCAACCCCATCTCGGAAAACAACTCGTAGGGGAAGCTGACCACGGCCACGTCGTCAACCAGCAAAAAATTGTGGGGCACGGTTATGGATTCCCTTTCCTCGTAGCCGTTGCGATACGATTCAAGCACCCGCTCAAGACATAGCCGCTTCGCGCCTTGAATATTGACCGTTTTTCCCTCAAGGGCAACCAGCGCGTCCTTGACAAACGCCTCGGTAAAGCGGGGCGCAAGAGGAATGGTCATCGTCCGTTCTGCCACAGCAAAACGGATAACGGAATGATACATCCGAATACCCTTGTATATATTCACCGCGTCAAGTGCCGCACGGTGTCCGATCTCGTAAACATAAGAAATGTCACCGCATCCCACCGTTTTTCCGTTGGAAAGTCTTGGACCTACATCACCCTCGGGCCCCGTAACAAAGGCCGTCAACGCGCCGCTCGTCTTCTCCAGCGTATCGCACATTACGCCGGACCAATCGCGGGATATGGCATCGCTCTGCCCCGCACAAGTGCCGTGCATACCGTAGTGTACCAAATTGGCTATAGGCTTTTTCTCGTGGTCACGGAAGGCGATCACCGTCATTTGCGGATTGTAGCATCCCCAAGGATTTTGTCCCAAATTAACCCTTGTTCCGTCCTCGCAGATTTCGCGGCGGTTGATACCGATATGACTGTTCCCCGTACCGATGCCCATTTCCACCTCAACGGGCGCGGACATCGCGGCTTTGGCGGCTTTGAGAATCGCAGGAATAAAAATACCGTCGCAATACGCGCGGTCAATATCTCCCCACCCGTACGCACCCGCCGTATTGGGTCCCGAGTGGGTATGCGTTGCCGAAAGCATAATATTTTCAAAGGGGACGCCGAATTCCTCCGAGAGACGGTGGCGGATCGAATCGGATAGCGCGGTTTCAATCAAACAAACGGCAAGGCTGAACCAAAGAGCACGCGTATGCCCCTCCTCAAAATAAAAGGCAATAGCCGTCAGATCGTCTTCCACCGACGCAGAATGAAAATCGGGGCGATATCCATAAAGGCAAGTACCGATCTCAGGCGTTATGATCTCCTTAGCCACTCCCAAAAGCATATGATATACCCCCTTTTTCTCTTATGTGATTTCATTATAACCCTCCCCCCCCACGCT